>NZ_JBEZDS010000013.1:0-138308 GCF_040648435.1 Dactylosporangium sp. NPDC049140 | reverse complement strand
GCTGTTCGTGTTCGCGCTGGTCGGGACGCTGTGGGTGTCGGCTGTTCGTGTTCGCGCTGGTCGGGACGCTGTGGGTGTCGGCTGTTCGTGTTCGCGCTGGTCGGGACGCTGTGGGTGTCGGCTGTTCGTGTTCGCGCTGGTCGGGACGCTGTGGGTGTCGGCTGTTCGTGTTCGCGCCGGTCGGGCGGTCGGCGTCCGCCGCTCGTGTTCGTTCCGGCCGTGCGTTGCCGGCGGACCCCCGGCGAGGGGCTCTCTTCATACCTGGACTTTGTCCTGCCTGGTGAAGGGCAATACGGACGATCCATCAGCGATCGAGGCCGCCTCCCTCGCGCGGAGGCGTGTCACCCGTCGGCCGCGACGAAACCGGCGGCGCTGAGGTCCGCCAAATCATCTGCAGGGAGAGCCGTGAGCTGTCGGCGGCGCACCACAGGTCACCGTGTCGCGACGGACCGCGAGCTCGGCTGCAGATCCGTGCGGCGAAGCCCGACCGCGACCGCGCGGGTCGGGGCCCGCTCTTCAACCCCGACGGCGCGCAACCACGGCAACAAGTCGCGTCCGCAGACTCCCCGGACCCGGCTCAAATCATTGCTCTTCCTCCCTTAGAAATTTGAAGCTCTTCGCTCTTCGCTCTTCGGCTTGCGTCCGCACGAACGTCCGGCCGCCGTAAACCCCGGCTCGGCCACGTCTCCGGCCGGACCTACACGGGATACCGCCCAAGCGGGCAACGGCCCTTGCGGCCGATGCAGCACCATGCCGTGCCGCTCTGTCCAACCTGACGGCGACAACCCCGGCCAGGTGCGGCGAATGTTCCCCACGGCGGGCCGAGCCGGCGGCGTGTTCATTACGAGTGAATAGGTCGGCGAGGGAGGGGCGGCCGCCGCAAGAGCCTCTGGGGGAGCGCGACGGCCGCGCTCGTGGCGGTGGCGCCTGTTCAGTTGGAGCGAGGTGGCTGCGGTCAGCACCCCACCGAGGAGCAGCAAGGCGCGCGCCGCATTCGCGATGGGCGGGTTGGTCCGTTCGAGGCGGTCGCCGCGGACCGGGCCCACTCGAGCCGCGGCGGCCGCGTTCGTGGCGGTGGGTCTGTGCGAGTAGGGGGCGGTCGCCGTGGACCGGGCTTGCTCGGACCGGCGGTCACGCCTGTGGCGGTTCGCCTTGCCGTGCAGGGCTGCGGCGGCGTCGGGTTGGTTCAGTTCCAGACGATCATCGCCGACCGGGTCACGCGAGCCGTGTCGGCTGGGTTTTGTGGGCGGTCGGGCTGGTTCAGTTCCAGACGATCATCGCCGACCGGGCCACGCGAGCCGTGTCGGCTGGGTTTGTGGGCGGTCGGGCTGGTTCAGTTCGAGGCGATCGCCGCGGATCGGGCCACGTGTGCCGCGGCTGTGTCCTTGGCGGTGACGGCGGTTCGGTTCGAGGCGGCCGCCGCGGACCGGGCCCATTCGGGCCGCGGCGGCCGCGCCAAGGGGTGGGTTGGTGCCCAGTGCGCCCGCCGCTTCGTTCAGCTACCGAGCACACCGGGGGAACGCGTGGTGGGGTGGCGGCCATCGCGCCCCGGCACGATTGGGCGCGATGGCCGCCGTGGAGAGTGCTGTCCCGGCCCACCGAATCCGGGACGGCTGCTCTCCGGAGCCGCCGCTCGCTGCTGTCCCTCCCCGGAGCGCGAGCGGCGGGTGCGGCGGCGGGGCCGGGCCGTCCCGCCCCGTGCCGGGACGGCCCGAACCTCGCCGTAGCGGGAGGTGGCTTATACGACCTGGACCAGGGTGCAGACCCAGCCCAACACTCCGAAGCCGGGGCGATCGGCCTTCTCGAAGCGGACGGCCATGGCCCAGGTGGAGGCGCCGTGCTCGAGCACGACCACGCCCTCGGCGATGCCGGCCAGGGGTTCGGTCAGGAGCAGCCGGCGGATGCGCACCAGGTTGCCCTTGCGTGCCGCCTGGCCGGGGTTCATGCGGACCCTTACCGTCCGGCGCATGATCTGGTCGTTGACGTCCCCCAGCCGGTGCGGGTGGGTCAGCGGTCGGAGTTGGCTCGGCGGGCGGTACCCGTTGAGGATCTCCACGCACAGGGCCGCGAACCGCTTGGCGGCCTGGTACGACTCTGACCGCGTCCGCGGCGGCTCGACCGGAGCCGGGCGGCGAGGTTCGCGGGCGGGCTCGCGGGCCGCCGCCGTGGAGCCGGGCGGCCACTCGAATGGCAGCGGGTCCATGAAGTAGGCGGGCATGAGGACAACCGGTGCGGGCGGGGGGTCGACGATCGGCGGGTCGAGTGGCGGCGGCAGGCGCAGGATGACGGCCGACTCGCCGGTGCGTGCCGGCAGCCCGCGGACCGCGGCGCCGGGGCGCCCAGGGCCTCGAGCTCGACGGGGGCGGCCGGCCCGCTCCCCGCTCGAGATGTGGTCGATCCCGACGACCCGTTCGGCGCCCGGAGCCGGATCCGGAACGGCCTCGACTCGCGGGCCCGCCCCGCGCGGCCGCACGGTGCTGGGCTCCGGTGCGGGAGCCTTGCTGAAAGCCACGACATCACCGGGAACTTTGGCGCCGATGCTGGGCGTCCTACCGCTGCGGGTTGTCCCGCCGGTGCGAACTGTTCGAGCCGCCCGTGCCGCCCCGTCGACGTGGGCGGTGTCGGCCGTATGACCAGCGTTGTGACAGGCGTTGTCGTCGGCGTTGTGATCCGCCGCGTTGCCGGTGCGTCTTGTGGCGCCGCGCGGCCCGCGGGTCGGACGTTTGTCGGTCACCGCCGTCATGAGAAGCCCCCCGATGCTTGCGTTTGCTTTCGATTGCCTCCGGAATCTGTTGTATCGAGGGCGCGCGATGCCGTCAAGAAGGCCGGGTGGGCTTACGTTGGCCTATGGCGGGGTTTGGGGTGATTCGTCCTTTGACGCGTGGCGGATGCTCGTTGGCGATTCATGCGGTACAGCCGAAATGTCGTTTTGTTAGTAAGTCAGAAAACCGCAGGTCAATCGAGGTCGCCGGGGTCTTCCTTGTCGACCAGGGGGTTGCTGCGCACCCACTCGGCCGTTTCGGCGTACTTGCGCTCGATGTACTCCTCGAGCTTGCTCCGCTCGATGCGCCACTGGCCGCGGCCGCCGACCTTGATCGCCGGCAGCTCGCCGCTGCGCACCATGTGGTACACCTGCGAGGCCGACACGTTCAACTGCTCGGCAACGTCGGCCATGAGCAGGAATCGCGGCTCCATCGCCTCAGTTTGCCATCGTTCGTTTTCCGATGCTTACGACGATCGCGTGGAACGGCCGAGCGATCCGACACGCCCGACATGCGTGTCCAAACCCGGGCAAGGGTGTAGGACAAGAGCGTGACGACGGACCTCACGCGTGTGTACCTGCCCGCAACGCTCGCTCAGCTGGCCGTACTGCGGGAGAGTGGCGAGCTGCCGCCGCCCACGGAGGCGCACGCGGTCACGCCTTCGCTGCGGGAGTGGTACGCCGAGGGCGACGAGGAGGAGCTGGAGTACGTCGCCTTCACGCGCGCCGCGCAGAGTGCCCTGCGCATGCTGCGCCACGACGCGAAGGCGCCGCGCCGGCGGGTCGTGCTCTCGGCCGACCTGCCGGGCGCGATGGTGAAGCTGAACGGGCTCGACCTCGGCTCGAGCGAGGTCGAGATCTCCGGCCGGGTCGCGCTGAGCACCGTGGCGGCGATCCACGTGGACGGGCACGACGCCGAGGCCGACGTCGCCGCCGCGGCCGACGTGGTGGAGGAGGCCGAGGCGGGCGACCCGGACGCGCAGTTCACCGTGGACGGCGCCGAGGACCACGAGCTGGAGTGGTACGACCCGACGGAGCTGGACCAGCTGATCAGCTAGCGCGCTTGAGGGTCCGGCCGACCAGGATCATCGCCACGAACGCGCCCGCGAACAGCAGGATGAGGCCGTGGTTGACCTGCTCGGGCAGGCGGCTGGCGATGATGGCCGCGTCGAACTCGCTCTGCTTCGCGACCGCGTGCGACAGCGGCAGGCCGCCGATCCACCCGATCAGCGCCGCGCCGAGCGTGAGCAGGCCGGGGATGGCGCCGGCCAGCGGGTACGACGGCCATGGCAGCGCCATCCCGGTGCGCCGCAGGTAGCCGAAGGCCATGGCGCCGGCCGCAATGCCGCTGACGATCGACGTCGTGAGCTGGAGCCGGTACGACGCGTCGGCCATGCTCCCGACCGTCTCCTGGTTGCCGAAGAGGTCGACGAGGTCGTTCTGGAAGTACGCCACCAGGAGCCCGATCGTGGAGGCCAGCACGCCGGCCGCCGCGCCAGCCGCGACCGCGCCGACCGGCTGCGCCGCGGCGACCAGGCCGCCCAGCACCCCGGCGACGGCCACCGTGACGGCGACGTAGGCGACGGAGGGGCCGGAGTGGTACGCCGCGAGCATGCCGCCCATCGCGACCAGCCCGACGGGAAGGCCGCCGAGCCCGCCCTGCAGCAGGCGCCCGCGCACCGGCGCCTCGGCGGCGAACCGCCCGACGGCCAGCACCCCGACGGCCGCCCCGGCGATCAGCGTCGGGGCCAGGATCCCCGGCAGTACCAGCGCGGCGACCGCGGCGTCGGGGACGTGCCCGTACGCCGAGAACAACGTCAGGAACAGCAGCACGAGCGCGAACCCGGCCACGAACACCGCGCGCGCCGGCCGCCACGTCTCCACGGCCTTCTCCGCCACCTCAGCACGCTTCGCACCCACGAGCTAGGAGAGTACGCGAGCCCGCCTGTGGACCGTGCCTGTGGACAACTCCGGGCCGCCGCCGAGCGCGTGGGAGGATAGGAAAAACCTCGCCAACGCTGCCGAGACTACGTGGGAGACCCTCATGGATGCCTTGATCAACGTGCCCGAGCCCGTGAACGAGCCGGTGCACTCATACGCCCCCAACACCCCGGAGAGGGCGAGCCTGCAACGCCGCCTAGGCGAGCTGGCCGGCGAGCGACACGAGCTGACGATGACGATCGACGGCCAGCAGCGGATGGCCGCCGGTGAGCCGATCGACGTCGTGCAGCCGCACCGGCACCGCCACGTGCTCGGCGTCACGCACAACGCGACCGCCGACGACGCCGCGAAGGCGGTGGCCGCGGCCAAGCGCGCCGCCCCCGCCTGGCGGGACCTGCCCTACGCCGAGCGCGCCGCGGTGTTCCTGCGCGCGGCCGACCTGCTCAGCGGCCCGTGGCGGGACACGCTCAACGCCGCGACGATGCTCGGGCAGTCCAAGACCGCGATCCAGGCCGAGATCGACGCCGCGTGCGAGTTGATCGATTTCCTGCGCTTCAACGTGTACTTCGGGCAGAAGATCCTCGCCGACCAGCCCCGCTCCTCGGCCGGCGTGTGGAACCGCTTCGACCACCGCCCGCTGGAGGGGTTCGTCTACGCGATCACCCCGTTCAACTTCACCGCGATCGCCGGCAACCTGCCCTCCGCGCCGGCGCTGATGGGCAACACGGTGCTCTGGAAGCCCTCGCCCACCCAGCAACTGGCCGCGCACTACACGATGCGCCTGTTCGAGGCCGCGGGCCTGCCGCCCGGCGTGATCAACCTGGTCACCGGCGACGGGCTGGCCGTCTCCGAGGTCGCGCTGGCCGACGCGGACCTCGCCGGCATCCACTTCACCGGCTCGACCGCGGTGTTCCGCTTGCTCAACCGGACCGTGGCCGAGAACGTGTACCGCAGCTACCCGCGCGTCGTCGGCGAGACCGGCGGCAAGGACTTCGTGATCGCCCACCCGTCGGCCGACCCGGCCGCGCTGAGCACGGCGCTGGTGCGGGGCGCGTTCGAGTACCAGGGGCAGAAGTGCTCGGCGGCGTCGCGTGCCTACGTCCCGGCCAGCCTGTGGTCGCAGATCAAGGACGAGCTCGTGGCGACCACGGACGCCCTCGCCTACGGCGACGTCACCGACTTCACCAACTTCGGCGGTGCGGTGATCGACCGGCGCGCCTTCGACCGGCACGCCGCGGCGCTCGACCGGATCAAGAACTCGTCCTCGTGCACGGTGGTCGCCGGCGGCACCGCCGACGACGCCGAGGGCTACTTCGTCCGCCCGACGATCGTCGAGTGCACCGATCCGGAGCACGAGGTGTTCACGACCGAGTACTTCGGGCCGATCCTCGCCGTGCACGTCTTCGCCGACGCGGACTACGACGCCGTCGTGACCCAGGCCGAGTCCGCGGCCCCCTACGCGCTCACGGGCTCGATCTTCGCCACCGACCGCCAGGTCGTCGAGCGCGCCATGCACGAGCTGCGCTTCGCGGCGGGCAACTTCTACATCAACGACAAGCCGACCGGCGCCGTGGTGGGCCAGCAGCCGTTCGGCGGGGGCCGCGCCTCGGGCACCAACGACAAGGCCGGTTCGTGGCACAACCTGCTGCGCTGGACGTCGCCACGCACGATCAAGGAGACCTTCGTTCCGCCGACCGACCACCGTTACCCGCACATGGGCTGACGGCACGCCGGGCCGAACCGCGGATCTCGGTTCGGCCCACCGGCGGCGCGGCCGTGCTCGGGGCCGAGCTACGCCTGGGCGGTGGATGGTCGCTGCCCACGTCGCACTGGTCAACGCCGGGAGCGCCGCTGACGGCGAGGGACAGGTCAGCGGCTTGATCCGGCGTGGCGAGCCCGGGGCCGTCGGCCCAGTGGGTGGCGTGTCTCGCGCGATCGGGCGGGATCGAGCGCACGGTGTGGTCGCCGTCGACGGTGGCACGGGTCAGGTCGGTGGCGTGGGCGGGCCGCGGCGACGATCTTGTCGAGGGTGTAAGCATGGTCGCTGTCGGCGGGTCGATGGCCGCCGTCCATGTTGCCGGCGGCCGCACTGATCGACGCCAGGAGGCGCCCTGTCGGCGAGGGATGAAGTCGGCGGCTCAGTGGCGGCGTTACCCGTTCGGTCGGGCGGCGCCGAGCGTTCGGTGTGGTCGCCGTCGGCGGTGGCAAGGGTGAGGTCAGTGGCGTGGGCGGGCTACGGCGACGATCTTGTCGTGGGCGTGGGCGTGGGCGTGGGCGTGGGCATGGGCATGGGCATGGGAGATGGCCGCTGCCCACGGCGCACGTCGCCGGCGGCCGCACTGATCGACGCCTCGGGGAGCCCGCCGTTGGCGACGGACAAGATGGCGTGACGCGGCCGGGTCGTCGGCGCAGTGGTGGCTTGTGCCGTGCGGTCAGGGAGCACCCGAGCGCACGGCGTGGTTGGTATGGGTGGGATCAGTGGCGAGGGCGGGCCACGGCGACGATCTTGTCCAGGGTGAAGGCACGGTCGTCTCGGCGTAGGCGGCACCAGGCCTCGATCACCGTTCCGGCCAGTTCGGCGTTTTCGATTACGCGTTCCGAGGCTCGGCCGTTCGCGTCCACGTAGCGGATCCACACCGGGGTGCCGTGCTCCACGGCGTCGGCCAGGAGCTGGGCCTGTTCCGGGCGGAGCTGCGGGGCGCGGCGGCGGATCTGCTCCACGGGGGTGGCGTCGCGCTGGGCCGGGATGGTCAAGCGGCGCGCCAGCTCCGCCGGGTCCACGGTGAGCGGGCGGCGGGTGGTGGGTGCCGGAGGGGCGGGGCGGGGGGCGGGGGCGGCCCGGCGTATCTGCACCTGCGGGCCCTCGCGCTCGGGGCGGAAGCCCGCGGCGCGGAGGGCGGCCACGGTGTCCGCGGCGGAGTCCCGGGAGATGGCGACCGTCGGGGCGAGGCGGGTCAGGTCGAGCGCGGACACAGCGTCGTCGAGCAGGGCCGGGTCCGCGGCGACGATCACGGTCACGCCGGAGTGGATTCGCAGCGACGGGGCGGGCAGGAGGCGGGCGGCGACCTCCGCCACCGAGCGGCCGTCGGCCAGCGCGCGGCCGAGCGGGCTGATGGCGAACGTGTCCGGCTCGGTCATCACGCAGACGCCGAGCAGCGTCGCCTCGGCCACCAGGCCGCTCACGACGTCGTCCAGGGCGGGCTCCGCGCGCGCCGGCAGGGGCGCGGTCCAGCGCACGAGCGGCACGAGGGAGTCGATGTCGTGTACGGCGGTGTCGGGCGGCAGGTCGTGCAGGACCCGGACCACGACGCGGCGCAGCGGGAGACCGGACCACCAGCCCGAGAGCAGCCGGGCCAGGCGCTCGCCCGGCTCCGCGGCCATCCAGGCGGTCGCGGCGGTCGTCGGCTCCAGGTGGGCGCCGTCCGGGGCCAGGAGACCGGCCTGGAGTACGACATCAGCGAAATGCGCGACGAGCGGCTCGTCCAGGCCGAGAAGGCCGGCCAGCCGGGTGTGCTCGCGCGCCGCCACGCCGCCGTTGCGCTGGCGGGCCAGGGGGTGCTCGGCGGCCTCGTCCAGCAGGGCGGCCGCGTGCTGCAGGAGGGCGTCGGCCGACTCGCCGGCGGCGGTGCGGATGGCGCCGCGGTCGGCGGGGATCAGGGCGGGCGCGGGCGGTACCGGATCGAAGGAACCGTCCGAGACGCCGTCGACACCGAGGAACCACAGGTCGGAGCCGTCGGGCCAGACGAGGGCCCGCTGGCTCAGGACGCGCAGGGTGGCATCGAGCTCCGTGTCGTCGGGGGTGCGGCCGAGGAAGTCGGCGAGGCGGGCGCGCGGGACCGGGGGCTCGCCGAGTTGGGCCAGGGCCTCGATGACCTGCAGCGCCGGCAGCGGCAGGGTGGCGACGACGTCGGCGATGGCGGTACGCGTGGACAGGCGCGCGGCGAGCGCGGTGAGGTCGCCGGGTGACGGGGCGGTCAGCGCGTCGGGGCGGCGGCGGAGCACCTCGCCGAGCTCCCGAGCCTCGAGATCCTGGAGCCAGCGGACCAGTGCGCCTCTCGTCACGACAGGTGACCTTATAGCGTGGGCCGGTGACCAACGAATCCGCCGGCAGCGCGGCCGGCAACTGGACCGATGCGCATTTCGGGGAGCAGGGCGGGCGCCTCACGTACGGTGACTACCTGCACCTGCCGGGCCTGCTCGAGTCCCAGGTGCCGGAGTCCAGCCCGCCCGCGCACGACGAGCTGCTCTTCATCACCATTCATCAGGTGTACGAGCTGTGGTTCAAGCTGGTGCTCCACGAGCTCACGGACGCGCGGGACCGGTTGCTGGCCGGGGAGACATACCTGCCGCGGGTGCGGCTCGAACGATGCCTGTCGATCCAGCGGGTGCTGGTGAGCCAGGTCGACATCATCGACACCATGACCCCGCAGGACTTCCTGCGCTTCCGCAACAAGCTGTCCCCGGCCTCGGGGTTCCAGTCGGGGCAGTTCCGCGAGATCGAGTTCCTGTCGGGGCTCAAGGACCCGACGTACCTCAAGCGCTTCCGCGGCCTGTCCGACTCCGAGCGCACCCGGCTGGAGCGGCGGCTGGCCGAGCCGAGCCTGTGGGAGGCGTTCCTGACCATGCTCGGCAAGCAGGGCTTCGCGGTGTCCACTGCGGACGAACGGTTCGAGTCGCTGCTGTCGATCTCGCGCGACCGGGAGCGGTACGGCCGGCTGTGGGACCTCGCCGAGGCGATGCTCGCCCACGACCAGGCCTGGTCGCTCTGGCGGGCGCGGCACGTGCTCATGGCCGAGCGGCAGATCGGGACCAAGGCCGGCACCGGCGGCAGCGCCGGCGGGGCGTACCTGCGCTCCCGCGTCGAGCTGCGGTTCTACCCCGAACTGTGGGAGCTGCGCAGCCTGATGTGACGGACTCCCCGGTTCGTGCCATCGACCCCCCGGGGGAGCCGCGGCGTGGCGGTACTCGCCTACCGTCACGGGTGAGGGGGAGGGGCGTGCGATGAAGACGGTCACCGGCGCGAAGACGATCCTGGGCAACCGCTACCGGCTCGAGTCGGAGGTGGCCCGGGGGGCGATCGGCGCGGTCTGGCGCGCGTACGACACGCAGGCGAGCGAGTGGGTCGCGGTCAAGGTGCTGCGGCCCGAGGCCGCCGACGTGCCCGAGCTCAAGGACGGGTTCCTCGGCGAGGCCGAGCTGCTCGCCGGGCTGGACCACCCGTCCGTCATCCGGGTCAAGAACCTCATCAGCGAGAAGCGCGTGATGGCGATCGCCATGGAGCTCGTCACCGGGCCCGACCTGCGCCGGCGGCTGCGTGCCGAGGGGCCGTTGCCGCCCGCGGTCGCGGCCGAGGTGGTCGCGCAGGTGGCCGACGCGCTGGCGTACGTGCACGCCAACAATATCGTCCACGGCGACGTGAAGCCCGGCAACCTGCTCGTGCCCACCGACGGCGGGCCGGTGCGCCTCGCCGACTTCGGTGTCGCGCGCCGGCTGGACCGCCCGGCCGGGCCGACGCACGCCACGCCCGAGTACGTGGCGCCCGAGGTCGTGGCCGGCGACTCGCCGAGCCCGGCCGCCGACGTCTACGCGCTCGGCGTCGTGCTCTTCGAGCTCATCTGCGGCCGCAGCCCGTACCGCGGCGGCTCGCCCAACGAGGTGCTGCGCCGCCACGCCGACTGCGTGCCGGTGCCCCCGCCCGGGATGCCGGCCGCGCTGTGGCCGGTGATCGAGGTGTGCATGGAGCTCGACCCGCGCATGCGGCCGACGGCGGCCTCGATCGTCGGGCGCCTGCGCGCGGCCGAGGGGGCCCTCGACGGCTTCGAGCCGCTGCCCCGCCTGCCCGCCGAGGCGGTCACGTTCTGGCAGCGCTCGGCCGAGCTGACCGCGCCGGTGCAGGCGCCGGTCCGCCGCGTCGACTGGGTGCCGCTGCCGACGGCCCCGACCTCGCCGGCCGCCGCGTCCGCGGCGCTGATGATGGCGGTGCCGATCGACGAGCTGCCCACCGAGCCCCACGGCGTCGCCGATGTTCCCACTGCGCTGCTTCCTTCAGTTGTACCGGTTGAAGAGCCTCCCGTCCCGCCCGCTCCGGCAGGTGAAGAGTCTTCGGATTCATCCCCGGCCGCCGACGCGGACCCGGCGGCCGACGTGAGCCCGGCGGCCGGCCCGGCACCGGCGCCCGACGTGCGCCCGGTGCTCGACGCGGCGCCGGCGGCCGGTGCGGTCCCGGCGGCCGACGCCGACCCGACGGTCGTCGCGATCCCGACGGCTGCCGGTGCGGTCCCGGCGACCGGCCCGGTCCCGATGGGCGACGCCGACCCGACGGCCGACGTCGATCCCGCGGCCCAGGCCGTTGCGGCCGGCGCGCCGCTGTGGGCCGGTCCCGGCGCCCCGGAGATGGTCATCCCGCCGCAGCGGTCCTCGTCCCCGGACGAGCCGCCCACCGAGCTGCGCTTCACCCCCGAGCCCGCCGAGCTGCGCTTCGAAGCCGCCCCGCCACCCGCCGGGCTGGGCTTCGGGCCCGCCCCGGCCCCCGCCGGGCTGGGCTTCGGGCCCGCCCCGCAGGAGGCGGTCACCGCGCCGACCGAGATCGTCTCCGCGCCCGAGCCGCCGACCGCCATCGTCGCCCCGGCCCCGCCGGTCGCCCTGTTTGCCCAGGAACCTCCCGTTCGTCCGGTCGCCGCGACCCCGGAGGAGACGGCCGACCGCCTGTTCGAGGAGTTCGGCGACACCGGCGAGCCGGGCACGTCCGGCGCGCGCCGGCGGCAGCGCCGCGTCCTCGCCGCGATCGGCGGTGGCCTCCTGCTGATCGTCATCCTGGCGGTTGGCGCGCTGCTCTTGACCGGCGGGACCCAGAAATCGGACAATACGGGCGATAAGAGGGTCGACGCCACGACGCCGGCCCCGGCTGCGTCGGGTACGGCCGGCGCCGCGCCCGCGGTGAGCGACACGCCGGGGGAGAGCCCGGCCGCGACCGACCCGGGCCAGACCGCCGACCCGGGCGGGGGCGAGCAGAAGCCGACGAAGAAGCCGGCCACGCCCGGCCCGACGAAGACCGGACTGCCCGGTATCGGCGACCCGATGCCGTCGTTCCCGGCCATGCCGTCGATGCCCGCGTTCCCGACGTTCAAGTAGAAGACGTCCCCCGTACGGCTGTCCTAACTCGACAGTCGCAGCGCGACAGTTCACAGTGGATATGCCGAAATGCTGGACTGCGCTGGCGAAAGATGGCAGCGTGGGGCCTATGGCGGATTCTGGAGTCAACGCGACCGCGGCGGCCCTGCTGGGCCTGTTGCACGAGGGGCCGATGACGGGCGGCCAGTTGATGGCGGCCGCGCAGCGCCGGCTCGGGCCGTACTGGTCGATGACGCGCAGCCAGGTCTACCGTGAGTTGCCCGCCCTCGCCGAGTCCGGCTACGTCAAGCTCGGCAAGCCCGGCGCGCGCTCCAGCCAGCCGTACGCGATCACGCCGGCGGGCAAGCGCGCCTTCGCCCGGTGGCTCTCCGAGCCGGCCGGCCGCGAGGCGCTGCGCAACCCGGTCGCGCTGCGCGTCGCGTTCGGCGCCCAGCAATCGGCCGGGCAACTGCAGGACGTCTATGCGCAGGCGGCCGAGCACCACAATGTGGCGCTGACCGAGGCGCGGGAAATGGCGAAGGAGGCCAAGAAGTCGGGCGACGACTTCTTCGCCGCGTCGCTGGAGTTCGCGGTCGGATATCACAAGGCCGCACTCACCTGGCTCAAGAGCGCGCCGGGCAAATAGCGGGGGACGCCTCGGCGTACTCTTGGTGCGTGACTGCTCTGGACCACGCCGAATCCCTCAAGAGCCTCGACGGCACTCTGCGCAACATCGAGGCGGTGCTCGACCTCGGGCGCATGCGCAGGGAGAAGGCCGTGCTCGAGGAGCAGGCGTCGGCTCCCAATCTGTGGGACGACCAGGTCGCGGCGCAGAAGGTGACCTCCCGCCTGTCCTACGTCCAGGGCGAGCTCAACCGGCTCGAGTCGCTGCGCTCGCGGCTGGACGACGCCCAGGTTCTGCTCGAGCTCTCCGAGGCCGAGGGGGACACCTCCTCGCTCGGCGACGTCGGCGACGAGATCGCCGTGCTGACGAAGTCGATCCAGGAGCTCGAGGTCCGCACCCTGCTGTCCGGGGAGTACGACGCCCGAGAGGCGCTCGTGACGATCCGCGCCGGCGCCGGCGGGGTCGACGCGGCCGACTTCGCCGACATGCTCCTGCGGATGTACCTGCGGTGGGCGGAGCGGCACGGCTACGACACCGACGTCTACGACACGTCCTACGCCGAGGAGGCCGGCATCAAGTCGGCGACCTTCGCGGTCAAGGCGCCGTATGCGTACGGAACCCTGTCCGTGGAGTCGGGGACCCACCGGCTGGTGCGGATCAGCCCCTTCGACAACCAGGGCCGCCGCCAGACGTCGTTCGCGGCGCTGGAGGTCGTGCCGGTCGTCGAGCAGACCGACGAGGTCGAGATCCCCGACGATGAACTGCGCGTCGACGTGTACCGCTCCAGCGGCCCCGGCGGCCAGGGCGTCAACACCACCGACTCGGCGGTGCGCCTGACCCACATCCCGACCGGCATCGTCGTGTCGTGCCAGAACGAGCGCTCGCAGATCCAGAACAAGGCGACCGCCATGGGCGTGCTCAAGGCGAAGCTGCTGGCCGTCAAGCGGGCCGAGGAGGCCGCGAAGATGGACGCCCTGCGGGGCGACGTGGCCGGCTCCTGGGGCGACCAGATGCGCTCCTACGTCCTGCACCCGTACCAGATGGTCAAGGATCTTCGCACCGAGCACGAGACGGGCAATCCGGTCGCGGTCTTCGATGGCGACCTCGACGGGTTCATCGACGCCGGGATCCGGTGGCGCAAACAGCGCGAGCTCGACCCCGCGTCCTAAACGTTGATCTCTTCGGAGTCCGTCAATCACGCACCGTGAAGTGCGACGTCCGCAGCAAAGTGTTGCGTACGTCACACTTAAGGGCGGAATCAAGCGCTGTCCTGCTGTTCACGTCCCCGGTTCGGGTTCGCATTCCTGGCAAAACACACATGACGCACCGCGTGTACTTGGCCCGCTTGTCACACCGCGTAGACTCACCTCCCGTGATTCGGCTTGACCACGTGACGAAGACGTATCCGAAGGCGTCTCGCCCTTCCCTTGACGATGTTTCCGTCAACATCGAGAAGGGCGAGTTCGTCTTCTTCATCGGTCCCTCGGGCTCAGGCAAGTCCACGATCATCAAGCTGCTGCTGCACGAGGTCACCCCGAACCGGGGCAAGGTCGTCGTGAACGAGCGCGACGTGACGTCGATGCGCTCGTGGCGGATCCCGGCCTTCCGGCGGCAGATCGGCTGCGTGTTCCAGGACTTCCGGCTCCTGCCGAACCGCACCGCCTACGAGAACGTGGCCTTCGCCCTCGAGGTGATCGGCAAGTCGAAGGGCGTCGCCCGCCGCGTCGTCCCCGAGGTGCTCGAGCTCGTCGGCCTCGGCGGCAAGGAGCACCGCTACCCCCACGAGCTGTCCGGTGGCGAGCAGCAGCGCGTCGCCGTGGCCCGGGCGTTCGTCAACCGGCCCCTGATCCTGCTGGCCGACGAGCCCACCGGAAACCTCGACCCGGACACGTCGATCGAGATCATGCGCCTGCTCGACCGGATCAACCGCACCGGCACGACGGTCGTCATGGTCACCCACGACTCCAACATCGTGAACCAGATGCGCCGCCGGGTCGTGGAGATCGAAAGTGGCCGGATCGTGCGGGACCAGCCCCGCGGTGTCTACGGCTGACCCCCAGCCCTAGTCCGCACCGCCCCCCGTCCTCCTGCTGGGCCCGCTGGGAAGGAACCCCCACCCGATGCGCGTGAGATACGTCCTGTCCGAAGTCCTGACCGGGCTCTGGCGCAACGTCACGATGACGGTCGCGATGATCATCACGATGACCGTGTCGCTGACGATGCTCGGCGCGAGCCTTCTGCTGTTCTTCCAGGTCGGCAAGATGGAAGACTTCTTCTACCAGCGGGTGGAGGTCTCCGTCTTCCTCAAGGCCGACGTCTCCGACGACCAGCGCAGCAGCATCGAGAGCGCGCTGAAGTCGAACGGCCTGGTCAAGTCCTACGAGCACGAGACCAAGGACGCCGCCTGGAAGCGATTCCAGGAGCAGTTCAAGGACGCGCCCGACCTGGTCGCCGCGACCAAGCCGGAGTCGCTGCCCGAGTCCTTCCGGATCAAGCTGAAGGACCCGAACAAGGTCCAGGAGTTCAGCGACCAGTTCCGCACCCAGGAGGGCGTCAGCGACATCATCGACCAGAAGCAGCTGCTGAAACGGGTCTTCGACCTGCTCGGCGCGCTGCAGACCCTGGCGCTGACCGTCGCCGTCGTCCAGGGCGCGGCCGCGCTGCTCCTGGTGGCCAACACGATCCAGGTCGCGGCGTACAGCAAGCGCCGTGAGGTCGCGGTCATGAAGCTGGTCGGCGCCTCGAACTGGTTCATCCAGATGCCGTTCGTCCTGGAGGCGGTCTTCGCCGGCCTGATCGGCGCCATCTTCGCCTTCGGCGCCCTGGTCGCGGCCAAGGTCTTCTTCATCGACGGCTCGCTCAAGGCCCTGACCACGGTGCTCCTACCCGTGGACTGGGGCAACGTGTGGGTCATGCTGCCGGTCCTGTGCGGCGCCGGCGGTCTCGTCAGTGCCGTCACGGCCTGGGTCACCCTGCGCTTCTACGTGCGCGTCTGACCCACCCGTCCGGCCGGGCCTTCGAGGGCGGATCCCCACTGCGGGGGTCCGCCCTCGCCGCATCCGCTGATTCGCGCTGGAGGCGGCGACCGACAAGGCCCGGCAGGCCGCGGCCGACCACGATCGCGCCCAGGCGGCGCTGCCGGGCGCGCAGCAGGGCCTGGCCGAGGCCAGGGGGTGCGTGATCGCGGCGGATGCGGCAGTACGGCTGGCCGAGCGCGACCGCGCCGGCGCCGGCGCCGACGCGCAGGTCGCCGACGCCGCGTACGCCCAGGCCAAGCGGGACGTCGACCAGGCCCGCCGGGACGTGTCCGTGTTCGTGACGGCCGCGTACAAGGGCGGCGGCTTCGCCATGTTCAACTCGGTCCTCGACTCCGGGGGCCCGAACGACCTGGCGCTGCGCATTGAGTACCTCAACCACATTGCCCAGGAGAACCAGGCGGCCGTGGACGAGCTCACCGCGGCCCGGATGTACGCCAAGCAGTGCAGCGACACCTCGCTCCTGGCGCTGCGCCGGGCCCGGGACGCCGCCGACGCCGCCCGGCGCAGCCTTGCCACGAGCCAGGCCGCCCAGGCCGGCGCCGAGCAGGCCGCGGCCGACGTACAGGCGCTGCTCGACCGCAGCGCCCAGGCCGAGGCGACCGCCGGCCAGGAGCGCGGCGCGGTGCTCGCGCGCTACGAGGAAATGAAGGCCGACAGCGACAAGGTCGCCGAGCAGTTGCGGGCCGAGGCGCAGGCGGAGTCCCCCGAAATGTCCGGCGCTGGCACGCCGGACATTTCTGATTTATCGCCCGGCGGGGTATACGGGGCGTTCGACCGGTCTCGGTCGTTGGCGTTAATGGTCTTGCTCGGCGCGCTACGCTTCTCTTCGATCGAGAGACTCAGGAGGGGTCGATGCCGCGCGAAAAAGGGCGCAAGCTCATCGCGTCCAACCGGAAGGCGCGTCACGACTACGAGATCCTCGAGGAGTTCGAGGCCGGGATCGCCCTGACGGGGACCGAGGTCAAGTCGCTGCGCGTCGGGCGGTGCTCGCTCGTCGACGCGTTCGGGCAGATCTCCGACGGCGAGGTCTTCCTGCACGCGATGCACATCCCTGAGTACACGATGGGCACCTGGACCAACCACCCGCCCCGCCGTGTCCGGAAACTGCTGCTGAAGCGGCAGGAAATCGAGCGCATCGGCACCAAGGTCCGGGAAAGCGGGCTGACCCTCGTGCCACTGTCGGTGTACTTCTCCGACGGATGGGCGAAGGTCGAGATCGCGCTGGCGCGGGGCAAGAAGTCGTACGACAAGCGCCAGACGCTGGCCAAGCGCGACGCCGACCGCGAGATCGCCCGCGTCATGGGCCGCCGGGGCAAGGGCAACGCAGAGTAAAAACACCGCCGCGCGTGAGTAGGGCGCTGTGGTAATGCAAGCAATGCGTCGAAGCCATATAGTCCCTGCGTGACCGAGATTCGGGTCGATGTCGACCTCGAGCACCCACCCTCCGTGGTGTGGCGCGCACTCACCGAGGCCCACCTCGTCACCGACTGGCTGCCGACGACCCGGTTCATGGTCCGCGACGACGGCACGTTCACGTTCCAGACCGCCGAGCTCGTCGGCCTCGAGGACCCGATCGAGGGCCAGATCGTCACCGTCGAGGCCCCGCACCGGCTGGTGATGCGCTGGGAGGCCAGCAACCTGCACACCGTGGTCGCGGTGACGCTGCACGAGCACGGGGACGGCACCCGGTTCACGATGACCCAGAGCGGGTTCCTGGGGCCTCAGGGGACCATGCGGCGACGGACGCTGCTCATGACGTACACCTCCCTCTTCAAAGGCCCGTTGACCGCGACCCTGGCCAAGATCGCCGCGGCCCCCGAGCCCGAGACCCCGGCGCCGAACGCCCCCCGGCGCAACGACGGCGGCCCGTTCAACCGCCTGCGCACGCAGCGCAACGCCCCGAGCCGCTCCGCGCCCGGCCTGAGCTCGCAGATGCGCTCGACGGCCGGCCCGCGCCCGACCACGCCCGTGCCCGGCTTCGCCGCGGCGGTCCTCGGCGCGCGGGCGACGGGCGTGGCCAAGGTCGCGGCGCCGGCCGCGGCCACCCCGGCCGTGTCGCGGCCCGAGGCGATACGCACGGCCTGGCTGGGGGGAGCGCGGCCCAGCCGTGTCCGTTCGGTCGTGCGCGCGGCCTGGCAGCGGCTCGTGGGCGCCCGCGACTGGTCCGCCGACCGGCGCAGTCAGGCGGTCGCGACGGGTGCGGCGGTACTGCTCCTGCTCGCGCTGGCCGCGATCCTCATCGGCAAGGCGACCGCCGTGCACCCCGCGGGCCCTCCGCACACCGGCGGCGAGAGCGCCGGCCCCGTGCAGGCCACCGTGCCCGGGGCGGCCGTGGCCCCCACGCCCTCCGCCTCGCAGCCGATCGTCTCGGCCGCCTCGCGCTCGCCCGCCCCGGCCCCGGCGTCGACGACCGCCCCGCCCCCGTCGACGCTCGCCGCGGCCCAGCTGGCGGCCGCGTACAAGACGGAGGACCTGACCCTGACGTCGTACCGCGTCACGGTCACGATCACGAACCCGGCCACGATCACCGCGTCCGCCTGGGAGCTGGCCATCCAGCTCCCCCTGCTGGACCTGAACGTAACGAACGTCTCGGGCGCCGTGATGGCCCGCTCCCAGGGCCACATCTCCTTCACCCCGTTGGACGCGAACCGCACCATGAAGCCCGGCGCCACGACCACGGTCCGCTTCGACGTCGACGGCCTGGGCGTGCGCAACGAGCCGTTCACCTGCACGATCGACCGCCAGACCTGCACGGGGATACCGGGATGAAACTGGGGCGCGGAGGAGCTACTCTTGATCGGTCGCACCGTGGTGGCGCGACAGCCAACACCACCCCGCGCGGGGGTGACTGGTTTCGACTTTGTTTGTGGCGATAGGGGAAGCGAGCCGAGGAAGCCGACGTTGTCTCGTGAATCAGTCGTCGGAAAGTTATAAGCGCCAATTACAAGCGCTCCGATCTCGCCCTCGCTGCCTAAGCCAGGTCCGAGATCTGTCGGTCTGGGATTGCCTTCGGCCCAATAACCGGCATCAGCTAGAAGGCTGGCCAACCGAGTCCGGTCACGGGGCTCGTGCGGTGAGATTAATTGTGGCTGGGCCCGTCATACCAACTCGCTCGCGTGATTGGTAGGGCCGAGTAGAGGCATAGCGAGCTGCGCTCGGAGAAGCCCTAACAAAGCGACGAAGGACCCGGGTTCGATTCCCGGCACCTCCACTGGAGATCAACTTCGGCGGTTCCACCCGATGGGTGGGGCCGCCGAAGTGGTTCTCGGCTCGTCCTGCCTGTGGGCGGCCGATGGTTCTATCGGAACTCAGGCGACGCGCTGTCGGTCGGCGTCGACAATGTGGCGGTGTCCGATCCGATGGTGTCGTTCGCTCGCACGCTGGGTGAGCGTGGTGTTCGTGAGGACCATGCTCGGGGGATGGCGGGCTCGGCCGTTTGTGCGGTGCGATACGTCGACATCGACTACCTCCGCGAAGATGTTGCCCCTGAGCATCGAGGTCCTCGTCGTATCGTCGACGAGACGGACTGGGGTCGGCCCTCGTGGCGGTATGACGGATTCGACTCCATCGACTTCGGCGTTGAGCTGGAATGCGTTGACGGCCGGGTCTTCAGCGTGACGTGGCAGTCGCCGGGCTGGACCGAGGGGCTGGTGTTCTGGGAGCAGCCGCTGATCGGCAACGCTGTGCTTCCCGACGCGGCGGTGGCGGTGTGGGACGTGACGCGTCGAAGCGGCTGGGTGGACTTTGTCGGCGAGGCTGTGCGCGATGTTCGTCTTCATTACGAGCCTTGGGACGACGGATTCTGGTGTCCAAGCGCAACGATCAGCTTCGGACCCGGCGACGTACGACTCCTCCTGGGCGAGGTGCGTGCTCCCGACTGGCGCCTCGGGCCGTCCGCCGACAACATCGCGGTGATCTTCCCCTGGTCACCGCTGGCGTCATGGCGCGGAGCAGGTCAAGAGTGACGAGACTCCGTCACTCCGGCGGGTTCAAGTAAGCCATCGTCGGCCCGGCCGCCGATCTGCACCCGCCAAGGACGGCAGCCTCATCGATGACCGCTGCTGGTTCCTTTGCAGCGGTTCAGACCATGGTGGGGTCCATGGGTGGCAGGGATTGCAGGCGGGCGGCGTCCCGGCCAGGCGGTGCGCCGAACAGGCGACGGTATTCCCGGCTGAACTGGCTGGGGCTGTCGTAGCCGACCGCGTGGCCCACCGCCGCGATGTCGTGGGAGTCCACGATCAGGCGGGTGCGCGCCTCCTGGAGCCGGATCTGCTTCAGGAACTGCAGCGGGCTCATCGCGGTGACCGCGCGGAAATGGCGGTGGAAGGAGGTGATGCTCATCCCCGCGATCTTCGCCAGCTCCTCGATGCGCAGCGGCTCGGCGTAGCCGGTCCGGATCCGCCGGATGGCCCGGGCGAGCTGGGAGAGGTGGCTGTCGGCGAGGCCGATCTGGCGGATGGTGGCGCCCTGCGGACCGTTGACCAGGCGCCAGAGGATCTCCCGCTTGATGGGCGCGGCAAGCACTGGGATGTCCTCGGGGCGGTCGAGCAGGCGGAGCAGTCGCACGACCGGGCCCAGCAGGTCGTCCGTGGCGTTGCTGACTGTAATGCCGGAGGCGTCGGTGCGGGGGGCGTTCGGGGCGTCCAGCAGGAGGGCGGCGATCGTGGCCGGGTCCAGGGCCAGGCCCATGCCGAGGAACGGCCGGTCCGGGCCGGCCCGCAAGACGTGGCCGGTGACTGGGAGGTCGAGGGAGATCACCACATACTGTCCCGGACCGTAGTCGAAGGTCTGCCCGGCGAGGATTGTGCGCTTCACGCCCTGGGCGACGATGGCGAAGGACGGTTGCGCCACCGCGCTGAGGGGCTCTGTCGGAGCGTGCGACTCCATGACCATCACACCGGACAGCCGGGTCTGCCGGTAGCGGCCGGCGGCATGCCGGGAGATAAGGGTCCGGAGCTCGTCGAGATGATCCACGATCGTTCGATCGTTCCACGCTTGGCAGGATTAGGCAAGAAGGTGGAAGCATTCGCCTACCGGCACTGTCAAGGGCGGGATGTACTGGAGGCAACGCGGGAACAAGCAGAACAGGAAGGCCAGTGGAGCATGTCTCTGGATTCGTACGTTAGCCTCGGCCGGTCGGGACTGCGGGTCAGCCCATTGACTCTGGGCACCATGACCTTCGGCGAGGACCACGGCTGGGGTGCATCGGTCGAGGAGTCCGAAGCGATCCTCGCCGAATACCTGGAGCGCGGCGGCAACTTCATCGACACCGCGAACATCTACACCAATGGGCACTCGGAGAAGATCGTTGGCGACTGGTTCGCCGGCCGACCCGGTCGGCGCGACAGGGTGGTCATCGGGACCAAATTCTTCGCGAACCTATTCGAGGGCGACCCGAACGGCGGCGGCGCCGGACGAAAGTCGATCGTGGCCGCCCTGGAGAACTCGCTGCGCCGACTGCAGACGGACTACATCGACATCTACTGGCTGCATAACTGGGATCGCACAGCACCGATCGAGGAGACCCTGAGGACCCTCGATGACCTGGTCACGGCCGGGAAGATCCGTTACGTCGGCTTCTCCGACCTGCCCGCCTGGAAGGCCGCCGAGGCGCAGGTGACGGCGCGGCTGCGCGGGTGGGCGCCGGCGATCGGCCTGCAGGTCGAGTACTCACTGCTGGAGCGCACCAGTGAGGGTGAGCTGATTCCGATGGCGCAGGAGCACGGTCTTGGCGTCATGCCGTGGAGCCCGTTGAAGAGCGGCATGCTGTCGGGGAAGTATTCGCGCCGCCGCCCCGGCTCGGTCGACACACTGCGCGGCGGGTTGGTCGGCGGGCCGAGTGAGAAGGACTACGACGTCATCGACGTCCTGGAGGACGTCGCGCAGGAAGCCGGCATCACTCCCGCGGCGGCCGCGCTTGCCTGGGTGCGCCAGCGGCCGGGCGTGACCTCTACGCTGGTCGGCGCGCGCCGGGTGGATCAGCTCCGGGCCAACCTCGCCTCACTGGACGTGCACCTCACCGACGTGCAGATGGCCGCGCTGAACGAGGCGTCGGATCCGAAGCTCAACTTTCCGGCGGAGAACAACCGGCTGCTGGCGCCGTCGCTCGCCTTCGCCGGCGCAACCGTCGATGGCTTGCACACCTCCGTGCTGCCCATGCTGGCGGCCAGCTCCGTCCGGTACTGACCACGATCGACTGCGTAGCCGTGTTCACGTGCGGCTCCCGGTCGTCGGCGCCGAGGTGGAGCCGATGGATGAACGTTCTGCTGAGCGCCTGGCCGTTTCGTAGATAGGCCTCAGTTCGTGGGGTCTGTTCGTCTCGACCTCGCCGAGCCGCATCTGATTGTGCCGGCAAACACGCCGCCCGACAGCCCTCACGTTCTCCTGCCGTACGGCAACGCCCTCCAGGCTGCTGACGAGGAGGCGCATCTCAGCACGCTCATGCCATGGCTACGTCCGGAAGGCGAGGGCTGGATCTACCTGACGCTTCACGAGGTAGTGGAGCAGGCGGCGCGAACGACGCGCACCGTCGTCGAGGTCAGAGTGAATGGCAGCGTCGCTGGCAAGCTCACTCCCAAGATGAGCGGCGAGTACCTCCCGGCGATCCGGCTGCTGGCGGAGCAGGGAACTGTTGCGGCGGCAAGGGCCATCGTCAAGGGCAACCGGATCAAGGCCGATATCGTCCTGCACGCAGCTCGGGCGAATCAGCTGTCTGCTGAATGGTTGGACAAAGTTGTGGCGCGGCCATCGCCGGCACCCGCCGCCGCAGCGGAAGCGGATTTCGCCCCTACAGCCGGCGCGGCTGACTTACCAGCACTGGCCCAAGCGGTCGAAGAGACAGTGACTTGGCGATTCAACCCGCCGCCTTGCATCGGGCCGTCGCCGGGCGGATGGTGGCGGCCCCCGAGGCGGTCCTCGCACGGGCGGCGGACAACCTCGAACGGCTGCGCGTCGTGCATCCCACTGGGATGACAGCGCTATGGCTGGACCGGTGGCGGGGGCTGTTCCGGGATGGTGCAGAGGCGGTGCTCGAAAGGCTCACCGCGCTCGATGCGGAAGCGACCGAGCTCCGCCAGAATTCGCCGTTCGCCGGTGTCCTGACGGAGGAGGACCGGCAAGTTGTGTTGGCAGCCTCCGCCACGTGGTGGCGACTGGAGCGGGCCGCGTGAAGCGAGAGCAGCTGGAGCATGTCCTCCGAGCGGCGTCGCACGTTGTCGGTGAGGCGGAGATCCTGGTTATTGGAAGCCAGGCCATTCTCGGCGGTTCCCGGAGGACCGCCTTCCACTCGCGGCCACGGCCTCCATGGAGGTTGACGTCGCGACGAACCGCCACGAAGCCGTGACCACCTCCGCCGCCCCGAACGGACCGTCGCCCCACAGGGCATCTTGAGCCTGCAGGGCGCCCTCGATCGCCTCATGGAACCTGGCCGCTGACCGGACGCTGCCAGCGGACGCCCCTTGAATCCACGGGTGGATCGGTGCGCGGCGGGCTCTCGCCGGCGTCGAGGACGGCTCGGCGACCGCTGAGGGACCGCGTGGACGATCGACATCGCATAGCCTTGCCACCATGCACCGCAGTCGATTGGTGGGTGTCGTCTTCGACACGCCGGCCGCGCAGGTCGGCCTGGAGGTGGACTTCTGGTCCAAGGCGCTGGGCACCCCGACCTACTCGCCTCCCGGCGAGGAGCAGTTCACCGCCCTGGTCGGCGCCGTCCCCGACCTCTTCACCGTCGTCCAGGCGGTCGGCGACGACGCGCCGCGCTACCACGTCGACATCGAGACCGATGACCTGGCGGCAGAGGTGGCCCGCCTGACGGCGCTCGGAGCGGAGTCGCTGACTCGCTGGAAGGACGCCTTCGCGATGCGCTCACCGGGCGGGCACCTGCTCTGTGTGGTGCCCGTACACAGCGATCCCGAGACGTTCGCCAGAACAGCTCACACCTGGCCGTGACGCAGCCGCGCGACTCGACGCCGCTGCGGTGCACGGCGGCGTAGAACACCGCGGCCGCGGACTGAACTGGCCGCTGACAATCGTGGAGCTAATGGAGCGGGTGGGCCCGCTAGCCTTCGAGCAGGCCGCGGAAGCGCTCCTCGTCGGCCCTCTTTTGGGCCTCCTGCCTGGCCTTGCTCAAGGCCATTATGTTGATCCTGGGGTCCTTCTTGTCGAAGATCGCCCGCTGGCCGTCGGGGCGGACGAGCAGCGGTACCTCGCTTCCGATGGCGACGTCGACGGTCTCGCTGTGCTGCTCGACCTCGAGCCTGGTCGACTCGCCGTTCGGCGCGGTGAACTCGACGACGTAGTTGTGCAGGTGCGACGGCGGGCCGACCACGTGGCCCTCCACCCGATTGTCATATGACTTCCGGATCCGGGAGTCGAGTACGCGGCCGGTCGTTCTGATCCAGTTGCGGCGGAAGAACATGGGCGCTCGATTCTATGGATAGATCGATGACCGGAGCGTTGGTTGTCGGCCCGAGCGGTTGAGCGATCGTAAGCGATCCGGCGTCTCGCCGGCGACCACCTCCTGCCCGGACCGCCACCCGATGGGTGGGGCCGCCGAAGCGTGTTTCCGTGTGGGCAGTCAGGCGGGTTCGAGCTGACTCAGGCGGCCAGAAAGGCGAGGACCTTCGGCCAGCTGTCGATGCGGGCCGCGGCGTCGGCTTCGCGGGTGCCGCCCATGTTCCTGGCCACGGTGCCCGGGGAGGGCTGCGACGTGCCCGCGGCGAGGTACGGGAAGCTGCCGACGCCGTGGCCGGCGTTCGGATAGACCAGGGCCTGGTGCGCGGTGACGTGGGCGTCGTCGAGGTGTTGCATGATCCGCTGCGCCTGCGTGTCGGACTGCCAGATCCGGTCCCGGCCGCCGGCGACGGCGAGGACCGGACCGGCCACGTGGGTGACCGGGATGGCGGTCCGCGGCACTGGGACGCCGCCGATGGTCCAGGCGTTGCCACCCCCGGGAAAGCTCGACCAGACGGTGTCATTGGGCGCGTACAAGATGGCGCCGCGGACGAGTTCGGGGTAGGACTCGGCCAGCAGCAGCGCCGCCTCGGAGCCGCGGGAGTAGCCGTTCACCACCACCGCACCGGGATCGGCCCCCGGCTGCGCGCGCAGGAGCCGTGCCGCCGTCGCGAAGTACTCAAGCGGTATGTCGCGCAGGGTTTCCGGCAGACCGGGCACACCGAAGTAGCCCAGCGCTACCGAGGGATAGCCGTGCGAGGCGAGCAGCGCCGCATCGTACGTCCGCCCGACACCGCCCTCAGAACCACCGAGAAGCAGCACGCCGGGGCGGCGCACGGCACCCGGCGGCGGCAGGAACAGGACTCCGGCTGCCCCGTCGACGCCGGGCGTCAGGGTGCGGTGGGTCACGCCGGTCGTGGTCCACTGCCTGGTCAAGGTGCGCGCTGCGATCTCCTGGCCGGCCACGGTCACGGTCAACCGGACCTCGAACGCCGCGGCCGCGTCGGGGTACCCGGGACTGAACCACGCCTCGTCCGGATCGCCGGTCGGCGGCCGCATCGACCAGAACAGGCCCATGCCGTCGGCGCCGCCGTATGAGCCCGACACGGGCACGGACCGATCGAGGTCGACGACGCCGTGGCCGTCCGCCGCGAAGGTCGCCTCCCCGCGCCAGCGCCGGCCCTGGGCGTCGGCGGCCAGCGACGCGACGGTGACGGCCTCGCGGGCCCGAACGCCCGACACTCGCACATGCACGGGCTGGTCAGCGAGGGCGACGGGGGCGTCTACGTCGATCGTGGCATGCGTCGAATGCCGCTCTGAGTACGCGACGGCGCCACCACACACGACCACAATGGCGGTCAGGCCCAAGACCGAACGGCGAACGCCCACGCGCAAATGATAAAGGTCAATCTTCGAGCGATGTCAGCGTTTCGCGCAGCCATGCGAGCTCGGTGCGCGTCGTGGCCGTCGCGATCCTGAAGAGTCCCTGCCGGAACGGATCGTCGAAGTCGGCGGCGCGTAGCGGCCGGTCGCCTTCCCAGAAGAAGCTCGCGGGCTGGGTCAGGAAATGCAGCCGCCGCCGCAGTACCGCGGCCTGCGCCGGCGGGTCTTGCAGGTGGCGCAGGAACGCCAGCAGGGCGAACCACCGGTTCTCGTCGGTGATGTCCAGCTCGTCGGGCGTACGGAGGCGGTCCAGGAAATTCGCCTTACCGTCAGCGGTCAGCGCCAGCATGTGCCGCGGCGCGGCGGCCTGGCCCGGCTGGAGCTCGCGCACGAGGAGCCCGGCCCGCTCCATGCGCTTCAGCAAGGGATACAGCGTGCCGTCGGCGATAGGCCGAACGTGGCCGGCGAGCGCGGCGATGCGCTTGCGCAGCTCGTAGCCGTGCAGCTGTTCGTCGTACAGAAAGCCGAGGACCGCGAGCTCCAGCATGATCGACATCATACCCTCTTGCCAAGGTACCTCGACGCCGAGGTATCTTGACGGCTATGCACAGCGTTGAGGTGTTCACCGACGGATCCCGCCTCCGGTGGGTCGAAGTTCCCGGCATCAGTCCCGCCCGCGTCTACCTGCACGGCCTTGGCGCGAGCTCGGCCCCCTATTACGCGGAGGCGATCGCGCATCCAGCTTTGGCCGGCCACCGATCGCTGCTGGTCGACCTGCTGGGCTTCGGCATCAGTGACCGGCCGGTGGACGCGTCGTACAGCCTCGACATGCACGCCGACGTGCTGGCGCGCGCCCTCGGGCTGATCGGGGTGCATCAGGCTGACGTGGTCGCCCACAGCTTGGGTGGTGCCGTCGCGACCATCCTGGCGACGCGTCACCCGGAACTGGTCCGCCGGCTGGTCCTCATCGACGCGCCGCTCGATCCCGCGCCGGGCCTGCCCACCGTCAAACGTCCGGGCAGCTCCGGCATCGGGGTCTACCGGACCGAAGAGGAGTTCCTCGACCACGGTTGGGACGAGACACTGAAGTTCGTCGGGCCGCATTGGGCGGCCACCATGCGGCAGGCCGGACCGCAGGCGCTCTACCGCACTGCGATGAGCCTCCTGCGCGGCACCGCTCCGACGGTCCGGCAGCACCTGGAGGCGCTACCCCATCCCCGCACCGTGCTGTACCCGGCGGCGGACGGACCACGCCCCGGCAGCGATCGGCTCGCAGCCGCCGGCGTCACGGTTGTAGCGGTCCCCGACTGCGGCCACAACATCATGCTCGACAACGTGGATGGCTTCGCCACGGCAGTGCGCGCCGCGCTGCACGGCTCGGGCGCCTAGTGGTGGACGACGGCGTCCCCGAGTGCCCCGTACGGGCGGGTCGCGTTGCCGCAGGAGCCCTTCGTGCGTTCGGCCGAGACGGTGAGCATGCGGACCTTGCTGAGGTCGAGGTCGACGGGGACCGACCTGGAGCGGCTCACGGTCTCGGTCAGGGCCGCCTTGCCGTCGAGCTCGATGATGAGCTTGGCGGTGACGTCGGCGGGGGCGGTGACGTCGAGGCCGGCCGTCGCGGTCAGGCGGTGCCAGTTGCCGTCCAGCTGGTAGGTCGCGGTGGCCGGACGCCCCTCGCAGCCGACCCAGAATCCGGTCGAGTCGGGGAAGTGCCGTCCGTTGAGGGTGCTGTCGAGCTGCTGCCCGGAGGAGCCCACGTCGCTCGCGGCGATCGGCATGCGGTGCAGCGGGCGGTCGGCATCGTTGGATGCCTCGCTGTCCGAGCGGACACGGTCGAGCCAGGGGACCACGGTGGCGCCGGCGCATATCGCGACCAGGCCGACGACGGCGGCGACACTGCCGAGGGCGGTCAGCGCCCGGCCGGCCAGACGCGGGACCGAGCCGGGGCCCGGGTTCGCGACCGCAACGGTGCCGACCGGGTGGACCTGGAGCACCCGGTGCCAGGTCGCCGCGTCGATCGGGCCGGCGTAGTTGTGGAAGTCCTGGCGCCTCAGCTGGAACGAGGCGGACAGGTCGAGGAAGCTGTTGGTGGTCGCGCGCCGGTCCCAGGCGTGGGTCGGGATCTGCACGTGATCGTGGCGCTGGCTCTTGTCCTTACTGGTGATCTTCAGGACGTCGAAGTTCTGCCCGTCGCCGCGCAGCACCAGGCAGGGGCGGACCTTCTCGCCCTCGGTCTCGCGGAATGGCACCGCGGCCCACCAGATCTCGCCGGGCTGCGGGTACTGCGGCGTCCGCCGCGGACCGCGACCCTGCATCGACCGGCCGGCGAACCAGCCGACCACCCCGGCTACGAGCAGCACGATCCCGGCCGTCAGGACCCAGTTCGCGTGAATGTCTTCCTCCCCGTGGCGTACGTCGATCAGGGCGCCGAACCGGGATCATCGCAGAGCAGGCCGGAAACTGAAAGGTGTGGATTGGAGCACCTCTATGCGCCGGCCGGAGCTGAGACGAGTGGCTCGGCGCCGCCGGGACGGGCGCTTGCCGAGTAGGCCATTGTTGGCTCCACCATTGGCGCCCGTTTGCGCAGCGCAGGGGGCGCTTCGCTTTGTGGTTCCGGATTCTTCGTGCACGCTCCGCTTGCTCCCCAGCGCGGGGCTTCACCCACCCGCGTCCCCCGGGAATCTGCGCCGTTGTCTACGGCGGGCGTTGCCTGGCGTCCGGGCGGTTGTCGCCGTACGGCCCCTGAACTGCCGGTCTCCCTTCCGGGGGTGGGATTCGGCCCCGCTACGCCGGGAATGCGCTACCGTATCCGCGCGGAAGCCCGTTCTGGGTCGAGCGGTACCTCCGCAATTCTTGTGGTTGACGTCATCTCATCGACCTGGACACCCCTGTGACACGGTAGCCTTGTCGCAAGCATCGCAGCGGAGGACGAGTACGACATGAAAAGCAACGGTCCCGCCCCCGAGCCGCGGTCCCTCCGGGACGACGATATTCCGCTGCACCTTTTGCTTGCCGTGCGGGACGAGGAGTCGGCCCTGGCCAAGTCGATCCGGAGGGTGTCCGATGCCGCTCGACGGAATCCCGCAAACTCGGTCGCTGCGTTCAACAACTACATCTGACGCCGTCGAAAATGCTCGTGACCAGCCGATCAGTCAGGTTCTGCTGAAGATCCACAGTCGCTGCAATCTGTCTTGCGACTATTGTTACGTATACACTCATATCGATCAAAGCTGGCGAAATCAGCCGACCGTGATGTCGGATCACGTGATCGATCTGGCCGCCCGTCGCATCGCCGAGCACGTTGACGCCCATGACTTGCAAGCGGTGACGGTGATCCTGCACGGCGGCGAGCCACTGCTTGCCGGACCGGCCGTGATCGAGCGCGCGATCACCGCCGTGCGAGCGCAGGTGCGCCCCGAGACCCGCATCGCCCTGCACGTGCAGACGAACGGGCTGCTGCTGGACGACGAGTTTCTGCGCTTGTTCGCGCGCTACGGCGTGCGGGTCGGAGTGAGCCTCGACGGCGGCCCGGTGCACAACGACCGCCGCCGGGTATTCGCCAACGGACGGGGCAGTTACGCGGACGTGGCGGCTGCGTTGCGCAGGCTCGCCGCGCACCCGGAGCGGTACGGCGGTATCCTGTGCACCATTCATCTGGACAATGAACCGCTGGCCGTCTATCGGGAACTGTTGTCGTTCGCGCCGCCGCGCATCGATTTTCTGCTCCCACACGGGAATTGGACCACGCCTCCGCCCGGAAGGGACCCGGAAACCGTCGAAACGCCATACGCCGACTGGTTGATCCCAATCTTCGATGAATGGTTCGACGCGCCCGCCCAGCCCATCGGCATCAGGCTTTTCGAGTCGATACTCGATCTCCTTCTCGGCGGGCCCAGCGGCACGGAGGCGCTCGGCCTCGGCCCGATCGATCTCCTCATTGTTGAAACGGACGGATCGATCGAGCAGGGTGATGCTCTGAAAACCACCGAGTCCGGCATGGCGGCGACCGGGTTGCATGTGCGTTCGGCCACCTTCGACGAAGCGCTGGCCCATCCCGGCTTCCGCGCCCGGCAGGCCGGGATCAATGGGCTCTCGGCCACGTGCCGGACCTGCCCGGTGGTTCGGGTCTGCGGAGGCGGGCACTACGCGCACCGGTACCGGGCCGGCAACGGTTTCGACAACCCGTCCGTCTACTGCCCGGACCTGATGCGCCTGATCCGTCACGCGCAGCGGCGGCTGACGGCGCGGCTCACCGCGAGCTGATGTGGCTCACAGCTGCGACAGATCGATCTCGCAGTCCCAGCGCTCGAACCCGGCGATCGCCATGGTCATCGGATGGTCCCGGCCGAGTGATCGGACCGCGAGCGCATGGATGTCGGACCGGAAATCCTCGAGGCCGTCCGTGTCCGCAAGGGCGGCCCGGCTGGCCGCGATGTTGCAGCCGGCGACCAGCCGCTCCGGATGGGCCGTGCCCAGCACGCGCTCCATGCGGGCGAACGCGTCGAGCTCCAGCTCCAGCGCTCGAGCCGGCTCTCCGGCCGCGAAACGGGTGTTCGCCAGGATGATCATGCACTGCAGCACGTAGGGGTAGTCGGGCCCGATGATCGCTGTCAGTCGGCTCAACGTGTCCTCGGCGGTGAACCGTGCCGCGTCGATCTCGCCGGCTCGGCGGAGCACGACGGCCAGATTGCAGGCGGCCCCGAGCGAGAACAGATTCTGCGCGCCGAACTTGTCGCGGTGCCGGTCGACGCACTCCTGCTGCAGCCGAAGCGCCTCGGTCTGGTTCCCGAGTGCCGAGTACGTCATGGCGAGCGTGTTGAGGCAGTTGAGCCGGTCCGGGTGATCCAGTGGCCGATTCGCCACGAATGCATCGTGGACCAGGTCCCGGGCGATTCCCAGTTCGCCGAGGCGGCGATGGGTGGCGGCCAGCTCGACGGCCGACCGCAGCGTCGTCGGATCGTCCTCGCCGAGCAGGCTTCGGCAGCCGTTCAATGTGCTCTCCAGCAGCCGGCGCGAGGCGCGGTAGTCGCCGCTGAAGCGCATCGTGCGGCCGTAGCTCACCGCCGAGAACAGCGAGTCGGGGTGCCGGTCGGACAATGTGCGGCGTCGCCCCGTGTAGGCGCTGGTGTGGAGGCGGAGCGCCACTGTGTAGTCGCCCATCCGCTCCAGATGTACCGCAAGGTTGTTCATGGCCCGGTAGGTCCGCCGGTGCTCCACCCCGAACAGGTCGATCGAGTTGTTGAGCGCCTCCTCCAGCAGGGCACGGGTGCGTTCGAAGTCACCGCGCGCCCACAGGTCGGCGGCGAGGCCGGCCATGGACATGATGCTGTACTGGTTGCGCGGCCCGACCGTCGCCATCAACCCGGCGTACGCCTCCTCGCTGAGGTCGCGGCTGCGGTTCAGGTCGCCCGCCGCCCGCAGCGCATTGGCCAGGAAGACCTTGGCAATGAGCGCCTTCTCGTCCTCGGCGGGCCACTGCGACGACCAGACCCGCAGCGCCGCGTCGCCCAGTTCGGCGCTGCCGATGAAGTCCGAACGACGATAGAGGTATCGAATCACATCGAGGATCAGCTGGCGGGTGGCGTCGACGGTGGCGTGGAGCGCGTCCGAGGTCACGACGTGCGGCCAGAGGCCGTCCCAGCGGTCCCAGGTCTCGGGCCGGTCGGAGTCGCCCGGGGCCGCCTCCACCAGGATTTGGTGGACCTGGCGGCGGTACACGTCGGCGACCTCGATCGGCAGACTTTCACGGATGACCGCCAGCACCAGGCGGTGCATCTGCAGGCTCTCGTCGACCTCGTCGAAGCTCGCCAGGCCGAACCGGCGCACCTCCGTGATCAGGTTGCCGAACGCCACGTCGTCGCGCAGCGCCGGGTCCTCGCCGGCGACGAAGTCGATTAGGTCATGGCTGTAGAGCAGGGACGCGGGCACCGGCTCGGGGCCGAAGAAGGCCAGCAGCTCGACCAGCCGGGCGGCCCCGGGCGAACGTTCCCGCAGCTGGTCCAGCGACAGTAGCCAGGTGATCGCGCCGGCCCGCTCGTAGCCGGCCGGCGGGTTCTCGGCGAGCATGCGTGACAGTTGGTTGTCGACCAGCGTGAGGTAGCGCTCGATCGGCATCCGGGTGGCGGCCAACCACGAACCGGCCTGTTCGATGGCGAGCGGCAGGTCGCCCAGCCGCTCGGCGATGCGGTCGGCCTCGGCGGGGCTGAGCGCGGGCAGCCGCAGCCGCAGCAGGTCGATGCTCTCTTTCCGGCTGAACGGCATGATCTCGATGCTCTGCACGGGCACCGGCCAGGCCGGGCTGCGCGACGTGATGAGCACGTGACCCGAACCGTCCGGGATCAGGCCCTCGAGGTCGGCCGGATCGCGGGCCGAGTCGAAGATGACGAGCCAGCGGGCGTACGGTCGCCCCTGTCGCAGGGCGTCGAGCAGAAGACGAATCCGCTCCGCCGTGGTGTCGGTGGCGGGCACATGCAGTTCGTCGGCGAGGTCGACCAGGTTGGCGCGGACGATGCCGCTCTGGGCGGCCGGCACCCACCACACCGCGTCGTAGTCGGCGGCGAATCGGTGCGCGTACTCGGTGGCGATCTGGGTCTTGCCCACGCCACCGAGGCCGCTGATGGCCACCGGCACGGTCGAGTCCGAGCGGGGTGACAGCTGCTCGCGAATCGCGGCGAGCACCTCACGGCGGCCGGTGAAGCTCACGTTGCGCAAGGGCAGGCGTTGCACGGCGGGCGGGTTGCCCGGAAAACGGGGCTCGCCGAGCGCCCCGGCCCGCGGCTCGCTGGCCGGCCAGTTGAGCGCCGTGAGGAGGGCGGTGCGCGCCCGCTCGGCCGTCATGCCGGACAGCTCGATGGCGCCGAACCCCTCGAGTTCGGTCGGCGGATTGGTGCCGTCCAGCGAGATCGGCAGCACCGCCGGCCGGCGCGGGCCGGTGCTCGCCGAGCCCCGCAGCCAGCCCGTGCTTCCCGCCGGGATCTGATATGAGGCGGACACCAGCACCGCGATGAGGTCGATGTGCGGGTCGGACTCGGGCGCGGCCGCAATGGTCTCGCGGAGCACCGTCGGCAGACCGACCTCGTTCAACACGCCCGAGACCCACTCCGCCCACATCCGGTCCTCGGCGGCGTGGCTGATGAGTACCCGGGTCATCGCCCGCGGCCGGGTGCGCTCGAACTTCGCGAGCCAGAAGCGCCGTACCGACTCCTCCATGGGCGTGATGTCCGGCAGCCGAGCGGCGCCCGCTATCCGGCGGGCGAGCCGCTCATAGGCGGCGAGCAGCGTGGTGGGCTGGCCCGGCCGGTCGCCGAAGACGCTGAGGATCTCCTCGTACGCGTAGTACACCCGGTACGGGATCTCCATCTCCGCCCAGTACCGCGTCATCGCCTCGATGTCGAAGCCGTCGAGGAACTGGGCGAAGCGCAGCCAGGCGTAGTCGCGCCCGGCATCGAGCTTGCCCTTCTCGCCGTCCTCCACCCGCATGGGCACGGGGAGCTGGCGGACCGGTGTGTCGACGCGCTGGTTCTGGATCGATCGGGCCACCGTGACGGCCCCGTCGATGCTCTGCGTACTGAGGGTGAAGCAGTTGACCACGAGATCGGGCAGCAGGACGGTGCAGATGCCGGCGCTGTCACTCAGCCCGGTGCGGCTGTCGATCAGAACGAAGTCGTAGAGCTCGCGCATGTTGTCGCGCAGCGCGGTGAGGAACGCCGCGCCGCCGAGCCCGTCGTAGAAGCTCGGCCAGTCGAACGTGCTCACCGTTGCCGAGTACGCCGGGCCTTGCCGGCCCGCGGGCAGCAGGTCGAGCTCCCCCTTTCCGCCGGCGAACCGCCAGTCCAGCGAGACCGCATAGCGCCGCACATCGGCGGCCGGCAGGTCGCGGGGGTCCGGCTGATGGGCGGCGACGTCGGCGTACTCCCGGATCAGGTCGATGACCCCGTCGGACGTGTGCAGCTGCGGGTCCTTGAGGAACGGATGGAAAAACCGGTGCACGCCGGGCGACTCGAGGTCCCAGTCGACGACGAGCACCCGGTGTCCGGCGCTGGCCAGGATCCAAGCCACGTTGGCCACGGCCATCGTGCGCCCGGTGCCGCCCTTGTAGGAGTAGAAGGTGACGACCTGGCCGCCGCCGTGCTGGTCCTGGGTCATCGTTCCCCTCTCAGGGTCCCTCGAGGATCGGGCGGGCCATTCCAGAGCCCGCCGGTGGGGACGGCACGCCGCCCCGGGCGGCGAACACGCGGTTGCGTGCGGTCTCAAGGACGATCTGCAGGTCTTCGTCGAAGGCCCGGTGCGACAGGATGTCCTGGCGGTAGGCGAGCGAGTCACGGGTGGCGATCCGGTCGAGGAAAACGCTGCGCAACCCGTCGGACAGCAGCCGCCAGCGCTCCTCGGTCTCGGAGTCCTCGGTGTTGCGGGGCACCAGCGCGGCGGCGGCCGTGCGGCGTTCCTCGTGCCGCTCCAGCGCCTGCCGGTACACGTCCATCTGGCTGGCCCAGGCGTCGACGAGCAACACGATGATCCGGGCGCCGCCCTCTGAGTCCCCGGCCCCCGCCGAGTTCAGCGATATCGACGACGCGCCGGCCGTAAGACCACGGCGGGCGGCGATCTCGCGGGCGTATCCGGCCAGCGGCACGGTGTGCGTCGACGCGTACGGTATCCAGTCCACCGACCGCTCGCCGTAGAAACTTACGTCCTGGCGCACCCGGCGAGCCTCGTCGCGGTTCGGCGCGGCGACGATGAAGTGCACATCGTCAGGCTTCGGAGGGCTGGGCGGCCTCTCGGCCTCCGACTCCGGGTGGAACGCGCTCGGGGCGGATGCGAACTCGGTGCGTTCCGAAATGGAAAGGGGCGGCAGCCGGTTCACCTCGGCGTTGTCGACGACGTGCTGGGCCAGCAGGGAAATGGCCTCGAGGTACTCGTCGCGGTAACGGGTCAGCCGCATCAGCTGGCGCAGGCCGTCGCGCCGGTACGCGGCGCTGAAGTGCTCCTGGTCGTACTGGACCCGCTGCACGGCCGGCGGCATGCGTCGCGGCGGCAGCCACAGCGCCGGCAGCAGCGCGGTCGAGCGGCGGCCGGACCGCTGCTCGAACTGGTCGCACCGCTTCGCGAAGAGGTGCCACTCCTGGCCGCACGGCTCGCTCAGGATGTACCGCGGCGAGCACAGGCCGATGAACGTGGTGCACGTCGCCAGCGCGTCGACCAGCTCCTTGGACCAGATCGTCCCCATCTCCATGTTGCGGTCGAAGAAGCCGACGTTCTCGCCGCTGTGCAGCCCGGCGCGCACCCGCACCTCGCCGGACAGATCTTGGAAGAACTGCTCGACGTACGGGTCGTCGTCGCTGCGGGCGTAGCTCAGGAAGAAGTACGGCGGCGCCGCGGCTGGGCGGGCCGGTGGTGAGGCGGGCAGGCCGATTGAACTCATCGGACGGCTCCGCCGTACGAGTGACCGTACAGATGACGCAAGAACACGCCGAAATTGACATTTGCGGGAAAACCCGCGACATACGGACCGCACACCATTGGGCGCCCTGACTGGTCGTCGCCTGGCGGTGCGGACATGGCTGGAACACATCCCCGAAACGGTGGTCAGCAGACGGCGGTGCGGGCCCGGCGATGGGCTCGAGTCGGCCCCGCCGTCTCATCATGCCTGGCGGCCGCCACTTTTGGTAGAACGCGTGTTCAGCGATCGGGCGATGAGGCTATGGCTCTTTGCGTCGAGATCTATTACCCTGAAGGTCGAATATTGTTTCCATTGACTCAGTGGCGAGAACTCTATTGGCGTACGCAAATATCGAATGTTAGGCTCCTGCGACTGAAGCGTCTCGGTTGAAGGTCGCAAGCGCCACCATTGCCGTGCCTGTGTAGCAGGAGGACGTATGTGCCCTTGCCTGCGGGCCCGATCTCACCGAGCGGTCCGGACCTCGACGGGTGCGGCGGCCGGTGGCACGAAGGTGGCCGTTGGGTCGGCGCCGCGGATCGGCCCCTTCGGCGTCGCCAGACACCCTCGGGCGAAGACCGGTTTCCGTGCCCGGCCGAGGAGGGGTCGGTGCCACAGTTCTTCCTGAGCCGGGCGGTCGGCTACGACGACCGTTACGTCACCCGATTCTTCCGTGACCTCTCGGCCAAGGTGGGGGAGCTGACCGGCGCCCATGGCGAGATCGGGTACATGCGCCCTCCGGGCGGGCCGCCGTGGCCGAACGAGGTGCTGGAGGCGCTGAGCTCGTGCCAGGTGTTCGTCGAGCTGCGCTCGCCCGCGTCGGTCCTGAGCCGTTGGTGCGTCGGTGAGCGTGCCGTCTTCGAGGAGCGGCTCCGGCGGCACACCGCCCGTACGGGGCAGGTCGTCAAGGCCCTGATCCCGCTCGTGTGGGCGGATGATCCTCTCGGCCCGTACAGCGACGCGGAGAAGATCGGCGAGATCGTCCGGCACCATGCCGAGCGGAACCGCTACGAGGCTTGCGTCACGGCCGTCGGGCAGCGCGTCGCCGACCTGGTGAGCCACGACCGGCTGCCCAAGGGCGACACCGACCTGGACCCCGCCGGCTTCGTGGCCGACGAGGCAGTCCTGGGCACGGCCCGGCGGGTGCACTTCGTTGTCGCGGCGGCGAGCACCGAGGAGATGGCGCTGGCGCGGGTCCGCCGGGATCTGCGCTACTACGGCGAGCAGGCGCGGGACTGGCATCCCTACGATCCGGCGACCTTTGCCTCGCCGCTGGCCGAGCTGGCGCGCGCCATCGCCGCCGATCAGCTGTTCGGTTCGGATGTCACCGATCTCCGGCAGCTCACCGAGCGGCTCGAGGCGGCGCGCGCGAACAACCACATCGTCGTTCTGCTCGTGGACCTGTGGGTGACCCGGCTGCCCGGCCGCCACCAGCAGCTGTCGACGCTCGCCAGGACCGGCGAAGCGACCGTGGCGGTGCTGGCCCCGCTGAGCGCCATGGATGCCGAGACGGTGCGGCACCGCGACGATCTGCGCTCCGAGCTGACGCGAGCGGTGCTGGCGGACATGACCGAGCGGGATGCGCCGACCCGGCTGGCGATCGAGAGCAGCGAAGCCTTTGTGGAGAACCTGATCTCGGCCCTCGAAGAGGCTCAGAACCGATTGTTCAGCCGCGGCAGGGTGTTTCGCCGACCGGCGGTCGAGTCCGCGACGAGCCGTCCGATCCTGCAAGGCCCTTGATCGACGTCCGGCAAAGAGTTGCCCGCCTGTTGCATAGTCGAACCGAGTAGGAAGGTGAGTGGCTGTGATGACCGACGCTGATGAGCCGGGTCTGGATGGTCGGATCATCACCTTCTACTCGTACAAGGGCGGCGCCGGGCGCACGATGGCCCTCGCCAATGTGGCGTGGATTCTCGCCAGCAACGGGGCTCGGGTGCTCGTGGTCGACTGGGACCTCGAGTCGCCGGGTCTGCACCGGTATTTCCACCCGTTCCTGGAGGACAAGGAACTGCGCGGGTCGCCCGGCGGGGTCATCGACATGATCCGGGCGTTTGCGATGGCCGCCACGCATCCGGGCGACGACCCGAGCGCCGAGCTCGGCCCGGACGAGGTGGACCGGCTCGCTCGAGTTGCGGCGTACTCGACTTCGCTGAACTACACCTTTCCCGAGGACGGCCGCATCGAGCTGCTGTCCGCCGGCCGGCAGGTTCCCGAGTACTCGACCCGGGTGAGCACCTTCAACTGGGACGACTTCTACGACCGTCTCGGCGGGCAGGCGTTCCTGGCCGCGCTACGCCGCAACATGCGCCGTGAGCACGACTTCATCCTCATCGACAGCCGCACTGGTCTCAGTGACAACGCCGGTATCTGCACCGTCTTCCTGCCGGACGTGCTCGTCAACTGCTTCACCATGAGCACGCAGAGCATCGACGGTGCTGTGGCGATCGCCCGCTCGGTCCGCAAGCTCCGCACCGCGCCGATCGACATCTTTCCGGTGCCGACCCGCGTCGAGGACGGCGAGCAGATCAAGCTTGAGCGCAGCCGCACCCTGGCGCGCCATCGCTTCGAGCCGTTCATCCCGGTGAGCGTTGCGGAGGCCGAGGAGTACTGGGGCTCGGTCGAGATTCCCTACAAGATCTACTACGCCTACGAGGAGATTCTTGCCGCGTTCGGCGACCGCCCCCGCCAGGAGGGCACCCTGCTGTCCGCCTACGAGCGCCTGGCGAGCAAGCTCACCGGGGTCGAACGCGAGCTGGGGGCCGTCGCCGAGGCGACCCGGCTGCAGTGGCTGGCCGAATTCGAACGTACCGCCGCCGCCACGGCGCCCGGCGACCCGATCGTGATCAGCTACGCGCCCCGGGACCGGATCTGGGCTGAGTGGATCAGCGCGGAGCTGCGGCTCGTCGACCAGCCGTACGAGCTTCGCGAGCTGCGTACGTCCGGCGGCGCCACGGAGGGGGCGAGCCGGGTCGTGGCGCTGCTGTCCGAGGAGTATCTGCGCTCGTCCGCGGCCGAGCGCACGCTGCGGAACGCAACCGCCCGGCCGTACCGCGGGCGCGGCCAGTTCCTGGTCCCGCTCCGGCTGGACGGCACGGAGCTGCCCAAGGCCTTGGTGGGCAGCACGGTGCCGAACCTCCGGGATCTGACCGCGGCCCGGGCCCGGGAGGTGCTGCTGGCCGCGTTGGACCTGGCCGACGTTGCGGTTCCGCTCGTCGGCGAGAACGGCCCGGGCCCGCGCTACCCCGCGACGATGCCGGGCATCTGGAAAGTTCCGGCCCGAAACCCGGTGTTCACCGGCCGTGAGGGGCTGCTCGACCGGCTCCGCGGCCGGTTGATCGACAGCGCCTTCACCCGGCCGGTGGCGCTGACAGGCCTGAGCGGGGTGGGTAAAACACAGATCGCGCTGGAGTACGCCCACCGTTTCGCCGCGCACTATGACCTTGTTTGGTGGATTTCGGCGGATCAGCCGGCGATCGTCCGGGTGGAACTGGCGCGGCTGGCGGGTCCGTTGCGGTTGAACGCCGGCGCGGACACCACCGGCCAGGTCGATGCGGTGCTGCAGGCCCTGCGGCAGGGCGACCGGCTGCGCCGGTGGTTGATCATTTTCGATAATCCCGACGACCCCGAGGGGATCGCGGAGTTCCTGCCGGCCGGCCCGGGAGATGTCGTGATTACGACAAGGAACCCGGACTGGGCCCAGCACGCGGAACGGATCGAGGTCGGCGTATTTGCCAGGCGGGAGAGCATCGAGCTCATCGCCAGGAAGATCGTCTCGTTGTCCGAGGTGGAGGCCGATGCCGTAGCCGATCGGCTCGGCGATCTCCCCTTGGTGGTGGAGCAGGCCGCCGCGTGGCTGCAGGAGACCGGGATGCCGGTCCGCAACTATCTCGAGCTGCTGCAGTCCCGCCCGGCCGCGGTGCTGGCCGAGTCGTCCTCGGGCTACGGGGCCTCGGCCGCCGCGACCTGGACGCTGTCGATGCAACGACTGGAAGAACGGCAGCCCGCGGCCGCCCGGCTGATGGAGCTGCTTGCCTTCTTCAGCCCAGAACCAGTCCCGACTTGGTTGCTACAGACCCCGGCTATGACCGAGGAGCTTGCTAGAGTCGACCGGTCCATGCGTGACCCCCTGCTGCACGGCTCCCTGATCCGGGAGATCGGCAGGTTTGCCCTGGCCAGGGTTGATCCCTCGATAAGCGCTGTTCGCGTCCACCGGCTGGTGCAATCTGTAATCAGGGACGCGTTGAGCGAAACTGATTCGGAGACAACGAGGGTGCAGGTTCAGGAGATCCTCGCCGCGGCCGCAGCGGCCAGGCAGGGTGGGGCGGACGACCAGGACAACTGGTCGATCTACGACGAACTGCGCCCGCATCTGGTTCCGTCGGGCGCACTGCGCTCGCGCGAGGACGCCGTCCGTCAGCTGGTCATCACCATGGTCCGGTTCCTGCGACTGCGCGGCGACCTCGCCGGCAGCGAGGAACTCGCCAAGCAGGCCCTCGACGAGTGGTCCGCGACGGGTGACGAGACCGACCGCGAGATGACCCTGCGGTTGAAGGTGCAGCTGGCCAACGTCCTGCGCACCGCGGGTCGTGACGACGAGTCCCGGCAGCTCAGCCACGAGGTCACGGAGGAACTCACCGAGCTCGTGGGCCCGGATCACCCGTACCGTCTGGAGGCGGCCGGTGGGCTCGCCGCCGACCTCTGGTCGGCCGGGCAGTACCAGGAGGGCCTGGTGCTCAACCGCGAGCTGCTCGACCGCTGGCGCGAGGGGTTCGGCGAGGACCACCCTCGCACGCTGATGGCGGCCAACAATCTGGCTCACGCGGAGCGCCTGTGCGGCAACCTCGCGGAGGCGGTGCGGCTGGACGCCGACACGCTGCGCCGCCGGACCAAGACGCTGGGCACGGACGACATCTGGACGCTGTGGTCCGCCATCTACTACAGCCTCGGCGTGCGTGAGGTCGGCAGCTACGAGGAGGCCCGGGACCTGCTGCAGCGCACCGTGGAGGAGTGCAACCGCACGCTCGGCCGGGAACACGAGCAGTCGCTGCGGGCGTCCCGCATCCTGGCCGGAACGCTGCGCCGGATGGGCCGGGCGGCGGAGGCGGAGCGGCTCGCCGCGGAAACGTATGCCGGGTACAAGAAGACCCTCGGTGCGAAGCATCGCGAGACGATGCTCGCCGAACTCGAGGTCGCCTGCAACCGCTCCGCGGCCGGCGATCACGGGCAGGCCGACGAGCTGGCGGCCGAGGTCCTGGACTACTACACCGACCAGTACAAGAGCGACAACCCCTACAGCCTGGCCGCTGCCAATGACCGCGCCATCTTCAAGATCCGAGCGGGCGACGGCGCAGGCGCGCTGGCCATCCTCGCCGACGTGTTCGAGACGTACCAGGCGAAGCTCGGCGACGAGCACCCGTCGACGCTCATCTGCTGCCTCAATCTCGCCAACGCGTGCTTCCTCACCGGCGACACCGCCCGCGCTCACCGGCTCGACGAGCGCACCCACGCCCGGCTGCGCCAGACGTTCGGCGCCGAGCACCCGGTCGTCATCGCCGCCACCAACAACCTGGCGCTCAGCCTGCACGCCACCGGCCAGGAGCGTGACGCCGAACGCCTGTTCACGGAGGCGGCACGGCTTGCGCGGGACGTGCTGGGCCCGGAGCACCCCAACACCCTCGCCATCGGCGAGCGGACCCGTATCAACACCGACATCGAGCCGTTCACGCCATGAGTTCAGCCGTCCAGGACGGCGCTGATCCAGGCTGACACGTCGGCCGGAGCGACCGTCCGGTCGGACGCCTCGTACAGCCGGCGGACGAGCCGCGGACGGCCCACCGGGTCGCTGCGGCGGCTGGCGACGCACAGGCCGACCCAGGCCTCCGGAGCGCCGCCGTCGATCGCCGAGCGGAACTCGTGCGCGGCCCGGTCGGCCTGCCCGTCCACGTGTGCGGCGACGGCGTCGACCAGCCGTGGATCGGCACGCGCGGGCGCGTCACCGGTCACGATCGACCGAATGAGTGCCGCCACCATCGGCTCCGCCGCCCCTGCGGCGGACTCGGTCCGGACGGCGCCGGGGGCCTGGGTCCACGCCGCCGGCAGCCAGGACGGCCGGGGTGCGCTCGCCAGCCGGTTCAGGTCACGGTCGGCGGACGCCTCGTCGTGGGTGAGGTCCCAGCGCACCTGGTACGCGTACGCCACATCGTCGGCGGCGTGCTCGATGTGAGCCGGGACCGGCTCGGCCCCCCAGTCCAGCAGGGTGCGGTACAACGGCTCGACGAACTGCCGGCCACAGGCCGTCAGCTCGTCCGAGTCGAGCAGCGTCTGCACGGCGTGCAGGGTCAACCGCCGCCACAATGCGAATTCGAAATGCGCGGAGCGGTCACCGTCCGCGCCGCGCCGCCGGCGCCAGAATTCACACACTCCGAAGTGTGCATAGGTGCCGTGAAGCAATGCGGAAATCGGTCGCGGGTCGGGACGCCAGGGCGCGAAATACAACCGCCGGTCAGTCGTGTGCAGGTCATACTGGTCCAGAATCGCCACGAGTTTCATGTGCATGAACTCATGAATGAGAGACAATGCCATGGCCTCGGCCGGCGTGTCGAGTGATACGGCCAGCGACCCGAACGCGCGGAATGCGGTGGCGCCCTGGCTTTCGGCATCGTCGGAGTGGGTGAGCGGCACCAGTGACGCGAGCGCGGTGCGCATGCCTCGGGCGTGGTCGGGGAAGTCCGTCGCGATGATGGACCACGCCGCCCGGCAGGTGTCGCCGAACCGGGCCGCGGCCGCGTCGTCCAGCCGTTCCTGGGGAGGCCACGGATAGCAGTCGCGCTGGGAGTCGAGGTCCTCGACCGCGATGGCGTACCGGCCCTCCAACTCGACCCGTCGCACCGGCATCCAATGCGCGCCGGCGCCGGTGAACGGCCGCGGCACATCGGCGTGGCCGTCCGTGCCGTGCAACGTGATCCGGTCGGCGGTGCCGGTGATCCGCACGAGGCCGGAGCCCAGGCCGGTGCCCGCGCCGAGGGTGGGCAGCACGACCGTCCCGTCGCCGGTACGGACGTCGACCGCGAACGTCATCCGGGCCCGCGCGGCGGCGGCGGCGGCCAGCGCGGACAGGTAGTCGGCGGCCTCGTCGAGGTCGCCCCTGGTCCGCAGCCAGTTGGACGCCCACTGGTCGAGGTACGGGTGGCCGAGAACGGCCAGCGCGGCGCGGCCGCCCACGGACTCGGCCTCGGCGAGGAGATCGATCATCCGGTGAATGGTGTCGGCCGGGGCGTTGTTGGCGTTGCTCGTCTCGTGGCGAATGGCAGTAAGAAGAAATTTTCGCTTCAGCACCTGGCTCATGGCGAGTTTTTCTACCGCCGCGCCGCTCCCACCGGCAGTAGTTAAGCTGGTGAATTCGGCCTGCGTCAGCGCAAGCCGTCCGAGCTTGGGCGTGTTGACACTCCGCACGGACGCCGAGCGTAATCGTGTGGAAGGCGGGCGCCAACGCGGCACGACAAATTCGGTTACGCCCGTTTGGGAAGTTCACCCCGGGAGGGGACCGTATAGCACACAGTAAGTTCGGAACCACGCAGCGGCGAATGTCGCGCGAATTGAGGCCGGGGGCAGGGTGTCACAACGGGCGGCCCGGGTCGTTCGGGTGGGGTGACAACGGGGTGACCGTGTCGTGTCGCCAGGCGCGCAGCGGCATCGACGCCAGCGTCGTTTCCAGCTGATCGGCATCGTCCGCGCTGAACAGGCCCCACGTGCGCCACTCGCCCGGTGCCAGCGGGGGGCGCCAGAGCCGCAGCAGGCTCCCCTGGGCCGCCAGTTCGGCCGCCCGTGCCGCCTCGCGCCGGCGCATGCCGGCGATCTCGTCGTCCGTCGTGCCGGCCGGGACGGTGGTGACCATGTCCACCAAGTACTCCATCGGCCGATCATCCCGCACCGCGCGGGGCGGCCGGTATAAGATCTACGGGTTTCACAGTTATGGCATTCGATATTGTCGCCGTCGGCCGCGGGGAATTTGCGTGTACGCCGCAATTGTCAGCGCCAGCTGTGAGGTGGCGCTCGCGCGGCGGGACGAGCCCGAGGTGCTGACCGGTCATCCCGGGGCCGCCTTCGTCGAGTACGTTCGCAGCACTTTTGCCGACCTGAGGGCGAGGCAGGCCGCTCTACTCGACTCGATTGGATGACTGGCCAACCATGATGGCGGACGCAATTCAGGGCGACGGGAAGACGGTCGCCATCGTGCACGGGCGGGACCGCCGGGCGTACGACGTGACGACCCGGCTGCTGGTTGCGCTGGGCGTTTCATGCCCCTCATGTACCCGTTCACGAGCGTCATGATCGACGGTGACCTGGAGGCCGCGCCGTCGTCGGACTTCGAGCGGCCGGACACCGATTTCGCGCCTCATGCGGAGATCCGGGTGCAGCCGGCCGGATACTTCATCACGCAGCACGTCGGGCCGGTGCTGCAGTTCGTGGCGACCGACAAGGTCGGGCCGTTCCACCATTTCGCCACCGACGTCCGGCGGCAATGGGCCGGCGCCAAGCGGCTGGAAGAGCTCGAGGCCGGGCAATGACGTTCGCGGGGGTCACCGTCGCCGCCTTTTACGGCCCGAAGAGCCCGCCCTTCGCGTCATTTCTGGCCGGGCTCCAAGGGGATCGCCGGTGACCTGCTTCCGGGTTTTGCGCCGCGGAGCATCGAGCAGATCCACGCGACGGTGCTCGGCCTGGAGTTTCCGATCCGGCCGACGACCCGGCAGGACGTGCGCGATGTCCTGGCGCACCTGCACGCGCAGCTCGGGGCGGCGCCGGTGCTGATGCGGTTCGGCGGGTTCGGCCCGGGCGAGGCCGGCTTCCGGAGCCGCAACCAGACGCCGTACGAGCGGTCGTTCTCGGTGTCCCGCCGCCTGGCGGTGCTTGTCGGATGGCCCGCGGACGCCGTTCAACGGCTGGCCGAGCTGCGGTACGACGCCGAGCGCTTCGGGTTCCGGCACCGGTACCACGGCCTGGGTCTCGATCCGGACCCCGACTGTTACCTGGTCATCGGCGAGGTGCCGCCGGAGGCCGGCGACGCCGGGCTGGAAGAAATGCGCTCGTACCTCTCCGCGCACCCGTTCACCGTGCCGCTGGGCGCTGCGGACGCGAGTGTCGTCCTCTACCGGTCGACGGAGCTGCCCCGGGCCACCAGCGTCGCCATTCCGCTCGCCGAGGCCGGCGAGCGGAACGACGGTACCGATGCGATTGCCGCAGTTGTCGGAGGGCACCGGCCGGACTAGGGCAGGACGGGCTGCGGCGCGGCCGGCGCCGGCACCATCGACCGGCGGCGGGTCGGCACGCCGAGCGTCGGGTTGGCCACGCCCCACACGGCGCCCTTGCAGACCAGCTCCTTGTACACGGCGGCCGTCCGGCCGGTCAGGACCGCGGACTTGGCGCGGTCGTCGGCGGTGACGTACTGGATCAGGCCCTCCTTGCGGCCCAGCGAGATGCACTGGTTGAAGTACCGGATCGGCGCGTTCGGAAGCTTGCCCCCGGTGAGCCGCGCGGCGATCGCGTCCGCGGCCTGCCAGGCGGACGGGGTGCCCGAGGCGCACGACATCCGCAGCGGCTTGCCGCCCGGGCCGATCGCCAGGGCGGAGTCGCCGATGGCGTACACGTCCGGGTGCGAGAGCGAGCGCATGTACCTGTCCACGGCGATCTGCCCCGTGTCCGAGACCTGGAGCGAGGTCGCCGCGGCGATCGGGTGCACCGCGAAACCGGCCGTCCACAGGGTCACGTCGGCGGCGATGTCCCGCCCGTCGGACGTGGCGATGCGGTCGGACCCGACGGCGTTGACCAGCGCGTGCTCGTACACCCGGATGTGCAGCCGGCCGATGACCTTGCGCAGGTGGTCACGGCCCTTCGGGGAGAGCCAGTCGCCGAGCTCGCCGCGGACGACGAGCGCGACGTCCAGGTCGGGCCGGGACTCGGCGATCTCGGTAGCGGCCTCGATGCCGGTGAGGCCGCCGCCGACGATCGCGACGGGGCGGCGGGCCTCGAGCCGGGCCAGGCGGTCGCGCAGCCGCAGCGCGCCGGGGCGGCTTGCGATCTCGTACGAGTGCTCGGCCGTGCCCGGCACGCCCTGCGCGTTCCAGCCGCTGCCGAGCGCGTAGACGAGGGTGTCGTACCCGAGCTCGCCGTCGCTGAGGCTGACGACCTTGCGTTCGGCGTCGACGGCGGCGACCTTCGCGATCCGCAGCTCGACGCCGGTGCCGGCGAACATCTCGCGCAGCGGCCGCGGCTTGAGGGTCTGGCCGGTCGCGAGCTGGTGGTTGCGAACCCGCTCCACGAAGTCGGGCTCGGCGTTGACGAGGGTGACGGTGGCGTCCTCGCGGCGGAGGCGCCGGGCCAGACGGCCGGCGGCGGTGGCTCCGGAGTACCCGGCCCCGAGAACGACGATGCGGTGCGACATGGTGTGCTCCTGTCCTGCGCGGGTTTTGCCCTTTGAGCCGGACAGCCCGCCGTTTCATGACAGCCGCACGCTGTGAAGCACCTCACAGGCGCTCAGAATGTGATCGTGGCCAGCGGCTCGCCGTGGTCGAGGGCGGCCCACTTCGCGGTGGCGCGCTCGAGCTTGTCGGGGTTCACCTGGTTCATCAGCGCGGTGATGCCGTCCGCCGTCACCTCCAGGCACATGATCCCGACGACGCGCCCGTCCACGACCGCGACGACCGCCGGGTCGCCGTTGGCCGTCCAGGCGTACACCTCGGGCGAGCCCCCGACGGCGGCCCGCTTGCCGGCGCCGGGCTTGAACAGGCCCCAGATGAACTTCGCCACCGCCACGGCGCCCTGGAACGGCTTGGTCCGGGCCGGCACCTTGCCGCCGCCGTCGCCGATCGACACGGCGTCGGCGGTGAGCAGGCGCACCAGCGGCTCGGTCTGCCCGCTGGCCGCCGCGGCCAGGAACTCCTCGACGATCCGCCGGGCCGCGGCCGCGTCGACCGCGGTCCGGGTCTTGCCGTCGGCGACGTGCTGCTTGGCGCGGTGGAAGATCTGCTGGCTGGAGGCCTCGGACAGGTCGAGGATCTCGGCGATCTCGCGGTGCGGGTAGTCGAAGGCCTCGCGCAGGACGTACACGGCCCGCTCGTTGGGCGAGAGCCGCTCCATCAGGGTGAGCACCGCGAAGGAGACGGACTCGCGCTGCTCGGCGGTGTCGGCCGGGCCGAGCATGGAGTCGCCGGCCAGCAGCGGCTCGGGCAGCCACTGCCCGACGTACGTCTCGCGCCGCGCCCGGGCGGACGTGAGCTGGTTGAGGCAGAGGTTCGTGAGCACCTTGGTCAGCCAGGCCTCGGGGACCTCGATCCGCTCGATGTCGGCGGCCTGCCAGCGCAGATAGGTCTCCTGCACGGCGTCTTCGGCCTCGCCGGCGGAGCCGAGCATCCGGTACGCGATGGCCTCCAGCCGCCCGCGGGCCGCCTCGAACCGTTCCACGTCCCCGATGGCCACGCTCATGGCCCGATGCTAACGCGCTCGTCCGGCGTTACAGGGACGGCGGCAGGCCGAAGCGGGCGAAGATCTTCGGGTCGATGAACGAGGTGATCTCGGCGATGCGGTCGCCGCGCAGGGTGAGGACGTTGAGGGCCCAGGCCTCGTGCAGGCCGTCCGGGGTGCGGCGCAGGTAGCTGGCGATCGCGGGCTGGGCGTTCGCGGACGCGGCCAGGTTGCGCCAGCTGCCGCAGGTGCTCAGCGGCATGCTCTCGGCGAAGTCGCGGACCGTCGGGAGGCCGCGGTACCAGGCCGGCAGCGGTGGCATCGACCATGTCACGTCGTCGGTGAGCAGGGCGACCAGGGCCGGGGCGTCGCCGTCCTCGAGCGCGGTGGCGAACGCGGTGACGGTCTCGCGGACGCGCTCGTCGCCGATTCGGCGCAGGGTGGGCTGCTGGTGCTGCGGCGGTACCTTCTCGGCGAGCGTGCGCCGCGCGCGGGCGATGGCGGAGTTGACCGAGCCGGCCGTGGTCTCCATCATCGCGGCGATCTCGGCCGCGGCGAAGCCCAGCACCTCGAACAGCAGCAGGGCGGCGCGCTGGTTGCCGGGAAGGTGCTGCAGGGCCGCGACGAATGCGAGCTCGACGGTCTCGCGGCGCTCGTAGACGACGTCGGGGTAGGGCTCCAGCCACGCGACATCCGTGCGTGGCTGGACGCCGGCGGCGGGCGCCTCGGCGGCGGGGCCGAGGTCGATCGGCAGCGCGCGGCGGCCGCGGGCGGCGACGAGGTCGAGGCAGGTGCGGGTCGCCACGGTGAAAAGCCAAGAGCGCAAAGAACCGCGGCCTTGGTATCCGGACAAGCCCAGCCAGGCCCGCACGAGCGCGTCCTGCAGCGCGTCGTCGGCGTCGTGGACCGATCCGAGCATGCGGTAGCAGTGTGCGTGCAGCGCCCCGCGCAGCGGCGTGACCAGTCGCGCGAAGGCGTCGTCGTCGCCCTTGCGCGCGCGGGCGAGGTCGTCGGCGAAATCGGGCTCGAGCAGCCGACGAGTCTGGGGCACTTCGTCAGTCTCCTTTCGTGAGAGAAGGAGGTCATCCACCATGCGACACGACACTCTGCGCGTCCCGGACGCCGCGCTGCACTACGAGCTGCGCGGCCGCGGACCGCTCCTGGTGCTGGTCGGCGCCCCGATGGGCACCCGGTTCTTCGCCGCGGCCGCCGACCTGCTCGCCGCCGACCATACCGTGCTCACCACCGATCCGCGGGGGATCGGCGCGAGCATCCTCGATGTTCCCGAGTCCGGCTCGACCCCGCAGGCGCGCGCCGACGACCTGGCACGCCTGATTGCGCACGTCGATGCGGGTCCGGCCGCCGTCTTCGGCTCCAGCGGCGGCGCGGTCACCGGCCTGGCCCTGGCCGAGCGCCACCCCGGCGTCGCACACACCGTGATCGCCCATGAGCCGCCGGTGACCGAGGTGCTCGAGGACCGCGAGGAGCGCCGGGCCGCGATCGAGGACATCATCGCCACCTACGAGTCGGGCGACCCGGCCGGCGCCTGGAAGAAGTTCATGGTCAACGCGAACATCCACGAGGGGCCGCCGGCGGGTCCGCCGCCGGACGCGCAGCAGATCGCGGACGAGCGCTTCTGGTTCCGCCACGAGATGCGCGGCACCACGGTCTTCCGGCCCGACATCGCCGCGCTGCGCTCCGGGCCGACGCGGGTCGTGGTCGCGCTGGGGGAGGACTCGGCGGGGCAGCTGCTCGACCGGACGTCGCACGCCCTGGCCGCGCTGCTCGGCACGGCGCCGGTGCCGTTCCCCGGCGGGCACATCGCCTTCGTGATGGACCCGCCGGGGTTCGCCGCGCGCCTGCGTCAGGTGTTGTCACCGTGAGGCGCTGTGACCTCAGCGGCCCATGAGCCGCTCGACCTCGGCCAGCTCGGTCTCGTTCAGCGGCCCGTGCTCGAGGGCGCCCGCGTTCTCCTCGACCTGGGCGACCGTGCGGCACCCCGGGATCGGGACCGTGCGCGGGTCGTAGGCCCACAGCCAGGCCAGCGCGCCCTGCGCGAGGGTGCGGCCGCCCGACGTCAGGATCTCGCGGATCGCGTCGATGCGCGTGAGGAACTCCGGCGTCGGGCGGCCGTCCTTGAAGTACGTCATCCACTCCGGGCTCAGCCCGCGCACGTCGTCGCGGGGCAGTTCCGAGGTGGCCGAGTAGCGCCCGCCGAGCAGCCCCATCGCGAGCGGCCCACGGATGATGACGGCCAGGTCGTGCTCGGCCGCCACCGGCAGCACCGCGAACGAGCCGCGCAGGACCGACAGATCCGCCTGGATCGTGGCGCACCGGACCCCGGCGGCCGCGAAGGCGTCCGCGCGCTCGGGGAAGTCGGTGCTCCAGCCGTACGCGCGGATCAGACCCTGGTCCACGAGGCCCTCGAGCACGGGGACGAGGTCGAGGGCCTCGGCGATCGGCAGCGAGTTGATGTGCAGCTGGTACAGGTCGATGTGGTCGGTATTGAGCCTTCTGAGCGAGTCGCGGACCGAGCGCCCCACGTTCGCGGGCGTGCCGTCGTCGGGCCCGACCTGCCGGGTCTGCTCGTCGAAGGTGCCCCCGAACTTGGTGGCGATCACCGCCTCGTCGCGGCGGCCTTCGAGCGCTCGGGCGAGGACCTTCTCGCTGTGCCCGGCCCCGTACACGTTGGCGGTGTCGAAGAACGTCACCCCGAGCTCGAGCGCGCGGCGGACCGCCCGCACCGACTCCTCGTCGTCGACCTCGCCCCACCCGAGCGGCTGCTCACCGGCCCAGAACGGCCCGCCGATCGCCCAGCACCCCATGCCGAGCGCGCTGACCTCGATGCCGCTGCGTCCCAGGAATCGCTTGTCCATGAGGAGGAGCCTGTCACCTGGAGCGCGCTCCAGGTCAACTCAGGCCGTGATGACGATCTTCCCCCGTGCGTGATGCCCCAGCATGTGCGCGACGGCGCTCGCCGCGTGGTCGAGGGGGTAGGCCTGGTCGACGACCACCCTGACCTTGCCTGTCTCGAGGAGTTCGAGCAGCGCGGTCAGGTTCTCGCGGTCGTACGCCGGCTTCACCAGCCGCACGTTGGCCATCAGGGCGGCCCGGGCGGTCCGGGGCAGGCCGGCCAGGAGGCCGCCGGTGTTGCCGATGCTGTTCGGCATGAGCACCCCGCCCGGGGCCAGGAGCCGCGCGGTGGCCTTGGGCGGGTGGTTCAGCACGTTGTCGAGGACGGCGTCGAACCGCGGCCCGCTCCGGGTGAAGTCCTCGCTCGTGTAGTCGACGACGTGGTCCGCCCCAAGGGACCGGACCAGTTCGGCGTTGCCGGGTCCGCACACGGCGGTGACCTCCGCGCCGAGCGCCTTGGCGATCTGTACCGCCATCGTCCCGACGCCGCCCGAGGCGCCGTTGACCAGGACGCGCGTGCCGGCGCTCACGTGGGCCACGTCCCGCATGGCGGCCAAGGCGGTGAGCCCGGCCATCACCGACGCCGCGGCATCGGTGAACGTGAGCCCGGCCGGCTTCTTGACGAGCCGGGCGGCCGGCGCGGCGACGTACTCGGCGAAGGTGCCCTGGGCGGACCCGAACACCTCGTCGCCGGGTACCAGGCCGGCGACGCCCGCGCCGACGGCCTCCACCACGCCGGCGACGTCGCTGCCCCGGATCCGGCGCCGCGGGCGCCGCGGCCCGGCGCCGAGGCGCAGGATGGACGGCTCGCCGGCGACGGTGGCCCAGTCAGGGGTGTTGACGCTGGTGGCCCGCACCCGGATCAGGACCTCGTCGGGGCCGATCGCCGGCGCGTCGATCTCTTCGATGCGGAGCACCTGCTCGGGGGCTCCGTAGCCGGTTTGGACGATGGCGCGCATGTCAGTATCCTTACGCAGTAAGGGCCTGTGCGTACGCTGTAAGGGTAGGCCGTACGGTGTAAGGGTGTCAAGGGAGGGCGACGTGAAGATCTCCGCGCTGGGCGACCCCGGCCCCGAACGCCGCACGCAGCTGACCCGGGCGCGGGTGATGGAGGCCGCGATCGAGCTCGCCGACCGGGACGGCCTCGAGTCGATAAGCATGCGGAAGCTCGCCCAGGAGCTGGGCGTGGAGGCGATGTCGCTCTACACGCACGTACGCAACAAGAAGGACCTCCTCGACGGCATGACGGATGCCGTGCTCGGCCAGATCCCGACGGCGGTCGACGGCGCCGGATGGAAGGCGTCGCTGCGGCAGCTGGTGCTCGCCGCGCGCGGTGTCATGCTGCGCCATCCGTGGGCGCCGGGCGCGGTACAGCAGCAGAGCACCCCCGGCCCCGCCGCGCTGACCTACGTCGACACGGTGCTCGGCATCCTCCGCGAGGGCGGCTTCTCGGTCGCGCAGACGCATCACGCCCTGCACCTGCTCGGCAGCCGCCTGCTCGGGTTCACGCAGGACGTGTTCGACGATTCCGGGGACCTCGCCCCGGAGGCGGTCGCCGGCCTCGTCCGCCAGCTCGGTGCCAGCCATCCCTACGTCGTGGAGATGGCCGTCGCGGTCACCCACGACGGCGCCCTCGGCGGCTGCGACGACGGCGCCGAGTTCGCCTTCACGCTCGACTTCATTCTCGACGGCCTGAGCCGGCTGCAAGGAGGACCGGCCGAGTCATGATCGAGGGCGCGGCCGGGCCGCCGCGATGTGGGGCATCGTCGGCGGCACCGGCTCGATGGTGCTCGCGCTAGCGCTGATCGCCGCCGGCCTCGCCACGATTCCCGAGCGGGACGGCCTCAACTACGTCACGGCGTTCCCGGTCGGGCTGGGGCTGCCGCTGCTCGCCGCCGGGCTGGGCCTGCTGCTCGCGGCCGGCGTCCGCGCCGTCGCCGTGACGTCGGCGCCCGGCCGCGCGGAAGGCGAGCAGCAGCAGGACCGCGCCCAGGAAGGCGACCAGCGCGGCCGTCGCGGCGGTGACGTGCATCGCCGCGACGAACGCGTCGTTCGCCCGCGTGGCCAGGTCGGGGCGGTGCAGGGCGTCCGCGACCGCGCGGGTGTGCTCGGCCGACGGGGCCGCCGCGTCCCGGGCCGCGGGCGGCAGGTCCCGCAGGGCCGGCTCGATGCGGTCGCGGTACGTGGTGGCCAGGACGGTGCCGAGCAGTGAAATGCCGAGGACGCTGCCGACCTGCCGCACGGTGTTGTTGACCGCCGACCCGGCGCCCATGCGGTCCAGCGGCAGCACGGCGATGACGGCGGCGACCGTCGGGGCGATCGTCATGCCCATCGCGGTACCGCTGACCAGTCCGACGGCGCAGAACCACACCAGCGGCGTGTCGACGTCGAACCACAGGTTGGCCAGGAACGCCGCCGCGACCACGAGCAGGCCGCCGCCGCTGACCAGGCCCACGCCGTGGCGCTTGGCCAGGCGCGCGCCGAGGCCGGAGCCGAGCGCGACGCCGAGCGCGCCGGGCAGGAACGCGAGGCCGGTGTCGAGGGCGCTCATGCCGCGGGCGCCCTGCAGGTAGAAGTTGCCGTAGAACATCTGGCCGGTGATGGCGAAGAACAGCGCGGCCAAGGCGACGTTGCCGGCGCTGAACCGGCCGTTGCGGAACAGGCGCGGGTCGAACGACGGCTCGCTCGAGCGCCATTCGAAGACGGTGAACAGCACGAGCAGCGCCAGGCCGAGCACGATCGGGCCCCACACCGGCCAGCGGGTCCAGTCGGTGTCCTGGCCGGCCTCGATGAGGCCGTAGGCGAGCGCGGCGAGGCCCGCGGTGGACAGCAGCAGGCCGATCGGGTCCGGCCGGCGCTTCCGGGCAAGCTTCGGGTTCGGTACCTCCGACGCGATCCCGATCAGCGCGATGGCGACGAGTGGCAGGTTCACCAGGAAGACCGAGCCCCACCAGAAGTGGTCGACGAGCACGCCGCCGAGCAGCGGGCCGAGGGCGACGCCGACGCCGCTGGAGGCCGACCAGGCGGCGATCGCCCCGGCCCGGCGCTCGGGCGGGAACGTGGCCCCGATGATCGCCATCGAGGTGGGCATCATCATCGCGCCGCCGACGCCCATCAGGCCGCGGGCGAGGATCAGGCCGGTGGCGTCGCCGGCCCACGCGGCCCAGATCGAGGCGCCGCCGAAGCAGGCCAGGCCGAGCACCAGGATCGTGCGGTGGCCGTAGCGGTCGCCGAGCGCGCCGGCGGCGAAGAGCGCGGTGGCGAACAGCAGGGCGTAGGAGCCGACGGCCCACTGGAGCTGGCCCGGCGTGGCGCCGAGGCCGGTCCGCGGGTCGGCGATGCGCTCCAGCGCGATGCCCAGGATCGTGGTGTCGATCCAGATGAGGACCGCGGCGAACACGAGGACCGACAGCACACGGCGCTGCCGGGGTACGTTTATTGACAGGTCCCTGACGGTCATGCCTGCCACACTCGCAGGATTGGCAGGTTCCTGTCAATTGTATTCCGGCGCACAATGGGCGGGTGACTCCCGGAGACGCCTGCTCGACCTTCCTCGTCCGCCACGCCTGGCTGACTCTGCGCGGCGTCGTCGCCGAGGCCCTGGTGCCGTTCGAGCTGTCGGTCGCGCAGTTCGCCTCGCTGCTGCTGCTCGACGAGTCGCCCGGAATGTCGGTGGCCGACGTGGCGCGCAAGGTGTCCACCGCCCGCCAGTCGGCGAACGAGATGCTCACCGGCCTGGAGCGGGCCGGCCTGGTGGAGCGTCGCCAGCACCCCTCCGACCGCCGCTCGCAGCAGATCCTCCTGACCGACGCCGGACGGGCGCGGCTGGGCGAGGCGGTGCCGGCCGTGCAGGCCGTGGAGGCCAGGCTCTCCAACGGGTTCACCCCGGAGGAGCTGGCCGTGGTGAACGCCTGGCTGACGCGCATGACCGCGGCCGACGCTCCACCGGGCGAGGAGATAACTACGCTCTGAGCTGGACAGAAGTGTGTCCCGCATCACATCATGGAGTGGGCGGGAGGTGCGGCATGGAACTGCTCGGCGGTATACAGCGCATGGAGCACGCCATCCAGACCCCGGTCGGTGATCCGGCGTTCGGGTCCCGGGTAAGTCACGCGGTGGCGCAGCTCAAGGCCGCTTTCGCGGTCCACGTGGAACAGACCGAGGGGCCCAGCGGCCTCTACGCGGAGGTGGTCGACGACGCGCCGCGGCTGGCGCCGTACCTCAACACCCTGGTCGGCGACCACCGCTCCGTGTGGACGGCCCTCGACCAGCTCGAGGGGCACCTGACCGACGAGCACCCGCCCGAGGCCGTGCGCCGCGACGCGGACCGGCTCATCCGCGAGGTGTGGCAGCACCGGCAGCGGGGCGCGGACCTGCTCCACGAGGCGTACGAAACCGACCTCGGTGGAGAGACCTGAGCCGACTACGCTCGAGCGATGGGGCAGCATGTGCTGGTCGTCGACGACGACCCGACGGTCAGCGACGTCGTGCGACGCTACCTGGAGCGGGCCGAGTTCGGCGTCCGGCTCGCCCGTGACGGGCAGGCGGCGCTGGACGAGTACCGCCACGAGCGCCCCGACCTCGTCGTGCTCGACCTCATGCTGCCCGGCATCGACGGGCTCGAGGTGTGCCGGCGGCTGCGCACCCAGGACCCGGGCCTGCCGATCATCATGCTGACCGCGCTCGGCGAGGAGTCCGACCGGGTGATCGGCCTGGAGGTCGGCGCCGACGACTACGTCACCAAGCCGTTCTCCCCGCGCGAGCTGGTGCTGCGCGTGCAGTCGGTGCTGCGCCGCGCGGCCCCCGTCCCGGCCGCCGGCGGTGAGCTGGCCGACGGCGACCTGCGGGTCGACGTCGCCCGCCGGATCGTGACCCGGCAGGGGATGGAGCTCGCGCTGACCGTGCGCGAGTTCGACCTGCTCGTGTTCCTCATGCGCAACCCCGGCCGGGTGCTGCGCCGCGCCGAGCTGCTGGAGCAGGTGTGGGGCTGGACCTTCGGCGACCAGTCGACGGTCACCGTCCACATGCGACGGCTGCGGGAGAAGGTCGAGGACGATCCCGCCGAGCCCAAGCGGATCCTCACCGTGTGGGGCGTCGGATACCGGTACGAATATGCCTGACGTCATCTCCACGTTCCTGATGGCCCTCGGCGGCGCGCTCGCCGTCGCGCTGGCCGGCCTCGTCGCGCTGCGGGTCCTGCGCGGCCGCTCGGTCACCGCGCACATCGTGGTCATCCTGCTCGTCACCGTGTTCAGCGTGCTGGCCGGCATCCTCGGCGCCGCGATGCGCATGTTCATCTCCGACCACGATCTGCACGTGCTGCTCATCGTCGTTGGCACCGCCGCATCCGTCTCGCTCGCCGTCGGGCTGTGGTCCGGACGACGCCTGGCCCGCTCCAGCATGTGGGCGGCCGAGGCCCGCGATCGCGAGCGCGCCGCCGAGGCCCGCCGCCGCGAGCTCGTCGCCTGGGTCTCGCACGACCTGCGCACGCCCCTGGCCGGGCTGCGCGCGATGGCCGAGGCGCTCGACGACGGCGTCGTTTCGGACCCGGACACCGTCGCGGAGTACCACCGCCGCATCTCCGCCGAGACCGACCGCATGGCCGCGCTCGTGGACGACCTGTTCCAGCTCTCGCGGATCAACGCCGGGGCGCTGCGCCTGTCGCTGACGGACGTGCCGCTCGGCGACGTGGTCTCCGACGCCATCGCGTCGGCCACGCCCCTGGCCGCGGCCGAGCACATCAGGATCGTCGCCGAGCCCTCGTCCGGCTGGCCGGTCGTGCGCGGCTCGGTGCCGGAGCTGTCGCGGGTGGTGAACAACCTGATCGGCAACGCGATCCGCTACACGCCGCCGGAGGGCACCGTGACGGTCACCGGCGGTCAGGACGACGGCGGCGGGTGGCTCGCGGTGTCCGACACGTGCGGCGGCATCCCGGATGCGGACCTGCCCCGGGTCTTCGATGTGGCGTTCCGGGGAGCTCCCGCGCGTACACCCGAAAAAAGCGCCGGAGGCGGGTTCGGGCTGGCCATCGTGCGCGGTCTCGTCGAGGCCCATCAGGGCGAGGTCGCCGTGGACAACTCGGGCGACGGCTGCCGGTTCGTGGTACGGCTGCCTAGTGCAGACCGTCCAGTGCGTGCCGGCACGGATCGTCCGGCCGCTCCGGCAGTCGCGGGATGACGTCGAGCAGCACCCGCCGGAGCCGGTCGGTGTTCTCCCCGAAGACCCGGAAGACCTCCTCCTGGGTGACCCCGTGGTCGCCCTCCACGCCCGCGTCGAGGTCGGTGACCAGGGCGATCGAGGTGTAGCAGAGCGCCAGCTCCCGGGCCAGCACCGCCTCGGGATGCCCCGTCATGTTCACCACCGCGCCGCCGATCGAGGTGTACCAGCGCGACTCGGCCCGCGTCGAGAAGCGCGGCCCCTCCACGACGACCATCGTGCCGTCCCCGGCCGCGATCCCGTGCTCCGCCGCGACCTTCTTCACCACGTCACGCCCGGTCGCGCAGTACGGGTCGGCGAAGTTCACGTGCACCGCGCCCTCGTCGTAGAACGTCTGCACCCGCCCCGAGGTCCGGTCGATCAGCTGGTCCGGCACCACGAACGTGCCCGGCCCCAGCTCGGGCCGCAGCCCGCCCACCGCGCAGGGCGCCAGCACCTGCGACACGCCGATCTCCTTCAGCGCCCACAGGTTCGCCCGATAGGGGATCCGATGCGGCGGAAAACGGTGATCCTTTCCGTGCCGGGGAAGAAAAGCGGTGCGCCGCCCGCCCACCGTGGCGACCGTGATCGGGTCGGACGGTGGGCCATAAGGCGTGTCGACCACGTGTTCCTCGGCGCCGTCGAGGAGGGCGTAAAGCCCCGATCCACCGATCACGGCGACGTCCGCGAGTGAGGTCACGGAACAGACCCTAACCGGGACGCGCGGGTCAGGCTATGGTGCGAGACATGACCCTCGCACCCCGCTTCCTTGTTTGCTGGTGGGACTGATGTCGATGCACGGGGAACTCGGTGAACCACCCACGGGCCGTGGGTCACCGAGACCGGGAAATTCCGGCACCGGCCGGGGTACGTCCAGGCAGCGTCGAGGGAGGGCGATGGAGTCGTTGACCGGGCGGCTGCTGGTGGCGACCCCCGCGCTCCGCGACCCGAACTTCGAGCGCACCGTCGTGCTGGTCGTCGCGCACGAGGAGGGCGGCGCCCTCGGCGTGGTGCTCAACCGTGCGACCGAGGTCCAGGTGGCCGATGTCCTCGGCGGCTGGGGCGCCCTGGCGGGTGAACCACCGGTGGTCTTCGAGGGCGGCCCGGTGCAGCCCGAGGCCGCGATCTGCCTGGCCCGCACCCGCCCCGGCGTCGAGGACCTGGCCGGCTTCAACCGCGTCTCGGGCGCCGTCGGCACCGTCGACCTCTCCGGCGACCCCGACCTCCTGGTCGCGGGCGTCCTCGGCGTCCGCGTCTTCGCCGGCTACGCGGGCTGGTCCCCGGGCCAGCTGGAGCGCGAGATCGAGGGCGGCTCCTGGTTCGTCTTCGACGCCCTGCCCAGCGACGCGTTCGCCCCGCGCCCCGACGACCTGTGGCAGATGGTCCTGCGCCGCCAGGGCGGCCTCATGGCGGCGGTGGCCCACTACCCGTCGGACCCGACCCAGAACTAGGCATACCCGATGTGACCCCAACCCCGGATATGTGTACTATTCCGTGAGTGCCCGCGAGAGCGAAGCACAAGATGGGGCCGTGGCGCAGCTGGTAGCGCACCACACTGGCAGTGTGGGGGTCAGGGGTTCGAGTCCCCTCGGCTCCACCATCGATAGGCGCTCCCTGCTCAAAGGCGGGGGCGCCTTTTTTGCCGTTGCGATGGCGGTGTTCCTCGCGTTCGCTTCGCATCACTCCCCAGTGGGGGCTTCGCCACCCACACCCCCCATTGCGGTCCTCAGGTTGCGGTCGTTGGGGTGGCCTTCCTTCCTTCGGCTCGCTTCGCTTTGCCTCTGCGCTTTGGTGGTACGGCTTGTGCGTGCGCCGGTCCGCTCCTCGCTCGATCTGGGCTGCTTCTGCCGTCAGCGCTCCTTGAGGTGGATTGCGTGGTCGCATACGTCGGCCTGACCGGGCCTGCCACCGCGGCCAACATGTCTTGCGGTATCGGCCGCCCAGCCTGGTGATGCCAATCGTCAAGATCAGGAGAGTTCCTCAAAAGATCAGTCCTTCTTCAGCCGGCGCCAGCCGCCGGCTCGGTTGTTCGCGATGATCTGGCGGAACATGGCCAGGAGCGGCTCGGCCGGAACCTGGGCGCCCTCGTATACCGCCACGGTGCGGGCCGTTTTGTTCGCGTGGCCCGCTGTGATGATGCCCGCCGGGTCGGGGACCATCGCGCCGTCGTAGAGGAACACGTTGACGTGGGTTTTCGCGGCCAGCAGGGCGCAGATGTTGCCGTCGAGGACGAAGTAGGGCTGGACGGTGCGTTTGATCGTCTCGGTCACCGCCGGGTCGGCCTCGTGTACCAGGTCACGGACCCGGCGGCAGACGGTCTGCTGCCACTCGGGGAGCGCGTCGATGTACGCGTCGACGCGCTCGTCCTTCTCGTACGTCATGTTCCAGAACCTAGAGCGGCTCGTCCGAGGAGTAGCACGGCGTCGCGATGTTGACTCGCAGGGTGTCGGTCCCCTCGGGGGCCACGGAAATGTTGACCCGGTCGGGGGCGGTGGCGTTCAGGGATCCGTCGGCGCCGGTCGAGGCCACGGTGTACTGCTCGCCGGTGTAATGGTCGCGCAGCTTCTGCAAGGCGGCCGGCTGCTGGGCGGCGGGCACGGGCACGTCGCCGTAGGTGATGGCGGTGAAGGTGTGCGGGCCCTCGCACGCCGCCAGGCTGCTCGTCGGCGGGCCGGTGGGCGTCGCGGCCAGGGCGGCCACGGCCTCGGCGCGGTACCTGTCGGCCAGCGCCTGGGCGTCGGCGTGCTTCATGGTCTTGACGGGGCCGGCCGAGGGCGTGCCCGACTCCGGCGTGCTCTTATCGCCGTCCGAGCACCCGGCCAGCACCACAAGGGCAAGCACCAGGCTCAGCGGACTCAGGATGCGCCTCACTGCACACTCCCAGAGGACATGGGTTCTCAGGCTAGGTCGTAGACGGTCGTGGCGATGTCGCGGGCACAGAGCCGGTCGATGATCAGCGGTTCGATCTGCTCCCATCGGCCGCCGGCCAGCCCGGCGCCGATGCGCGGCATGTGCACCGAAGCCTGCAGCCGCACGGCGTGATCCGCAACCGCACCGAGGCAATGACCGAGTGCGTCGTACCGGATCGGGGGCCCCTTCGAACCGGTCCGCATCCCGTGCTGGCCGATCATGTTCGCGACCCAGGTGTCGGCGCGTACCTGCACCACCCGGACCGCGCCCAGGGCGAAGTCGTTGTGGGCGCGCTCCCGGTGCCACGCACGGTAATCGCGCTCCGGCTCCGGCCACCGGCGGGACACGGCGACCACGAACCCCTTGCCCCAGCCGCCGAGGTCGTTGCAGACGTGCGCGATGAGCTTCGGACCCGCGGCCTGGGGGCTTGTCGCGTCGCCCCGGACGTAGCGCAGGGGGGTCACGACGTCACGTGCCGCGGCAGGACCAGGGCGAAGGCGCGCGGGAAGCCCAGCGGCTCCAGGCGGCGGGCGGCCACGTCGGCGACCGGGATCGTCGTCTCCACGCCCCGGGCGGGGTTGAAGCAGTGCAACTCGCCGTCGGTGTGGCCGACGATCAGGACCCAGTGGCGCGGTATGGCCGCGCCGATCAGCATCGCGACCGGCCAGTCGCACTCCACGGCGGCGATCGCCGGGGCCAGGTCGCCGCGGAAGAGGCGCCAGCCGTACCGGACCCCCAGGGCCGCGGTGTGCGCCGAGATCACGCCGGCCACGCCCCACGGCGTGGTGCCCAGCTTGCGGGGCCACAGGCGGTTCGCCTCGGCGTGGATGCGGTGCTGCTCGGCCGCCGCGTCGGTGACTGTCGCGCCGTAGTCCGGGTCCAGCGCCGCCACGGCCACCAGAGCCACCGTCGGGCCGCAGGTGAAGCCGTCCGTCTGCCGTACGTACGCGTAGTCGGGCACGCACCGACAATAAGGAACGATCAGCCCCGGCGCAGGAGGCGTCCCACGGCGGCCATCATCTCGGTGGCCATCTCCTCGCCCTTGCCCTCCTGGGAACCGTTGTGCATGCAGTGGCGGGCGTGGTCGTCGAGCAGCCCGAGCGCCACCTTGTCCAGGGCGGCCTGGATCGCGCTGATCTGGGTGAGGACGTCGATGCAGTACCGGTCCTCGTCGACCATCTTCTCCACGCCGCGGACCTGGCCCTCGATGCGGCGCAGGCGGCTCTGGAGCTGGTCCTTGGTGGCGGTGTACCCGCGCGGCGTCGGGGCGGTCATGGCGACAAGCATACCCGCATCGCGATGAACCCCCTGGGGGTATAAAACCAGGTCACAAGCCTCACGCGGGGCGGGGCGGTGCCGATAACCCACCCGTGGGAGAGTGGCTGACCAGGCGCCTCTGGCTCGTCTGGTGCGTAGTGGGCGGCATCGTGGCCGCGATCTACCCGCTGCTGACCCTGACCGAGCCCGTCACCGAGGCGGCCACGACGCTGTCCCGGGGCCGCCTGGTCGTGCTCGCGGTCAGCTCGCTCATCGCGCCGCTGCTGCTGCTCGGCCAGGGCCTGGCCCGCGCGGAGCACCTGGACCGGCTCGCCGTCGGCGTCGTCGTCGGGGTGCTGTTCGTGCTGGTCGTGGTGCGGATGGCCGGGCTCGTGGGCAAGGTGCAGTCGCAGGCCGACCAGCTCAGCGAGCTGGCCATGCGCGACGACCTCACCGGCCTGCCCAACCGGCCCTGCTGGAGGAGCTGATCCGCTGGCACCATCCGGAGCTGGGGTTCATGAGCCCCGCCGACTTCATCCCGGTCGCCGAGCTGGGCGCGTGGATCCTGCTCGAGGCGTGCTCACAGGCGGCAGCCCGGATGGCGAGCCTCGGGGCCGCGGCGCCGCGCAAGGTGAGCGTCAACGTCTCGGCGCGCCAGCTCGCGGAGCCCGACTTCGCGGAGGAGCCCGCGGTCGCCTAGGCGGCCGCGACCGTGACCTTCTCCGGCAGCACCGCGCAGATGCGGCAGCGGGCCTCGTACGTGTACGTGCCGTCGTCCGGCAGCGCGGTCGACGGGGCCAGCGTCCGGAGCATCGGCTCGCCGTGCTCCAGCACCTGCGTGTACACGGCGGAGAACGAACGGCAGCGGTCGCACACCGCGCGGCGGTAGGTCACGCTCGCGGGCCCGAGCTCCAGCAGCGCCCGCACCGGCGCGAACAGCTCGCCGCGGTGGTCGAGGTCGATGCCGGCCGCCACCACGCGGGTGCCGCGCTCCAGCAGCCGCCGCACCACGAGCATGTCGGCGATCGTGAACATGTGCACCTCGTCGATGCCGACGACGTCGAGCTCCTCGTCGAGCGCCGAGGCCAGCGAGGTCGCCTTGACTGTCGCGAGGGCGGCCCCGCTGCGCGAGACGACACCGGCGTCGCGCACGTGCCGGGCGCTCTGGAACACGCGGTGCCGCGCGTCCGTGTACTGCAGCGGCGAGAGCAGGCTCACCAGCTCCAGCGACTTGCCGCTCTTCATCGGGCCGAGGATGACGGTCAGATCCACGGCGACACGGTACTCCGGCCGGAGTGTAGGAATCTTCACCCCAGCTTGCGACAAGCGTCGCAAGGGGGCATGTTTGATGGCATGCAGGTCGTCCCGCCGCCCAGCCGTCTGCGGCGTGGTGTGCGACGACTCGCGATGGCCATCTGTGCCCTCATCCTCGGCGCCGGCTTCACCCCCGCCGTGCCGTCCACAGTGGAGCCGTCTCGTCCGGCGCCGGTGTCGTTCAACGCGACCGCCGCCCCCGCCCCGGCCCGGCAGTCCACAGTGGACGAGGCGGCCCCGGTCGCCGGGTTCGCCGAGCCGGTGGCGATCACGGCCGCGCGGGCCATGCCCGACGGTCGATCCGCGGGCGCCGTGGCGGGCCGGGCCCCACCCGCGCACCCGGCGTGAGACGAACCCCTCCCTGACCGGTCTCGCCCCATCCGAGGTGCCCCCGCCATGCAGAACTTCTCCCACGGCATGCAGCAAGCCCTGACCATCTGGCTGGCCCTGCTCGCCGCCGCCGTCATCGCCTTCGTGGTCATGTCGTTCATATCTCACCGCGGCTCCGGCGGCCCGTCCTGGTGGTCCCGCCTGCGCAAGGCGATCCACGACCCCGACGCCGCGCGCGAGAAGCTGGCCAAGGCCGAGCGCAGTGCCAAAGAGATCGAAGAGCTGCGGCGGTACTGCGCGGAGGTCGCCATCGCCGACGAGCGCGCCACCGCCATGGCCGACCGCCGGCGCAACGAGTGGGAGGCCGCGCAGCGCACGCAGGAGGCCGCCTGGCGCGCGTTCGAGGAGTCGGAGCAGGACGTGCACCGCCTCCGGCGCGCGAACGCCTTCCGGCTGACCGAGGACGACCCGGAGAACCGCCGCCGCCACCTGGTCCGCATGGTCAACGCGGCCCACGACCGCGGCGAGATCTCGGCGGCCGACCTGGCTGACGCGCTCATGCACCGCAACGGCTGGGACCCGAAGGCACATCCGTTCGCGCAGCAGCTCATGCTCCGCAAGGCCATCCGGGACCGGAAGTTCCGCGCGTACCAGGAGGCCTCGGAGCTGGAGCGGAAGACCGCGAAGGCCGCCGACCTCGCGATGGCCGCCAAGCGCAGCCTGGACGACGAGGCGTTCGACGCCGAGCTGCGGCTGCGCAAGGCGACCGCGGTGGCCCCGGAGCAGGCCGCCCCGTCCTTCCGTACGGCCACGGCCGGTTCCTGAGTTTCGGGCGGCGCTGCGCGCCGCTCTGGTAAGGCGATAAGTCGGGCGCTCCGCGCCGCGACTTATCGCCTATATCCGCATTTTTCGGGGCCTGCGGGCTTCGTCCGGTCTTCGGGGCGGATCGCGGCTGCGGCGTTTCAAGGTCAAGACCGTTCGGCCCGGCGTGACTTGTACCTAACATTGCGTGATCCCGGGGGGCCGGTCATGGGCATTGAGCTGTCGATCGTTGCGGGCCAGTGTTGTGCCTCGTCAAGCGTCAATGCCCACGGGCAGGACCGCCATGCGACGAACCAGGCCGAGGTGGAGCTGTTCGGCCTGGGGGAGGACGGGCTCGCCGAGGCCGTGGCCGAGTGCCTCGGGCGCGCGGACCTGGCCTTGATCAGCGCCGGAAATTCGCTACGTTGACGGGGTGGCCTACCTCCTCTCCGTCAACGTGGGCACGCCCATGCACACGCAGCACTCCGATATGCAGCACACCGGCATCGACAAGCGCCCGGTCGACGGGCCGGTGGCGATCGCCGAGCCCGGGCCGCGCGGGTCCGAGCCGACCGGGGTCGAGGGCGACCGGGTCTGTGACACCCGGCACCACGGGGGGCCGGATCAGGCGGTGTACGCGTACGCCCGCGAAGATCTCGACAAATGGGCCGCCGAGCTCGGCCGGAACCTGCCCGGCGGCGTCTTCGGCGAGAACCTGACCACGGTCGGGCTCGACGTGACCGGCGCCCGCATCGGCGAACGGTGGCTGATCGGCGACGAGACCGTGCTCGAGGTGTCCGCGCCGCGCATCCCGTGCCGGACCTTCGCCGGCTGGCTGGGGGAGCGGGGCTGGATCAAGACGTTCACGCAGCGGGCGATCCCCGGGGCGTATCTGCGGGTCGTCGTACCGGGCTCGGTGCGCGCCGGGGACGAGGTGCGCGTCGTGCACACTCCGCCCCACGACGTCACGATCGGGCTCACGTTCCGGGCGCTGACCGCGGAGCCGGAGCTGTTGCCCCGGCTCGTGGCGGCCACGGCGCTGCCGGCCCGGACGCGCGAGAAGGTGCTAGGCCGTCTGGAGTGAGCGCTTGGACAGGCCCATGAAGTATCCGTCGATCACCGAGCGCACGGGCGCGTCGGGCTGGTCGGCGGCGCCGAGGGTGACGAACAGCGGCGTGTAGTGCTCGGCCGTCGGGTGCGCGAACGGCATGCCCGGCGCCTGGCTGGCGTACCGGCTCAGGGTGTCGACGTCACCGCGGGCGAGCGCGTCGGCGGCCCAGGCGTCGAACTCGGCGGACCAGCCCGGCGGCCGGCCGTGCCCGGTCCAGTGCTCCCGGGTCAGGAACGGCAGCCCGTGCGTCATGAACCCGGAGCCGATGACCAGGACGCCCTCGTCGCGCAGGGGGCGCAGCCGGCGGCCGAGCTCCAGCAGCCGGTCGGGGTCGTGGGTGGGCAGGCTGAGCTGGAGCACGGGCACGTCGCCGAGCGGGTACATCACCATCAGCGGTACCCACGCTCCGTGGTCGAGCCCGCGGCTGGTGTGCTCGTGCAGCGGCTCGCTGTCGGGCATCGCGGCCGCGATGCGCCGCGCGAGCGCGGAGGCGTCGGGCGTGTCGTACTTCAAGGTCCAGAACACGGGCTTGAAGCCGCCGAAGTCGTACACCAGCGGGGTGTTCGCGTCCGTGGCGGAAACGCTCAGCGGCGCCTGCTCCCAGTGCGCGCTCACGATGAGGATCGCCTTGGGCTTGGGCAGTTCGAGCGTCCAGTCGAGCAGTTCGCGCATCCACTGCGCGTCTTCGAGCAGCGGCGGGGCGCCGTGACTGATGTACAGGCTGGGCAGCGCCCCGTCCTCGGGCGTCCATACGCGCTGCTCGCGACTGGCCGGAACGGCCGCGGCGAGGTGCTGCTCGAGAAGGGGAAGCTGGTTCATGTTTACGAGCGTAGCGCGTTAGTTGAGCGCTCAACAAGAGGGAGTGACGATATGTCGGGCGCTGGCCGCCGCGACATATCGGATTTATACCCCGACGGGGCTTAGGTCGGTCTTTTTCGGGGTTCTCAGTCGGTTGCGAGCTCGGAGGCGCGGTGGAGGGCTTCGGCCACGGCCCGGGTCTCGGCGGCGCCGTACACGAGGAGGAGCTCACGCTCGCGTCCGCCGCGGCGGTCGGTGGCGGTGGCGCGCTCGACGACGACGCGGGTGGTGGTGAGCCGGTCGTCGACGTGGATGTCCATGTCGGCCACGCCGATGTCCACCTGCCGGACGAAGAGTTCTTCCATGAGGGAAAGCGTGGCGCCCCCTCGACGCGCGGACGCCGCCCCGATCGGGTTATTCGCCGCTCGCCCTCTGTCGCCCGCGTCGGGGCTTGCCTTCGATGCCGCGCGGCTGATGGACCCTCTCCCGGGCTCGCCTCAGAAGTGTGCGCGGGCGGCGGTGGTGACGAGGAGCTTGGCCTCGTGCAGGTGCGTCTTCTCCTCGGCGGTGACGTTGGGGTCGGCGTGGCGCCGGTGCACGGCGGCTTCGAGCTGGGAGAGCGGGTTGTCGCGGGTACAGCTGAGGAAGGTGTCCAGAAAGTCCTCGGCCCGCTCGGCGAACTCGTGTCCCGGCACGACGGCGACCGTCGCGATCAGCAGCGCCGTCGCCGCCACGTCCAGCTCCGGCGGCCCCTCGCAGCTGTTGCGCCAGTCGATCACGACGGGCCCGCCCTCGGTCATGACCACGTTCTCGGGGTGCAGGTCGAGGTGCAGGATGCGCGTGCCGGGATCGGTGGCTGAGCGAACGCGCACTTTGTGCAACCGTTCGAGCAGATCGGCGAGCACGGTGGCGCCCGAGTGCAGATCGAGCGCGCCCTCGTCGAGCGCCTGCAGCATCGTTGGTCCTTCGAGGCGCTCCATGACCAGGTCGGCGCCCTCGGCCTCATAGACGCGCGGCACCGGATATCCATGATCCGAGACGTACCGCATGATGACCGCCTCCGCCGCCACGTCCCCGCCGCGCCGGTACCGCCGGAGCACTCGCCGCTCGTCAAGGGCATAGACATCCGCATCGCGGCCGCTGGCGAGAAGTGCGGTCATGCCGCGACTCTACGTCCTCACCCGCAATCATTCAGCCCTCAGGTGGAGGGGCACCCACACTTGTGAGCGACACCCGTTCGCGGCTCACATTTCGCTCAGTCGCGCGCTGCACGAACGTGCACGAGCTGCCGTAACGGTATGTAGCTGCTTTGCGGTGGGCACCGTTGCCGGCTGGGCACACACGGCACGCCGATGCGCAAGGCTTGTATTCTCTCCGAGTCTTCAGAGCCAGCCGTTCTCGTCGGCGAGGCGGACGGCTTCGGCGCGGGTGCGGGCGCCCGTTTTGCCGATGGCCGCCGACAGGTGGTTGCGCACGGTGCCCTCGGACAGTCCGAGCTGGCCGGCCACGTCGGCGACGGTGCCGCCTTCGCGGGCCGCCCGCAGCACGTCGGCCTCGCGCGGGGTCAGTGGACTGTCGCCGCTGGCCAGCGTCTCGGCGGCCAGGGTCGGGTCGACGACGCGGAGGCCTTGGGCGATGCGGCGTACGGCATCGGCGAGCTGCCTGGCCGGTGTGTCCTTCACGACGAAGCCCGACGCGCCCGCGGCCATGGCCCGGCGCAGGTATCCGGGCCGGCCGAACGTGGTCACCATGAGCACCTTGCACGACGGCAGCGCCTTGCGCAGCGCCGCGGCGGCCGCGATGCCGTCCAGCCCGGGCATCTCCACGTCGAGCAGCGCGACGTCGGGCCGGTGCTCCCGCGCGGCCGCGACGACCTCGTCCCCGCGCCCGACCTCCGCGACGACGGTGAGATCGGCCTCGAGATCGAGCAGCGCCGCGAGCGCGCCCCGCACGAGGGCCTGGTCGTCGGCGATCAAGAGTCGGATGGACACCGGAGCATCGTGTCATGGCCGAGTCGCGCGGTCGCCGAGCGGAGATGGACAGGAACCACTGCGCGTTTGCGCAACGGCGGGGCGTCTCGATGCACTGGCCGGCGCGAATCGTGCAACTACCCCGAGCGGACGTTGTGCATGAGCGCGCACCGAGCGGTGAGCCGGCGCGGCGCGGCGCGCGTGCACCGAGCGGTGAGCGTGCGCCGTGCAGGCCCAGCACCCCGAACACGAAGATCAGGCGGGTCGCGCAGAAGCCGGGGTAGTGATTTGAATCACTGGGCGAGATCAGTGATCGTCCGCACGGCGGCCTTGACGATGCCGGCCGCGAAGTCGTAATTGAGCGTGTCCGCGGTGTCGTCGGCGCGGTGGTAGTGCTCGTTTCGATAGTCGGCTGTGTCCGTTACGAGCAACGAGCGGCGGCCCGCCTCCCAGTACGGCACATGATCACTGCGCAGCGCGACGTCCTGGGCGAACTCCGGAAGAACCAGAGGCAGCGACGGTACCTCCAGATGCCTGGCGAACCGGGTCAGCAGCTCCTGGGACCGCTCGTCGGCGACCAGCGCGACGAAGTCCCCGCGCTCGGGCGGCTCCAGGAAGCCCGCGAGCTCCTCGGGCAGCCGCTGGTGGGCGGCGGTGTACCCGATCATTTCAAAAACGATCGACTCCGTCTGCGCGGTGATGAACGCTTGGTGCGCGGCGCTGCCGTCGAATCCGGCCTCTTCGCCGCCGAACAGACAGAACCGGATGGTGCGCGCGGGCAGGTCGGCCTCGCGCAGCACGCGCGCGGCCTCGAGCACGCCGGCCACGCCGCTGGCGTTGTCGTCGGCCCCGGGGCTGCCGTCGACCGTGTCCCAGTGCGCACACAACTCAACGGCGTCGTCGGAGGTGCCGCCTTCGATGTCGGCGACGAGGTTCACCTGGTGCAACTCGCCGCCGTAGCGTTCGACGCGCACCTTCAGCCCTATGGCGGTGAGCTGATCCGTCACGTACCGCAGGCAGGCCGGCACCCCGGGCAGGTCCTCGAACCGCGGCCCGTGCGCAGTGAGCGCTTCGACATGAACGCGCAGCCGTTTCGCGGAGATCACGGCCACAGGATAGGGAATGGGCGATGCGCCGGGGAACGCCGGAACGGCCACCGTTTCCGTCCACGGCTGCGACCCCGAACGATTGCCCTGGTCACGGCCCGCGGAGGCCGCCTCACGGTGATTCCTGATCGGGCGACGCCGGACATGGAACAGCCCCCGAGGTTCCCGCGCTCTGCGCGGACCGGTCGGACTAAACCGGAAAGCCTCGGGGGCTGGGTGGCTGTCTCGTATTCGCCTGCCGCCATCCGGGCGGACACACGAAGTGCGAGTCCAGAGGACGGCGACTAGCGGACAGTCACCTCACGAGTCCCATTGCTACACAACTTTGGACCACCTCCTTTCCCGTGTACGCCCAAACTAGCCAGCTCCGTGGATCACCTGCAACGGTTTTTCGGGAGCAGTTCGGTCAGCGGCGTCGGAGGCGGCGAGGCGCTTGATCATCCGCCGTACGACCAGCAGCGGGATGATGCCGAAGACCCCGAACGACATGTCGATCAGCGACCACCAGAAGGGGATGTCGCGCACGGGTCCGGCGAACAGGGCGAGCGGCACGATGCCGAGGCAGGCGATCATGCCCCACTCGATCACCCAGATGTTGCGCACCGGGTCGCGCAGCGGGCCCCAGAAGGCAACGGCGATGACGAGGTGGGCGAAGGCGAGCCAGTCCGTGCCGTACATGATGAAGGGGTACCTGTCGTTGGTCTCCGTGATGCCACGGTCCACCCGGGCGATCCAGTCGACCAGGCCCTGCGGCGCGGGGGAGCCGTCGAGCAGGTGGTGCAGCCAGCGGACCTCGTGCTCGAGCGGGAACGCGGTGACGCCGCTGGCGACCAGGCCGACGATGAAGATGACCAGCCAGACCCGGATCTTCGTCATGCCCGCAGCGTAGGACCGCGCGCGGCGCTGCGGCGTTGTCCGTCACGAGATCTGCACAACAACTACGCTGCGCGATGTGAGAGACATCGAGATCCGCGGCGACATGATCCGCCTGGGTCAGTTCCTGAAGCTTGCCGACATCATGGAGTCGGGCGGGGAGAGCAAGGAGCTCATCCTCGACGGCGAGGTCAGCGTCAACGGCGAGGTCGACACCCGCCGCGGTCGGCAACTGCACAAGGGCGATGTCGTACGCGTCCTGGGCGAATCGCTGCGCGTCGCCTAGAGGCACGGCGCGCACGCCGGCCGTTCGGTACTCAGGAACTTCACAGCGCCGTTTGGGCCTCTCCCCAGGTCAGCGCCGCATAGTTCTTGTTGTGACCGGCGCCGGAAAAACCGGAAGCCTCCCTGGATGGTCCACCGGCGCACGGTCACGCCAAACGTTGCTCACGACGTTGCCGGGCTGGGGTGGTCAGCGAGGGCAACAGTGAATGCGGTCGAGGTCGGGGCACCACCTGCCGGGGGTGCGCCCGGCCTCGACTGTATTGCGCCCGGCAAGCGGCGTACCGCCCGAAACCGGCGAATACCCCGTCAGGCGATAAATCCGAAAAGTCGAGGCGCGGAGCGCCCGACTTTTCGTGCCCCCGCCCAGCTACGGCGTCAGCACGAGCTTCCCGCGCACATGGCCCGCGCCCAGCAGCCGGTGCGCATCCGCGGCCTCCGCCAACGGCAGCTCGCGGTGCAGGGCCACCCGCAGCCGGCCGCGATCCGCGAGGTCGGCCAGCCAGCGAAGATCCTCCGCCGACGGCGCCGGCGGCACGTACCGCCCGCCCGCCGCCGCGATCGCCGGGTTCACCGTCGACACGGCCCGGGCCGGGTCGCGCACCTCTCGCAGTACCGCCGCCGTCGTCTCCCCGCCGTCCAGGTCCAGGGCCACGTCCACGAGCTCGGGCGCGAGAACCGGCTCGGCGCCCAGCTCGCGCAGGAAGTCGTGGTCGACCTCGGCCGCGGTACCGAGCACGCGCTCGGCGCCCAGGGCCAGCGCGATCTGCACCGCGAAGTGCCCGGAGCCGCCCGCCGCGTCGTGGATCAGGACCACGTCGCCCTCACCGGTGCCGGCGGCGCGCAGGGCCTGCAGGGCGGTGACGGCGGCGCGCGGGACGGCCGCCGCCTCCACGAACGTGAGGCCGGCCGGCTTGTGGGCCGCGGCGCCCTCGGGCACGGTGACGCGCTCGGCGTAGGCGCCGTCGGTCCAGGCGTACACCTCGTCACCCACGACGAAGCCCGTCACCTCCGGGCCCCGGGCGACCACCACGCCCGCCACCTCCCGGCCGGGCACGAGGTCGGCCTCCGCGGGTGCGTCCAGGTCGGCGCGGTCGACGCCGGCCGCCCGGATCGCCAGGAGCAGCTGGTCGGGGGCCGGGTTCGGGTCGGGCAGGTCCCGCAGGGTCAGCGTGTGCTCTGCGGTCAGCGTGATCGCCTTCACGCCTCCATGTCTAGCGGCTCCGGGACCCGCGCGCAGGCGGATACGGCCAGGTCGAGGGAGGTGAGATGGGCAAGTCCCGCCCGGGTGAGGCGCGGTACCACCCCCGCCGCGAGCCAGCCGGGGCCGCCGGCGTTGAACGCGGTGGCGGGGAATTCGGCGGCGACGGCGAGCAGGCCCGCGGCGTCGGCGGTGTCCGCGGTCTGCGACCAGATCACGGCGGCACCGGGCGACGTCCGCTCCGTCGCCGCGTGCAGGGCCCGCCACGGTACCGCCGCGCCGAGCGGGAAGGTCCCCAGCCGCCGTTCGAACAGCGCAGCGGACAGCGCCTTGAGCGGCAGGTCGTGCTGCTCGCCGGGCGCGCAGGCCAGCAGCACGTGGTTGCTGCGGATGTCGTCGTGGCGGGGGAGGCTGGCCAGGTCGAGGCCGCGGGCGATGCCCTCGGTGAGCGTGTGCTCGACCGCGATGTCGATCGGTCCGTGTACCGCGGCGACCCGGCGCAGGGCCGGCACGCACGCCCCGGTCCAGGTCGCCGCGACGCCGTACCGCGCCGTCAGCGTGACGACGAGGCCGGCGACGGCGCCGCTGTCGAGATCCCGGGCCGCGTCCAACAGGTCCAAGAGCCGCATACCCAGTGATTCGCGCGGATGACGGCAAATGGATGCAGCCCCGCCCGCCCGGGGCGGCGGGCGGGCGGGGCGGACCCGAGCGGGGCTGTGGCGCAGCCCCGCCCGCCCGGGGCGGCGGGCGGGAACGGGTACGACATCCTCAGGCGCTTTGGCGGCGCACCAGGATCGTGGGCAGCACGGGCGGCTCGTCCCACGGCTCGTTGCACATCTGGGCGAGCAACTGGCGGGCCGCGGCCGCGCCGATCTCCTCGACCGGCTGCTTGACCGTCGTCAGCGGCGGCTGGGTGAACGCCGCCAGCGGCAGGTCGTCGAAGCCGACCAGGGCCACGTCCTCCGGCACCCGCCGCCCGGACTGGCGCAGCGCGTGCAGGGCCCCGACCGCCATGAGGTCCGAGGCGCAGAACACCGCGTCGAGGTTCGGGCGGTGATCGAGCAGGCGGGTCATCGCGTGCACCCCGGCCGGGCGCGTGAAGTCGCCGTACGCGATCGGGCCCGGGTCCAGGCCCGCCCGCTCGAGCCCCTCGCGGAACCCGGCGAGCCGGTCCACCCCGGCCGACACGTCCGGCGGCCCGGCGATCGTGACGATGCGCCGGCGGCCCGTGCGGGCCAGGTACTCCACCGCCTGCCGGGCGCCGCCGCGGTTGTCCGCGTCGACGTACGACAGCGCGCTGCCCTGCAACGGCCGGCCGATCAGGGTGACCGGCACGCCGAGCGCGGGGAGCGTGACGACGAGGGGGTGGCTGCTGCGGCAGTAGATCAGCATCACGCCGTCGATGTGACCGCTGCTGAGGTACCGCTGCAGCGACGCGGGCCGCTCGCCCGCGGCCAGGAGCATCGGCATGTCGCGCTCGGCGAACGCGGCACTGGCCCCCGCCAGCACACGGGAGTAGAACGGGTCGGCGAAGAGGCGTGCGTTCGGCTCGCACACCACTGCGGCGACGGATCGGGGGCGGCGGTCGACAGCGCGGGCGGCACGCTGTCGGACGTAACCTAGCCGGTCAACGGCGTCTCGGACCTGCTGGCGGGCGGCCGGCGACACCCGGGCGGAGCCGTTGAGCACGCGCGAGGCAGTTGCGGAAGAAACACCGGCGAGGGCGGCGACGTGGGCGAGGGTGGGGTGGTCAGCACTGTCACGCATGGGGTCGTGCGTGGGATCCTGCGTTTCTGGAGCGGCGGTAATCGACATCGCGACCTCCTTAGATAGCAAGTCGTCGATTTTGGGAGCGCTTCCATATCGGAGCGTCATACACGGTTTCCGCGGTGTCAACACGAGATTGCCGCAAGGTTTCGCTACCGGGCTTCTGGCTGTAAATTTCAGCGCCGGACCGTGAGCCGGGTCTCGACGCGCACCCATCGGGTTCTCTAGCCTCGCTGCATCGAAGGAGGCAAGGATGCGTGACTGGATCGCTGTGATCGTCGCCGTGCTCGGGGTGCTGTTGGTCCTGGCCGGTGCCGTCCTGATCGTCCTGCAAGCCCTCGGCGAGACCCGCCCGTCGTCCGGCGCGGCCGGCCGGGTGGCGCCGGTCGCGGATAATGCCGACACCGTCGTGGTGGAGGCGGTGCCGGCCGGGCCGCCGAGCGAGCCGATCTCCAGCCGGCTCCTGGGGGCGGTGAAAAGCCCGAGTCCGGCCGATCGGCTGATCTTCTGGGGGATCATCTTGTTGGTGCTGGCCGCGATCGCGGCGGGCGCCATCAGCTTCGACTTCGGGGCCAAGGGCGGTAGCTGAACCCCAGCGATTTCGCCTCGGGCAGTAGGACTATTCTGCCTGCGGGGTGACCTGTTGATCGCTTTGGCGATCGCTCGACGCCTCGCGGAGCTGGCTCGCCAGCTGGTTCAACAGCCTCAGGAGGCCTTTCGTGACCACCGTCGCACCGAAGCCGATCGTCACCAGGCCTTGGCCGGTGCACAAGCCGGTCAAGGGCTCGGCGTTCGCTCGGCTGCTGCGCACCACGGACGCCAAGCAGATCGGCCTGATGTACCTCACCACGTCGTTCGTGTTCTTCATGATCGGCGGGTTCATGGCTCTGCTCATGCGCGCCGAGCTCGCGCGGCCGGGCCTGCAGTTCCTCTCCCCTGAGCAGTACAACCAGCTGTTCACCATGCACGGCACGATCATGCTGCTGTTCTTCGCGACGCCGATCGTCTTCGCGTTCGCGAACTACATCACGCCGCTGCAGATCGGCGCCCCGGACGTCTCGTTCCCGCGGCTCAACTCGTTCGCCTACTGGCTCTACGCGTTCGGCGGCTCGATCACGCTGATCGGCTTCATCACGCCGGGCGGCGCCGCGGACTTCGGCTGGTTCGCCTACGCGCCGCTGAACAGCATCATCAACTCGCCCGGCGTCGGCGCCGACCTGTGGATCGTGGGCCTGGTGCTCTCCGGCCTCGGCACCATCCTCGGCGCGGTCAACATGATCACCACGATCCTGACCCTGCGCGCGCCCGGCATGACGATGTTCCGGATGCCGATCTTCACCTGGAACATCCTGGTCACGAGCGTCCTCGTGATCATGGTCTTCCCGATCCTGGCCGCCGCGCTGCTGGCCCTGGAGGCCGACCGGCGGCTGGGCGCGCACGTGTACGACGCCTCGACCGGCGGTGCGATGCTCTGGCAGCACCTGTTCTGGTTCTTCGGCCATCCCGAGGTGTACATCGTGGCGCTGCCGTTCTTCGGCATCATCACCGAGGTCATCCCGGTCTTCAGCCGCAAGCCGGTCTTCGGCTACAAGGGCCTCGTCGGCGCGACGATCGCGATCGGCGCCCTGTCGATGAGCGTGTGGGCCCACCACATGTTCGCCACGGGCCAGGTCCTGATGCCGTTCTTCTCGTTCCTGAGCTTCGTCATCGCCGTGCCGACCGGCATGAAGTTCTTCAACTGGATCGGCACGATGTGGCGCGGCCAGATCACCTTCGAGACGCCGATGCTCTTCGCGATCGGCTTCCTGGTGACCTTCCTCTTCGGCGGCCTCTCCGGCGTCCTGCTGGCCAGCCCGCCCATCGACTTCCACGTCTCGGACACGTACTTCGTGGTCGCCCACTTCCACTACGTGCTGTTCGGCACGATCGTGTTCGCGGTGTACGCCGGCATCTACTTCTGGTTCCCGAAGATGACCGGCCGGATGCTCGACGACCGCCTGGGCAAGGTCCACTTCTGGCTGACCACGATCGGCTTCCACACCACGTTCCTGGTGCAGCACTGGCTGGGCACCCAGGGCATGCCGCGCCGCTACGCCGACTACCTGGCCTCGGACGGCTTCACGACGCTGAACACGATCTCCACGATCGGCTCGTTCATCACCGGCCTGTCGACGCTGCCGTTCATCTGGAACGTGTGGAAGTCGTACAAGACCGGCCGCGTCGTCGAGGTCAACGACCCGTGGGGCCACGGCATGTCCCTGGAGTGGGCGACTTCCTGCCCGCCGCCGCTGCGCAACTTCGACAGCATGCCGCGCATCCGTTCGGAGCGGCCGGCCTTCGACGCCCGCTACCCGGCCCACGCCCCCGGCCACTCGCTGGAGGCCCCGCCGCCCGGCGGTGCCCGTCCGCTGAGCCACGAGGCCGACGGCGGCGCCAGCTACCAGGACTCGTGACGGCCGTAAGGCTCTGAACGCCCTCGCACCGCTTCGGCGGGCGGGGGCGTTCCCCGTTTCGGGGCGCGGAGATCTGGACCGCGAGGGGCGCCCTGGGGGCGGTTTCCGGGGGTTTTCGGAGCTACCGCGGTGGTCGGGACCACGGGTGGTCGCGCTACTGCTGGCGCGGGGCCTGTATGACAGTTTTGTGAAAAAACGGGCGTGGTCACCCGACCGGGTGATTGACTTGATCCGCAGTCACGCTGCGTCGAAGCGCTGACACGCGCCGTGACTAAATGTGACGATGTCTGAGCGCGGGGCGCCGCCACCCGGGGTGTGGGGTGGGGCGCTCCGCGCTACGTCGTCGAAAGGGGCGGCCGGAGCCGGGAGAGACTGCGCTCCGTAATCGTCAGGCCGGTTGGGTCACCCCGCCGCGAGGGGCGGGGAGGCGGCCGGACACGGTGCCGGGCGGGATCGGTACGCCGAGGATGTCGCTCACGCCCACCACCGCGAACAGCCGCGCGATGAAGGGGTTGGGCCGGCGAATATCGAGCTTGACGCCCATGCTGTGGCAGATGCGCTTGGCAACGACGAGGGTGCCGATGCCGGTGGAGTCGAGGAAGGTGACCCCCGCGAGATCAATGACGAGGAGATCGATGCTTCCGTCGAGCACTGAGCTCACCGAGGTGCGGAGCTCTTGAGCGGTCTCATAGTCGATTTCGCCACTCAGGGTCAGCACTGACTCCCGCTGATCTGAGGGGCGAGTCTCGATCGACAACTTCACGTGACCCTCCTGGTGCTGAGCCGTCCACCATGGACGACCCTCTGAGGTCCCGCAAGCGTAGCGAAGTCCAGCCATTTTCGCCACGCTCCGTGTAGGGGTTCCTTACGTAGTGACGTGAGAAGTCCTCACATCGGTGTTGCGGAACCGCTTGCCCGGATGACGGTACACGTCGGTTGTTACACGGCAAGTCCAGCCATGTGCCATCCGCCGGACGGTCAACTCGTGGTCACGATCGGTTCACCGACCAAGGTCACCCCGGCCGCACGCAGCTCTACCAGCGCGGATTCGGTCGTCGCCGGTGCGACCCCGGCCGTGAGGTTCAGGAGCACCTTCGTAACAAAGCCCTCACGCACCGCATCGAGAGCCGTCGCGCGGACGCAGTGGTCGGTGGCGATGCCGACCACGTCGACCTCGGTGACGTCCCGCTCGCGCAGCCACTCGGCCAGGCCCTGGCCGCCGGCGGAACCCTCGAAGCCCGAGTACGCCGCGGCGTACGCGCCCTTCTCGAAGACCGCCTCGACCTTCGCGGTGTCCAGCGACGGGTGGAAGCCGATGCCGCCGGTGCCGACGACGCAGTGCACCGGCCAGGTGCTGACGTAGTCGGGGTGTTCGGCGAAGTGCGCGCCCGGGTCGACGTGGTGGTCCTGGGTGGCCACCACGTGGTCCCAGGGGCCGTCGGCGAGCGCGGCCGAGATCTCCGCGGCCACGCCGGCCCCGCCGGCGACGGCGAGGGAGCCGCCCTCGCAGAAGTCGTTCTGCACGTCCACCACGATCAACGCCCGCGTCATGCGGTGCCTCCAGAGATTCCGCCGGACATGACGACCGGGACCGCGGGGTCGCCGGCCGAGAGCTTGAGCCCCTCCCAGGGGATCGAGATCAGGCACTGGCGCAGGTGCTCGCGCGAGTCCTTGATCGTCGGCAGGCCGTCGACCGGCTCGCCGCCGCGCAGCAGGGGCCGCTGCAGCGCGCGGTCGTGCGGCTGCGGGTCGGGGACGCCGAGGGAGACGACGAGTTCTTCGGTCGCGGTACCGGTGGGCTTGTGCCGCCGCACCGCCGTCTTGCGCCCGCCGACCGTGCCCTTGTTCTCCGAGCGCTTGACGACCGGGCGCCCCTCGACCTCGACGAGCTTGTACACCAGCCCGGCGGTCGGCGCGCCCGAGCCGATGACGACCGCGGTCCCCGCGCCGTAGGCGTCGACGGGCTCGGCGGCCAGGGCGGCGATCGCGTACTCGTCGAGGTCGCCCGACACGACGATCTGCGTGTCCGTGGCCCCCAGCGAGTCCAGCAGCGCCCGCGACTCGGACGCGAGGACGCTCAGGTCGCCGGAGTCGATCCGCACGGCCCGCAGCTCGGGGCCGGCCACGGCGATCGCGTTGCGGATGCCCTGGGCGATGTCGTACGTGTCGACCAGCAGCGTGGTCTGCTTGCCCAGCGTCGCGACCTGGGAGGCGAACGCGGCCTGCTCGGAGTCGTGCAGCAGCGTGAAGGCGTGGGCGGCGGTACCCGTGGTCGGGATGCCGTAGCGCCGCCCGGCCTCGAGGTTGGACGTGAACGCGAAGCCCGCCAGGTACGCCGCGCGGGCCGCCGCGACCGCCGCCTCCTCCTGCGTGCGGCGCGAGCCCATCTCGATCACGGGCCGCCCGCGCGCCGCCGTGACCATCCGAGCCGCGGCCGCCGCGATCGCGCTGTCGTGGTTGAGCACCGACAGGATCAGCGTCTCCAGCGCCACGCACTCGGCGAACGTGCCGCTCACGGTGATGATCGGCGAGCCGGGGAAGAACAGTTCGCCCTCGGTGTAACCGTCGATGTCTCCGCCGAACCGGTACTTCCCGAGCCACTCGGCCGTCGCGTCGTCCACGATGCCCCGGCTCTTGAGGAACTCGACCTCCTCCGCGCGGAAGCGGAACTCGGCGATCAGGTCGACCAGGCGCCCGGTGCCCGCGACGACGCCGTAGCGGCGACCGGTCGGCAGCCGGCGCGCGAACACCTCGAACACGCAGCGCCGGTCGGCGGTGCCGTCCCGCAGCGCGGCGGACAGCATCGTCAGCTCGTAATGGTCGGTCAGGAGCGCGCTACTCGTCACATGAACAACATATTCCAAGGGCTATAGGACGGCGATCACTCCGCCGGTCGGCAACCGACGAGCGAGAACGAGCCGCCGAACTCGACGAACCAGATATGTCGCCTGTCAGGGTATAAATCCGAAAAGTCGCGGCGCGCAGCGCCCGACTTTTCGCTACCAGCCGGGCGTCCACTGCACCGGGAAGGCCGCCGCTAGTCCTCCGGCGGCAGGGAACGCAGCGCCGCCGCCAGCTCCGCCCGGCCCGTCACGCCCAGTTTCGCGTAGACGCGCATGAGGTGGTTGTCGACGGTACGCGAGGAGAGGTAGAGCTGATCCGCGATCTCCTTCGACGGCACCCCGGCCGCGGCCAGGCGTGCGATCTGGCGCTCCCGCCCCGTCAGCATCGGCTGCGGCACGACCAGGGCCGGGGTCACCGCATGCGGGCACTCCACGCGCAGCTCGGCCAGGCGCTGGGCCGCCCGCGGGGTCTGGGGCGAGCGGATGCCGCGCAGGAGCGTGACGGCGCCCGCGGCGGCCTCGGCGGCGTAGAGGTACAGGCGCATCTCGGCGAGCTCCTCGGCCACCGAGAGCAGCGCGCCCCCGTCCTCCTCGGCCATCGCGCGCACGTGCCAGGCCATGACGGGCGCGAGGCGGCCCTCGACCGTCGTGGCGAGGGCGCCGATGCGCTCGTTGACCTCGGCGGCGAAGCCGAGGCGGCCCAGGTCGTACAGCGCGAACATCTCGTGCGCGGCGAACCCGTCGCTGCGGTTGCGTGCGGCCAGCAGGCGGAGCACCTCGGCGGCCGTGGTCACGTCCCCGGCGGCGACGGCGACCCAGGCGCGGGCCTCCTCGAGCCACGGGTACAGGACCTCCATCGAGCGGTAGTGCGCCTCCTCGGCCAGGGCGAACGCCGCGGCGGCGCCGGCCGCGTCGCCCTGCAGGGCGGCCACGTGGGCGCGCTCGGCGTGGGCCAGGGCGACGAAGATCCGCCCGGTGGCGAGCATGGCGCTGGCCTGGCTGGCGGCGCGGCTGCCCTCCTGGAGGTGCCCGCGCATCCGGGCCGCCTGGGCGCGGACGATCTGCAGGTATCCAGAGCCGAGCAGGAAGTTGCCGGCGTCGGCCATGCCCGCGAACTCGGTGGCCACGATCGCGTCGACGGCCTCGAGGTCGGCCGCGAGGATCATGGCCGTGCCGCGGGCGAGCTCGATGCCGAGCTGGATGTACGGCACCTCGGCCCGCCATTGGGCCGCGTCGGCGTCGAGCAGGGCCATCGCCTTGACCGTCTGCACCGGGGTGCCGCGCATGGCCTGGAGGTGGCCCATGTTGCTGCGGGCGAGGGCGCGCGGCCCGGGGGCGGAGGCGGGGCCGTCGAGCACGGTGCGGGCCAGGGTGAGCGCCTGGCCGTAGTCGCCGCGGTGCAGGCGCATGGTCGACTCGACCGCCAGCACGAGCGAGCGCTCGCGGAGGTCGCCGATCTTGTGCGCCTGGCGGCCCATCTCGTCGACGGTGGAGGAGACGCCGATGCCCCAGTGCGAGGTGATGTGCCGGATCGCCAGCCACCGGCTGCGCTGGGCCTCGTCGGTGATCTGGTCCTCGTTCTGGTCGAGGAGCAAGGCGCCCTCGTCGGGGCAGTTGGCGAACATGAGGATCGTGGCCAGCGTCTCGGCGGCGTTGAACCCGCCGCCGGCGGCGACCGCGGCCTTGCCCAGGCGCATCGCCAGCGCCATGTCGTAGGTGGCGAACGCGAGCCGGCACGCGTTGAGCAGCAGCACCGGGTCGCGGGCGGTGTCGGAGTCCAGCCGCCACACGGCCACGCGCAGCAGGTCGTCGCGGCGGCGGGCGCCGCTGGCCTCGACCAGGCTCGCGAGGTCGGCGAGCAGGCGCCGGAACCGCGTGACCGGGCAGCGGCGGCGCACGACCTCGCCGTACAGCGGATGGGCCAGCCGCACCGTCGTGCGCCGGTCCTCCACGACGACCCGGACCAGCTGCCGCTCCTCGGCGATCTCCACCGTGGCGAGGTCGGTCGCCTTGACCAGCAGCGGCAGGCCGATGGGCTCGCCGAACGCGACCAGCTCCAGCACCGCCCGCTCCTGCGGGGTCAGCTTGCCGATGCGGGCGTCGACGACCTCGGTGAGGGTCGGGGCCAGGTCGACCTTGCCGGTCCAGCGCTGCATGCCGTAGCTCTCGATGATCTCGCCGGCCGCGTGGGCGGCGATCACCAGCTCGCGCAGCAGGAGGGCGTTGCCCTGGGAGAGCTGCCACAGCCGGTCGACCGAGGCCGAGTCGACCGGGCCGCCGAGCACCTGCTGCAGCAGGTCGGAGGTCTCCTGCAGGGTGAGCGGCCCGAGCTCGATCCGCTCGACGAGGTCGTCCTTCCACAGTGCGCTGATCGGGTCGTGCACCGACTCACCGGTGCGCACGGTGCCGATCACCGTCGCGTTCTCGGAGCGGGCGACGTAGTACACGAGTGCGGCGGACAGCGGGTCGAGCAGGTGGGCGTCGTCGATCGCGACCACGATCGGGCGACCCGCGGCCTGGCGGTGCAACGCGTCGACCGCCCAGCGCAGCAGACCGGCGGGCGAGCCGCCCGCGGGTTGGTCGGGCGGGAGCACCTGGGCCAGCCCGCCGAGCGGGAGACCGGCCGTCGCGGCGTTGGCGGTGGCCGTCCAGACAGCGAGTCTGTCCTGGTCCAGCGTGTTAACGCTCTCGCGCAGCAATCGGCTCTTGCCGATGCCGGGCGGGCCGCCGAGAATCAGACCGCGACCGGTCGAACCAGAGGCCGCCTCGGCGACTCGAGTGAGTTCTGCGTTTCTGCCGACAAAGCTCCAGGGAGGCACCGTCGCAGCATATCGATACGTTGATTACTGCGCGTACCCGCGGAAGCACGAACTTGAGTAGTGCGTTCGGCCCCAGTGAGTAGCTTGAGCACTGCTGCCGTAAGTGTCCGTTCACGTAGCGTTCCGATGCCCCGCCCAGCCGCGCCGCCCGCCGGCGCCCGGAGCGGGCTTTCCCGAGCGTGCACAAGGAGGTCGCACATGGGCTTCGGGGTCATGCAGGCGCCGCTGATCGATCTGGCAATCACGTCAGCGCCGAGCTTCGGCGTCCCGACGAGCGAGAGATCAGTGGCCGCCATGCCGGTTCGCGGCAGCCGGAACCAACGGCAACCCGTCACCCCGTCGCAGCCGTCCCACCGGTACTGCGCGATCGTCGCCGGCACCGCCGGTTCGGGCAAGACGGCGCTGATCAACGCGCTGATACGGCGCGGCGCCGAACCGCTGGAGGCCGGCGACGCCTGGGTGGTCTTCCGCCACGGCGAACGCCCCGAGGCCTGGGCCTTCGTGCCCGGGCATCGCGAGCCCCGGCCCTTCCCGGACCTCAGCACGATCAAGGGCCCGGTGCGCCCGGCCCGCCGGATCGAGGTCGCCCACCCCTCACCCCTGCTCAAGCGGGTCGCCTTGATCGACACGCCCGGGCGCGGGGACCTGGACCCGGCGACCGCCGAGATCTCCCTCGACGCGGCCGCCGACGGCCTCGGCCTACTCTTCGTGGTCGACGCCGCGGCCCCGCTCGGCCGCGCCGACCTCGACCTGCTCACCGCCGCGGCCGAGCGGCTGGAGCGCATCGCCTTCGTGCTCACCCGCATCGACCAGCACGACGAGTGGCCCGAGATGCTCGCCGCCAACCGGGCGCTACTCGCCCCGCGAGGCCCCCGGCTGGCCACCGCGCCGTGGTTCCCGGTCTCGCTCGACCCGGCGTCCACCTTCGGCGTCGCCGAGCTGCGCCACCAGCTAGAGGCTTGGGCCGACGAGCGGGCCGCGGCCGGGGCGCGCGCCGGGGGAGTCGCGGCCGCCACGGTCTCGGCCACCGGCGACGCCTGGCAGGAGCACCTGGAGCGGGAGATCCGCACCCGCCGCCTCGCCGCCATCGAGCGGGTCTCGATCGACCTGGCCACCATCCACGTGCGCTGCGTGCAGGAGCTCGGCTCGGGCAAGGGCTGCCCTGAGCTGCCCCGGGTGCTCGACCGGCAGCTGCACGCCCTGTCCGTGCGCAGCACCCGCCAGCTGCACACCGACACCCGCGAGGTGATCGGCGCGGTCTTCGGCGCGCTGCTGGACACCCCGCCGGACGAGTTCGTGCTGGCCCGCATCGCCGGCGCCGCCCGCCGGGCCAATGACGGCAACCGCGACGACGGCCCCGAGCGCGACCGGGCGCTGCTGGTGACCACCACCTCCGGCGTCGCCGCGCTCACCGGCACGGGCGCGCTGGACAGCCTCTCCGCGACCGGCGCGGCCGGCGACGACCCGGTCCGGGTGCTCTCGGCGCTGGGCATCGGGCTCAACGCGGGGTCGTATGCGATGTGGCAGCCCCGGCACGCGCCGGGCGGCCCACCGAAGCTGCCGGACAAGAAGGACTGCCGCCGCTGGCTCCAGCACGCGCTGCGCGAGATCGAGGTCGAACTCGGCCACGAGCTCAGCGAGCGCTACGCGGAGCTGCGCCAGACACTGTCGATCATCGCTGGGGACGCGGTCGACCATGGCGTGCTGCTCGCTTGATGGCACCATGTTGGTATGGCGGCGCCGCAGGTCCTACCGATCGAAGAGACCCACGTCGAGGTTGATGAGGTGCCCCAGACCGACCGTCCGTGGGTGACTGTCGTCTGGAACGATCCCGTCAACCTCATGAGCTACGTGACCTGGGTCCTGCAGAAGCTGTTCGGGTACAGCAAGGAGAAGGCCGAACGCCTCATGCTCGACGTGCATACCAAGGGCAAGGCGATCGTGACCAGCGGGGTGCGCGAGAAGATGGAGTACGACGCCTCACGGCTGCAGGCCCACGGGCTCTGGGCGACGGTGGAGCGGTCGTGACCATGTTCGTGCGCGCCGGCACGGTGTGCGTCGCCCGGTTCGGCCCGGGCGAGGCGGCCGTGCTCAACGAGGTCATGCTCGAGGTCATCACCCTGCTCTCCGAGGGCTTCGACCGCACCGATCCGGTGATCGAGCGCCTGTTCCCCGACGTGTACCGCGACGACGCCGCCCTTTCGGCGGAGCTGCGCCGGTACACCGAGGACGATCTGCGCTCGGCGAAACTGGAGCAGGCCGCCCTGCTCCTGGACGCCCTGCCCGTCGAGGGCGGCGAGGTGGCCCTCGACGAGGAGCAGGCCGAGGCCTGGCTGCGAGCGCTCACCGACGTCCGGCTCACCCTGGGCCTGCGCCTGGGCATCGCCGACGACGACGTGGACATCGAGACCGAGCTGGATGAGGCGATCCTCAAGGACCCGACCTCGGCGCGGGTCGCGCAGCTCTCGGTGTACCAGTACCTGACCTACCTGCAGGAATCGCTCGTCGGCGCCCTGATGGGCTGACCGTGAGATGCCCGTCACGGGCGAGGGTCGCCCGGGCTTCGGTAGGCTGTGAACCGTGCTGACCCTCGACGCCGCGATCCTCGACGCGATCGTCGCGCACGCCCGCCGGGATCACCCCGACGAGGCGTGCGGGATCGTCGCGGGCCCGGCCGGCTCCGACCGTCCGGTGCGGCACGTGCCGATGGAGAACGCGGCCCGGTCCATGACCTTCTACGAGTTCGACTCGAAGGAGCAGCTGCGGCTGTGGCGGGAGATGGACGACGCCGACGAGGAGCCGGTCGTGGTCTACCACTCGCACACCGCCACCGAGGCCTATCCGTCCCGCACGGACGTCTCCTTCGCCGGCGAGCCCAACGCGCACTACCTGCTCGTCTCCACCCGCGATCCGGAGCTGACCGAGGTCCGCTCGTTCCGCATCGTGGACGGAGCCGTCACCGAAGAGCCGGTTCAGGTAGTTAATGCAGTCGTGGATCCGAACGCCGTCCAGAAGTACCTCTTCGGGCAGAGCCCGGCGACCGTCGACTACGAGTGTCAGTCCGGCAGCTGAGGCCGCCCGGTTGCACGAGTACGTCCGCACGTCGTCAAAGGCTCATGCCGTACCAGAGGAGAAGAAATGGCTATCGAGGTCCGTATTCCCACCATCCTGCGCAGCTACACCGGCGGCGCCAAGACCGTCGAGGGCGCCGGGGACACCATCGCCGACCTGCTCACCGACATCGACTCGCGCCACGCGGGCATCAAGGACCGCCTGATCACGGGCGAGGGCGGCCTGCACCGGTTCGTCAACGTGTACATCAACGACGAGGACGTCCGCTTCCTCGGCGCGCTCGACGCGAAGCTCAACGACGGCGACTCGGTGACGATCCTGCCCGCGGTCGCGGGTGGGGCGTTCGCGTTCGCCGCCGCTCACGCCCTGCGCGGCTGATCCGTGGCGCGCTACGAGTCCCTGCTCGACGCGTGCGGCAACACGCCGCTCGTCGGACTGCCCCGGCTCTCGCCGAGCGCCGACGTGCGGCTCTGGGCCAAGCTCGAGGACCGCAACCCGACGGGGAGCGTCAAGGACCGCGTGGCGCTGTGGATGGTGAAGGCGGCCGAGGAGTCCGGCCGCCTCCGCCCCGGCGACACGATCATCGAGCCGACCAGCGGCAACACCGGCATCGCGCTGGCGATGGTGGCGAAGCTGCGCGGGTACCGCCTGGTGTGCGTGATGCCGGAGAACGTCTCGTCCGAGCGCACCACCCTGCTGCGGATGTACGGCGCGGAGATCATCACGTCGCCGGCGGCGGGCGGCTCCAACCGCGCCGTCGCCGTGGCGAAGGAGATCGCGGCCGAGCATCCGGACTGGGTGATGCTGTACCAGTACGGCAACGAGGCCAACGCCCGTGCGCACTACGAGACGACCGGCCCGGAGATCCTGCGCGACCTGCCCACCATCACCCACTTCGTGGCCGGCCTGGGCACCACCGGCACGCTCATGGGCGTGGGGCGGTACCTGCGCGAGAAGGTCGAGGACATCGAGATCATCGCGGCCGAGCCCCGCTACGGCGAGCTCGTCTACGGGCTGCGCAACCTCGACGAGGGCTACGTGCCGGAGCTGTACGACGCGTCGGTCCTGACCCGCCGCTTCTCCGTGGGCACCCAGGACTCCGTGCTGCGCACCCGGCAGCTGGTCGAGGTCGAGGGCATGTTCGTGGGCTTCTCCACCGGCGCCGTGCTGCACGCCGCGCTCGCGGTGGCCCACCAGGCGCTCAAGGCCGGCCGGCGGGCCGACGTGGTGTTCCTGGTGGCCGACGGCGGGTGGAAGTACCTCTCGACCGGCGCCCACGGGGGCACGCTGGCCGAGGCCGAGAGCGCCCTCGACGGCCAGCTCTGGGCGTAGACAGCCCTACAGCCCGGTCACGACCCAGCCGAGCAGCAGGCTCACCGACGCCGCGCCCAGCAGCGCGTAGGGGAGCCTGCGCCGGTGCACGCTCGCGAACGCGGCGATGGTGCACGCCAGACCGAGCAGGCCGATGGTGACGACGACGGGGCCGTACCAGACGCGGTACTGCGCGATCAGGCCCACGAAGGCCCGCAGGGCCACCGCCATGCCCCCCAGGCCGAGCGCGGCCGCCCAGGCGCACACCGCGGCGATCTGCCGGTTGTCCGGGCGCGGGTCGGCCTCGGTGGGCAGGCGGAACGCGTCGGGGAGCTGCCGGCGCAGCCACTTGGCTCGGGACATGTCAACCGACACAGTCGCCTCCTCTGTTACCGCCTCACCGCGTGCAACGAGCGAGGCAGTTGACCGTGACGCGACCCTGTCACGTTGGCGACATCCGCCCCCGGATCTTTCGGCCTCGGCTGTCAGTCCGGCGTAGGCTGCGCAGCGTGAACGGGCCAAGCCGGGCCTTATACCGGCGGGTTCGTGGATTGGATCTATCCTCACCCTGACCGTTCCTAGCAATGCGATCCACAGTTCGTTCGAAGACGGGAGACGGCGGGTTGAGGGCAGCATCATGAGGCTCACGGTTCTCGGCTGCGCCGGCAGCTTCCCGGGGCCGGAGGCGCCCTGCTCCGCCTACCTGGTCGAGGCGGACGGCTTCCGTCTGCTGATGGACTTCGGCCCGGGCTCCATGTCGGCGCTGCAGCGCTACGGCAGCCTCTACGCCGTCGACGCCATCCTGCTGTCGCACCTGCACTGCGACCACATGCTGGACGCCTGCTCGTACGTCGTGGCCCGCCGCTACGCCCCGGCCGGCCCGTTCCCGCCCCTGCCGGTCTACGCGCCCGTGAACGCCCCCGAGCGGATCACCGCGGCCTACGGGGGGGAGAACGAGCCGATGTCGATCGGCGACGTGTACACCTTCTACGCCCTGCAGCCCGGCAGCTTCCCGATCGGGCCGCTGTCGGTGACCGTGGACCGCGTCAACCACCCCATCGAGACGTACGGCGTGCGCCTCGAGCACGACGGCAAGGTGCTCGCGTACTCGGCCGACACCGCCCCGTGCGAGGCGCTGATCCGCCTGGCCCAGGGGGCCGACGCGTTCCTGTGCGAGGCGAGCTACCTCGACGGGGTGGACAACCCGCCCGACCTGCACCTGACCGGCCGGGAGGCGGCCGAGCACGCCACCAAGGCGGGCGTCGGCCGGCTGCTGCTCACGCACCTGGTCCCGGCCTGGGGGAGCGAGGCGCTGACGGTGGAGGCCGCATCGAGCGCCTTCTCTGGCCCGATCGACGTGGTCCGGCCTGGGGCCAGGTACGACATTTAGGACCCCGTTTGCCGTCTGGCCAACAAATGGTGGCCGCATGCATGGACGACGCCCTCATGGTCATGGCATGCGGATCGCGATCGTCACCGAATCGTTCCCGCCCGATGTGAACGGCGTCGCCCACTCCGTCGTCCGGGTCGCCGAACACCTCGTCGCGCGTGGCCACGAGCCGCTCGTGATCGCACCGCAGCCGTCGTCAGCGGCGCGCTCGGTCACCGGCTCGTTCCCGTACCAGATCATCCGCGTGCCCTCCGTCGCGACGCCGGGCTATGGGAGCTTCCGGCTGGGGCTGCCCAGCCGCCGCCTGGCCGCCGCGCTGAGGGCGCACCGCACCGACCTCGTCCACCTGGCCAGCCCGTTCGTGCTCGGCGCCCGCGGCATGACGGTCGCGGCGTCGCTGGGCCTGCCCACGGTGGCCGTCTACCAGACGGACGTCCCCGCCTACGCCCGCCTGTACTACAAGTCGAACCTCGGCGAGCAGGCCGCCTGGCGCTGGCTGCGGCACATCCACAACGCCGCCGACCGGACCCTGGCGCCTTCCACCGCCGCCGCCACGGCCCTGCACAGCCACGCCATCGAGCGCGTCTGGCTCTGGCGCCGCGGGGTCGACGCGGCCCGCTTCGACCCCGGGCACCGCTCCGCGGCCCTGCGCCGCGCGGTGGCCGCCGAGGGGCAGGTGATCGTCGGGTACGTCGGCCGGCTCGCCGTCGAGAAGCGCGTCGACCTCCTCGCGCCGGTCAGCCGCATCCCGGGCGTCCGCGTGGTCGTGGTCGGCGACGGCCCCGCCCGGGCGAACCTCGAGCGGGCGATGCCCGACGCGGTGTTCCTCGGCGAGCGGCGCGGCGACCAGCTGGCCCGGATCTTCGCCAGCCTCGACCTGTTCGTGCACACCGGGCCGTTCGAGACCTTCGGGCAGACCATCCAGGAGGCCCTCGCGAGCGGGGTGCCCGTGGTCGCGCCGGCCCAGGGCGGCCCGCTGGACCTCGTCGACGACGGCCGCACCGGCTTCCTGGTGCCGCCCGGCGACGCCCCGGCGCTCGTCGCGGCGGTGACCTCGCTGGTGAACGACGACGAGCGGCGCCTGGCTATGGGCGTCGCCGCGCGCGTGGCGGTGGCGTCGCGCACCTGGGCCGCGGTCGGGGACGAGCTGATCAAGCACTACGTGGACGTGCACTCGGGAGGCGTCGCCGCCCGGTCTGTGCCCATTCCGGCATGAGCGGTCCGGAGCGGAGCGGAGGGGCCGCTCATCGGAACAGCAGGGTGCGTTGTGCCTCGCGTCGATGCCGGAGCGCAGCGGAGGCACCGGCGTGAGTGCGCGAATAGTACGGCTGGCGAACTTCGTCATGCCGCGCTCCGGCGGGCTGCGCACGGCCCTGCACGCCCTCGGGGAGGGGTACCTCGCCGCGGGCCACGAGCCGATCCTCATCGTCCCCGGGGCCGAGTACTCCGACGAGATGACCAAGCAGGGCCGCGTGATCACGATTCCCGGCCCGGTCGTGCCCGGTACCGGCGGGTACCGCGTCCTGCTGGCCCGCCGCCGCCTGGTCAAGCTCCTCGCCGACCTCGCGCCCGACCGGCTCGAGGTCTCCGACCGCTTCACGCTGCGCTGGACCGGCCGCTGGGCCCGGGAGCGCGGCATCCCCGCCGTGATGGTGTCCCACGAGAGCCTCGCCGGCCTGCTCACCTTCGCCGGCCCGCTCGGCAACCCGTGGGCGAACCTGCTCAACGCGCGCAGCTTCCGCTCGTACGACCGCATCGTGTGCACGACCGGCTGGGCCGCCAACGAGTTCCGCCGCATCGGGGCCGGCAACCTCGCCCAGGTGCCGCTCGGCGTCGACCTGGAGCTGTTCAACCCGTCGCGCTACGACGACACGCTGCGCGCCCGCTACGCCCGGCCGGACCAGGTCCTGCTCGTGCACTGCGGCCGGCTCTCCTCCGAGAAACGGCCCGAGCGCTCCGTCGACGCCCTGGTGGCGCTGCGGAAGCGGGGCATCGATGCGGTACTCGTGGTGGCCGGCGACGGCCCCCTGCGCGCCCGGCTCCAGGAGCAGGCCCGCGGGCACGAGGTGCACTTCATGGAGTTCGTGGCCGAGCGCACCGCCGTCGCGTCGCTGCTCGCGACCGCCGACGTCGTGATCGCGCCCGGCCCCATCGAGACGTTCGGGCTCGCCGCCCTGGAGGCGCTCGCGTGCGGTACGCCCGTCGTCGTCGACGCGGCATCCGCGCTGCCCGAGGTGATCGGCGCCGCCGGCGTCGCCGTCACGAACGATTTTGCTTCCGGTGTACTGCGGGTGCTCGAACGACCCGCCGCCGCCCGACGCGCCGAGGCGCGCGCCCGGGCGGAGCAGTTCTCCTGGCCGGCCGCGGTCGCCGGCTTCCTCGCGGTACACCACTCGCTGGTCCTGTCGGGGGTGGCTCCGTGACTGTCTTTGCGGCTCTGGGTGATTCGACGACCGCCGGCTTCGGCGACCGGGTCAAGGGGAAGTGGCGCGGCTGGGCGCCGATCTTCGCCTCCGCCCTGGGTGTACGTCTCCACAACTTCTCGCTCAGCGGCGCCCGGGCCGCCGACCTCGAGCGCGACCAGCTCCCGCGCGCGCTCGCGGTGCGCCCGACCCTCGCGGCCGTGCTCATCGGCACCAACGACACGCTGCGGGACCCGTTCGACGGCGTCCGCTTCGCGGGCCACCTCGAGCGCACCGTCGCCGCCCTGCGCGGGGCCGGCTCCGAGGTGCTCACGATCCGCCTGCCCGACCCCGGACGCATGTTCGGCCTGCCCGGCCCGCTGGCCCGCCCGCTCGCCCGCCGCATGGCCGAGATCAATGAGGCGGCCGACCGCATTGCCGCACGGTACGACACCATCCATTTCGACGCGGCCGGCAACCCGGACTCGTACGACCGCCGCATGTGGAGTGTCGATCGCCTCCACCCGAGCGAGCGCGGGCACCGCTTCCTGGCCTGCTCGTACTTCGACCTCCTCGACCAGCGCGGCGTCGTCAAGACCCTCCGCACGGACGGCCCGGGCCCCGCCCGCCCGTCGCCCGAGCCGAGCAGCCCGCCGCCGTCGCCGCTGGCCCAGGCCCTGTGGATCTCGACGGCCGGCACCCACTGGGTGATCCGCCGCTCGACCGACCTCCTGCCGGGCCTGTTCCGGCTCGCCTGGTCGGAGTGGCGGCACGGCTCGCCCGCCGCGGACCTGGACATGGTCCCGGGCAAGGTCGCCTGACCTCGTGCGCCGCCCCTTGTCTAGGGTGGTTCTCATGGCTCGACCCGATGGACGCGTCCACGACCAACTTCGTCCCGTATCGATCACCCGCCAGTGGAGCACGCACCCGGAGGGGTCCGTGCTCATCGAGTTCGGCGCCACCCGCGTGCTGTGCACCGCCAGCGTCACGGAGGGCGTGCCCCGCTGGCGCAAGGGCTCCGGCCTGGGCTGGCTGACCGCCGAGTACGCGATGCTCCCGCGCGCCACCACGACCCGCAGCGACCGGGAGAGCGTGAAGGGCAAGATCGGCGGCCGTACCCACGAGATCTCCCGCCTGATCGGCCGCAGCCTGCGCGCCTGCATCGACCTCAAGGCCCTGGGCGAGAACTCGATCGTCCTCGACTGCGACGTCCTGCAGGCCGACGGCGGCACCCGCACCGCCGCCATCACCGGCGCCTACGTGGCCCTCCACGACGCGGTCGGCTGGCTCGCCGCCCAGCGCAAACTGGCCGGCAAGCCCGCGGACGTCCTGCACCGCTCGGTGGCGGCCGTGAGCGTGGGCATCATCGCCGGCGACCCGCGCCTCGACCTCTGCTACGAGGAGGACGTGGTGGCGGACGTGGACATGAACGTCGTCTGCACCGGCGCCGGCGAGTTCGTGGAGGTCCAGGGCACCGGCGAGCAGGGCATCTTCACCCGCGCCGAGCTCGACACCCTGGTCGACCTGGGTGCCCGCGGCTGCGCCGACCTGACCGCGCTGCAGCAGAAGGCCCTGGCCGGATGACGAACCTCCTCCTGGCGACCCGCAACAAGAAGAAGCTCGTGGAGCTCCGCCGGGTCCTGGATTCCTCGGCGCCGCACATCGAGCTCCTGGGCCTGGACGACGTCGACACCTACCCGGAGGCCCCCGAGACCGGCCTGACGTTCGAGGAGAACGCCCTCCTGAAGGCCCGCGAGGCGGTCCAGTACACCGGCCTGCCCAGCATCGCCGACGACTCGGGCCTGGCCGTGGACGCCCTCAACGGCATGCCCGGCGTGTTCTCGGCCCGCTGGTCCGGCCTGCCGGGCGGCGCGCCGGACCGCGACGGCGCCAACCTGCGCCTGGTCCTGGCCCAGATCGCCGACGTGCCCGACGAGCACCTGGGCGCGGCCTTCGTCTGCTCCGCCGCCCTCGTCCACCCGGACGGCCGCGAACAGGTCTTCCGAGGCGAGATGCGAGGCCACTTGATCCGAGCCCCCCGCGGCGACGGCGGCTTCGGCTACGACCCGATTTTTGTAGCCGACGGCCACACCCGCACGACGGCCGAACTGACCCCGGACGAGAAGGACGCCATCAGCCACCGCGGCAAGGCCTTCCGAGCCCTGGCCGCGGCCCTGTAACACGGCAGCCTTTCGTTTCAGCTCCCGGCGGCCGCCCGCACCTTGGTCGGCCGCCGTTCGAGTCCTTGGCTGGTCTGCCCCCTTGCTTTTGGTCAGGCCAGCGATCCCGCCACCCGCTCGATCTCCCTCCGGAGGTCCCGCGACCACACCACTCCCCGAGCCGCCTCCATCACCGGCGCGAGGAACACATCCGGCCCCGGCCGTCCCGCGAACCGCTCCACGATCTCCACCGCGAGGGTCCCCGCCGGCGAGGGCTGCAGCGGCTCCCGGAGCTGAATCCCGCGCACCCCCGAGATCAGTTCGACCGCGAGGATGCTGCACAGGTTGTCCAGCACCGTCCGAAGCTTCCGCGTCGCCGCCCACCCCATCGACACGTGGTCCTCCTGCATGCCCGACGTGGGCAGCGAGTCCACGCTCGCGGGCGCCGCCAGCCGCCGGTTCTCCGCGACGATCCCCGCCGCGGTGTACTGCGCGATCATCAGCCCCGAGTTCACCCCCGCGTCCGGGGCCAGGAACGGCGGCAGGTCCCGCGACCGGGTGACGTCCAGCAGACGGTCGACCCGCCGCTCGGCGATCGCCCCGACCTCGGCCGCCGCGATCGCGAGGAAGTCCGCCGCGAACCCGAGCGGCGCCCCGTGGAAGTTGCCCGTCGACTCGACCCGCCCGTCGGTGAGCACCACCGGGTTGTCCACGATCGACCGCAGCTCCCGCCCGGCGACCGCCGCCGCGAAGTCCAGCGTGTCCCGCGCCGCCCCGGCCACCTGCGGCGCGCACCGCATCGAGTACGCGTCCTGCACCGCATGCACCAGGTCGTCCCGGTGCGAGTCCATGATCGGCGAGCCCTGCAGCAGCCGGTGGATGTTCGCCGCCGAGGCCGCCTGCCCCGGATGCGGCCGGATCGTGTGCAGCTCCGGCATGAACGGCCGGTCCGACCCGAGCATCGCCTCGATCGACAGCGCCGCCGTCACGTCCGCCATCGTGAACAGGTGCCGCGCGTCCTCGATGGCCATGAGCAGCATGCCGAGCATGCCGTCGGTGCCGTTGATGAGGGCGAGCCCCTCCTTCGACGACAGCTCGATCGGCGACACTCCCGCGTCGAGCGCACTGACCCGCGTACCGTCCTTCGCCAGCACCCACCCCTCGCCGATCAGCACCAGCGCGCAGTGGGCCAGCGGCGCCAGGTCGCCGGACGCGCCGAGCGACCCGTGCTCGGGCACCCACGGCGTGATGTCCGAGTTCAGCAGCTCCACGAGCGCCTGCGCGACCTCGGGCCGCACCCCGGAGCGCCCCATGGCCAGCGAGCGGATTCGCAGCAGCATCATCGCGCGTACGACCTCCCGCGACACCGGCGGCCCGACGCCCGCCGCATGCGACCGGATCAGCGCGTGCTGCAGCTCCGCCCGCCGCTCCGGCGCGATGAACGTGTTCGCGAGCGCCCCGAACCCGGTCGACACCCCGTACACCGGGCGCCCGTCCCGCTCGATCGCGTCCACGATGGACCGGCTCGCGCGCATGGCGTCGAGCGCGTCCGGCGCGAGGGCCACCCGCGCGTTGGCCCGGGCGACCGCGATCAGGTCGTCAGGGCTGATGCCAGAGGCGGTGATGGTGATCAAACCAGCTCCCCATTGAGCACGACGTTATTCATCAGCGGCACCCCGGGCCGGTAGGCCAGGTGCACGTACGAGGGGGCGTCCAGCACGACGAGGTCGCCGCGCGCCCCGTGCGTCAGCCGCCCGATGTCTTCCCGGCGCAACGCCGCCGCCCCGCCCCGCGTAGCCGCGAGTACGGCCTCGGCCGGCGTCATCGCCATCTCGCGCACGGCGAGCGCGATGCAGAACGGCATCGACGTGGTGTACGACGACCCCGGATTGCAGTCCGTCGCCAGCGCAACGGTCGCCCCCGCATCGAGCAGCGCCCGCGCCGGCGGATACGGCGACCGCGTCGAGAACTCCGCCCCCGGCAACAGCGTCGCGACCGTGCCCGACCCGGCGAGCGCCGCGATGTCCGCCGCGGACAGATGCGTGCAGTGATCCGCCGAAGCGGCATTGAGCTCAACCGCCAGCTGTACCCCGGGCCCCGCCGTCAGCTGGTTGGCGTGCACCCGCACACCCATCCCCGCGTCCGCGCCGACGGTCAGGATCGCCCGCGAATGATCCGCGTCGAACGCCCCCCGCTCGCAGAACACGTCGATCCACCGCGCCCCGGCCCCGCGTGCCGCGCTCAGCATCGGCCCGCACACGAGGCTCACGTAGTCGTCCGTCCGATCCGCGTACTCCGCCGGCACCACATGCGCCCCGAGAAACGTCGTCTCGCTGCTGAACTCCCGCGCGATCCGCAGCGACCGAGCCTCATCGGCGACGCTCAGCCCGTACCCGGACTTGATCTCCATCGTCGTCGTACCCTGCCGCAGCGCCTCGTTCCGCAGCCGCGCCACGTTGGCCCGCAACTGCTCGTCATCGGCGGCCCGAGTGGCGCCGACGGTCGTCCGGATCCCCCCACCCGTGTACGGCTGCCCCGCCATCCGCGCCGCGAACTCCGCCGCCCGATCGCCCCCGAACACCAGGTGCGAGTGACTGTCCACGAACCCCGGCAGCACCGCCGCCCCGTCGGCGTCGAGCCGCACATCGGCCGCGGGCGCATCGCCGGCCCGCCCGATCCACTCGACCCGCCGATCGTCAATGACGAGCGCCGCGTTGCGCCGAATCCCGAGCGGCCCCTCACCCCAGTTCGGATCGCCCGTGACGAGCTCCCCGACGTTGGTGACCAGCAGCGACCTCATAGCGCCGCCCCGATGCGCCCGCCATCGTCAACACCTTCACGCCAAACGCCAACTCCAACGCCACTCTCCCCGACGGCCGCGTCCCCGCCATTGCCCGCCACATTCCGCGCCCCGTCACCGCTCGTGCCGTTTCGAGACCCGTCGCCGATGCCCGCCACGTTTTCCGGTCCATCGGCCCTCGGTGCGTCGCTCAATCCGTCGCCGCCGGCCGTCGCGCTGCCTGTCTCGCTGCCGCCCGCCACGCTCCCTGGCCCGGTGCTCGGGTCCGGCCGTCCTCCACCGCCGGACCGGCCTTCCTTCGCGACCTCTCCGAGCGCACTGGTCAGGGCAGCCCCCACATCGGGGACGCCGGCGTGAACCCCGTCGCGCACGACGACCCGCCCGTCGACCACCACGTGCCGCACGTCCGCCGCCGTCGCCGCGAACCCGATCGCCGCCGGGTCGCAGCCCGCCGTCCGGGCCGTGTCGAGCGCCACCGTGACCAGGTCCGCCCGCCCACCGACGGCGATGGAACCGGCGTGCATCCAGCCGAGCGCCGCGTGCCCGGCCACCGTGGCCGCGGTGATGAGCTCGGCGCCCGTGAAGTGCCCGCGGTGCTCGGTGTGGAGCCGCTCGTGCATCTCGACGCCGCGTGCCTCCTCGAACAGGTCGATCACCGCGTGGCTGTCGCTGCCCAGGCTCAGCGGGCTGCCCGCGTCGACCAGCGCCCGTGCGTGCCCGATGCCGTCGGCGAGATCCCGTTCGGTCGTCGGGCAGAAGCACACCCCGGTGCCGTTGTCCCCGAGCTCCGTCCGGTCCGTGTCCGACAGGTGCGTGGCGTGCACCGCCGTCAACCGCGCGCTGAGCAGCCCGTTATCGGCGAGCAACTCCGTCGGCGTCCGGCCGTGAACCGCCAGGCAGGCCTCGTTCTCCGCGCGCTGCTCCGAGAGGTGCACGTGCGTCGGCAGACCGTCGGTGCGCGACGCGAACGCCGCCAGCACCTCGGCCGGCACCGCCCGCACGCTGTGCGCCGCCGCCCCGATCCGCGCATGAGGCCGCGGCCGCAGCCGATCCAGCCGGTTCGACCAGGCATCGATCGACCCATCCCCGAACCGGAGTTGTACCCCTTCCAACGCTCGCCCATCGACCCCCGCGGTCAGGTACAGCGTGTCGAGCAGCGTGATCCTGATCCCCGCATCGGCCGCCGCGGCGATGAGTGCCTCGCCCATAGCGTTCGGGTCCGCGTACCTGACTCCGCCCGGCCCGTGATGCAGGTAGTGGAACTCGCCGACGCAGGTGATGCCGGCCAGCGCCATCTCGGCGTACACGGCGACCGCCAGCGCGTGGTACGAGTCCGGGTCGAGCGCGCCCGCCACCGCGTACATCTGCTCGCGCCAGGTCCAGAAGGTGCCCCGGCCCCGCTGCGTCCGCCCCCGCAGCGCCCGGTGGAACGCGTGGGAGTGCGCGTTGGCCAGGCCCGGCAGCGTGAGCCCCGCCAGCCGGACCGCCCCGGCCGCCTCGGGCGCGTCGACCGGCGTCTGCGCCCGTACCGCGACGAACCGCCCACCGGCGATCTCGACGAGCACGTCGTCGGCGACGCCGGACGGCAGCCAGGCGTGTTGGCAGTGGTACCGCGTCATTGACATAGCCGGGCCAAGAGGTCGGTGAGCTTCTCCACCCCGACGGCGCAGTCGGCGTCGGAGGCCGACTCCTGCGGCGCGTGGGAGATGCCGGTCGGGTTCCGCACGAACAGCATGGCCGTGTCGACGTGGGCGGACAGCACGCCCGCGTCGTGCCCGGCGCCGGTCGGCAGCACGGGCGCCTGCAGCTCGAGGGCGGCGAGCCGGCTGACGTCACCGGCGAACCCGACCTCGCCCGTGACCGACTCCGCGGTCATCGTGACGTGCGTGCCGTCGCGCCGCGCCCGTTCCTCGGAGCGGTGGTGGATCGACTCGACGAGCTTCTGCAGCGTCTCGCCGTCCGCGGCCCGGGCGTCCAGCCAGGCGGAGGCGCGGGCGGCGATGGCGTTGGTGGCGTTCGGTGCGACGTCGACCCGCCCGACGGTCGCGTGCGCACCGTGGATCCGGGCGACCTCGTCGGTCGCCAGCACCGTATACGCGAGCGTCAGCATCGGATCGTGCCGGTCCGACATGCGCGTCGTGCCGGCGTGGTTGCCCTCGCCGGTGAAGTCGAACCGGTATCGCCCGTGCGGCCAGATCGCGCTCGCCACGCCGATCGGCGCGTTCAGGTGGTCGAGGGCCCGCCCCTGCTCGACGTGGAGCTCGACGAACGCCCCGATGCGCGCGAGCCGCTCCGGATCGGGCCCGAGCCGGTCCGGGTCGAGCCCGGCCCGCCCGATCGCGTCGGCGAGCGAGGCACCCTCACGGTCGCGCAGCCGGAGCGCCTTCGCTGGGTCGAACGCGCCGGTCATCAGCCGTGATCCGAGGCACGGTACCCCGAACCGGGCACCCTCCTCCTCGGTGAACACCGCGACCGCCACCGGCCGCACCGGTTTCACGCCCCGCTCGCGGAGCCGGTCGATGGCCAGCAGCCCGGACACGACGCCCAGCGGCCCGTCGTAGGCCCCGCCGTGCGGAACGGAGTCGAGGTGGCTGCCGGTGACGATGGCGCCCTCCTGCTCCGGCTCGCCCCACCAGGCCCACAGGTTGCCGTTGCGGTCGATCTCCACCTCGAGGTCGCGGTCCAGCGCCTCCTCGATGAACCACTCCCGGCACACCAGGTCGGTGTCGGTCCACGAGTGCCGGACGTACCCACCGTCCTCACCGACCCGGCCGACGGGGCTCAGCGACTCCCACAGCGCGGCGAACCGCTCGGCGCTCATCATGCCCGCTCACCGGCCTCTGCGCCGTCGGCCGGCGCCTCCCGCATCGGCACCCGCAGCCCGTTCGCCCCGGCCACCTCCGCCGCGTCCTCGTACCCGGCGTCCACGTGCCGCAGCACGCCCATCGCCGGGTCGTTGCTGAGCACCCGCGCCAGTTTCTGCGCCGCCAGCGCGGTGCCGTCGGCGACCGACACCTGCCCGGCGTGGATCGACCGTCCGATCCCGACGCCGCCGCCGTGGTGGATCGACACCCACGAGGCGCCCGACGCCGTGTTGACCAGCGCGTTGAGCAGCGGCCAGTCCGCGATCGCGTCGGATCCGTCGCGCATCGCCTCAGTCTCGCGGTAGGGCGAGGCGACTGATCCGGTGTCGAGGTGGTCGCGCCCGATCACGAGCGGCGCCTCCAGGGTGCCGTCGGCGACCATCTCGTTGAACCGCAGCCCGGCCCGGTCGCGCTCGCCCTGCCCGAGCCAGCAGATCCGCGCCGGCAGCCCCTGGAACGCGACCCGCTCCCGGGCCATCGTGATCCAGCGGTGCAGCGACGCGTTCTCCGGGAAGAGGTCGAGGATCGCCCGGTCGGTGGCGGCGATGTCGGCGGGGTTGCCCGACAGTGCGGCCCACCGGAAGGGGCCCTTGCCCTCACAGAAGAGCGGGCGGATGTACGCCGGGACAAACCCCGGGAACGCGAACGCCCGGTCGAATCCGCCCAGCTGGGCCTCGCCCCGGATCGAGTTGCCGTAGTCGAACACCTCGGCGCCGCGGTCCAGGAAGCCGACCATCGCCTCCACGTGCCGGGCCATCGATTCGCGGGCCCGCTCCGTGAACTCCTCGGGCTTCTTCGCCGCGTAGTCGGCCGCGTCCTCGGGCGCGACACCGCTCGGCACGTAGGACAGTGGGTCGTGCGCCGAGGTCTGGTCGGTCACGATGTCGGCCGCGACGCCCATCCGCAGCAGCTCGGGCAGCAGCAGCGCCGCGTTGCCCACGACCCCGACCGACAGCGGCCTGCGCGCCGTCTGCGCCTCGACGGCGAGCCGGACCCCGTCCTCCAGCGAGTCGGCGACGACGTCGAGGTAGCGGGTGGCGACCCGCCGCTCCAGCCGGGCCCGGTCGACGTCGATGATCAGGCAGGCGCCGCCGTTCATGGTGACCGCGAGCGGCTGCGCGCCGCCCATCCCGCCGCACCCCGCGGTGATCGTGAGCGTGCCGGCCAGCGACCCCCCGAACCGCTTCTCGGCCACCGCCGCGAACGTCTCGTAGGTGCCCTGCAGGATGCCCTGCGTGCCGATGTAGATCCACGACCCGGCGGTCATCTGCCCGTACATCGTCAGGCCGAGCGCCTCCAGCCGCCGGAACTCCGGCCAGTTGGCCCAGTCGCCGACCAGGTTGGAGTTGGCGATCAGCACCCGGGGCGCCCACTCGTGCGTCTGCAGCACCCCGATGGGGCGGCCGGACTGCACCAGCATCGTCTCGTCCGGCCCGAGGGTCGTCAGGGTGCGGACCAGTGCGCGGTAGGACGGCCAGTCGCGTGCGGCCTTGCCGGTACCGCCGTACACCACCAGGTCCTGCGGACGTTCCGCGACGTCGGGGTCGAGGTTGTTCATGAGCATGCGCAGGGCGGCTTCCTGTTGCCAACCTCGCGCCGTCAACTGGGTGCCCCGAGGGGCACGGACTGTTTCCATGATTCTCCTCGGTTAGGGCAGGAATACCTGACGGGTGGCGGCGGAGCGCTCGAACGCCTCGAGCCGCTCCTGAGTTTCGGCCGGTGCCGAGTCGCACATCGCCTGGAGCAGGATCGTCACCATGGCCATCGGCGCGGTGTGCATGTCGAACACGAGCCGGGAGCCGACCGGCGCGGGCAGCACCACGTCGGACTCGGCGGCCGCCGGGCTGACCGGCGAGTCCGTCACGGTGACGACACGAAGCCCCGCGGCCCGTGCCTCGCGTAGCGCGTCGACCGCCTCGCGTGGATATCGGGGCAGCACAAACGCCAGCATCGCAACTGCACCGGCCGCGCGTGCCTGTTCCAGGCGATCCGCGAGCAGACTGCCCTGCTCTTGCACCAGCCTTACGTCCGGATGAACCTTGGCCGCGAAGTAGGCGAAGGCGCCCGCGAGGGCTGCGGCCGCCCGCAGCCCGAGGACCGGCAGCGGCCGGCTCGCCATCAGCAACCGGCCCGCCTCAGTCAGCGGCCCGGGGTCTTTGAGAGTGTCGGAGAGCCGTTGGAGGTTGGCGATCTCGTCACCGAGCGCCTGCTCGAACTGGCTGACCGGGGCGGTCTCATCCGGGTCGTCCACTGTGGACGGGCCGTGCCGGTAGCCGTCGATGGTCACGCGCAATTCGTCGCGCAGCGCGGGATAGCCCTCGAACCCCAGCGCCGTCGCGAACCGGGTCACCGACGGCTGGCTGACGCCCGCGAGGGTCGCCAGGTCGCCGCTGGACAGGTAACCGGCCCGCCCGGCGTGCTCGACCAGGATGCGCGCGATGCGCCGCTGGACGGGCGTGAGTCGCTGTCCATCGAAGAGGTCGAGTATCCGCTGGCGCGGTGTTGAGGTCATGGGCTGACTGTAAGTCGACTTTCAGGGTTGCGTCAAGTGCATGGGATCATTCAGAATGTTGGCGGAAAGGGGGACGTCCATGCGACTCTCAGAACGTGCGCCTGAGCTACCTAGCTACCTACCCGATCAAGAGCTGTTACCGCGTCGAGGCAGGCATCGCGGAGGTGGAGCCCTGGGGTCTTGCGGGCGATCGCCGGTGGATCGTCGTCGACGAGGCGGCCAAGCTGATCACCCAGCGGGAGTGGCCGGCAATGGGTCGGGTGCGGCCGCGGTACAACGACCGGGGCCTGGTGCTCGAGGCAGAGGGCGCGGCGCCGGTCGAGGTTCCGTACCCGTCGGCCGAGACGACCGACATCAGGCACTTCCACCAGTGGATCGCCGCGACGTCCGCGGGGGACGTCGCGAACCACTGGGTGTCGCAGGTGATCGGGCGGCCGGCGCGCCTGTTCCACCTCGACGATCCGACCCGGCGGGCGCTGGACGCCGGGTACGGCACCCCGGACGATCGCGTCAGCTTCGCCGACGGCTTTCCGCTGCTGCTGGCCAACGAGTCCTCGCTGCACGCGGTCAACGACTGGCTGGTCGAGGACGGCGACGAGCCGATCACGATGACCCGGTTCCGGCCCAACGTCGTCGTCTCCGGCGCCCCGGCCTGGGCGGAGGACGACTGGATCGGCCGCCGGATCGTCATCGGCGATGTCGCCTTCCGTGTGCCGAAGTCGTGCGACCGATGCGTGCTGACCACCATCGACCCCGAGACCGGCGAGAAGGGCAAGCAGCCGCTGCGAATCCTGGCCAAGCACCGGCGGTTCCCGGACGGGCTGATGTTCGGCGTCAACCTCATCCCGGACGTGCGGGGCAAGGTCGCGGTTGGCGACGAGGTCACCGTCGCCTGAGGACGTCGGGCGCGAGCGGTGGGCGGGCGCCGGCCGGTCGGGTCGGGCAGGTCGGGCAGCACGGGCCTCTGGGGATTCTGGCGCGAGCGCCGGCCGGGTGGTCGGGCCGTGGAGGTCGTTGACGCGTTCGAGCGCGAGCGATGGCAGCGACGGTCAGGCCGCGTAGGGCCTTGACGAACTTCGGCGCGAGTGACGGCGGGCGGCGGGGCCGCGGAGGTCTTTGACGAACGCGGTTCGAGCGATGGCGGCCGAGGCAGGTCTCTTGGGAGGAGATCGGCGGCTGCGCGAGGTGTCGGAGGAGGTGGGGCGCCGGGCCGAGCAGCTGATTCACGACGCGGAGGTGGACGCGGCGGACTGGGTGCCCGTGACCGCCGGATCGGCCGAGTTGCTCGAAGCGTGCCGGGCGACTGGGCGGTCGGTCGCCGTGTATGCGCCGCACAGTGAGTCGGCGGTTGGGCGGTACCTGCATCGGCTCGGGATGCGCAGCCTCGTCGGGCCGGCGTTGGGGCGCGGGTTCGCGATGCGTAACCCGGCGGTCCGGACGCTGGCGCCGGTGTTCGAGGCGATCGGGGTTCGCGCCCAGGACACGGCGGTGGTGTGCGCGACCTTCTCGGCGATGTCGGCCACGCAGCGGGCGGGGGGCATGCGATCGGGGTGGAGCGGATTCGGGAACCGCGGAAGGTGCTGCACGGCGGGGAGGGCGAATGCGGTGGTGCGGTCCTTGACGGCGCTGGCCGAGGCCGTCCAGGAGTGCGGACCGCCGCCCGAGGTGTGGTGACGGCATCCGGGGATCGTCGGGAAGAGGTATTGAGGTTTGTTGTTGGCGTCGGCTCGGCTGGAGTCGGGCTAGGGCAAGATCGGTGGCCAAAACACATCGGTAATGTGAGCGAAACGGTTCCTGCCTAGGCTCCCTCCATGGCGGACATCTTCGATGAGTACTCGATGTCCGGGGGCATGTTCGAAGCTTGGGACGAGATGTTCGAACGCCCCGGACTGCCGCGGTCTCCCTATCGTTCGCTGTTTGCCGCGCTTCAGCCGTTGGCCCCGTCCGACCTGCGGTTTCGGGCCGATCAGCTGGCTCGGGTCTTCACCGATCGCGGGGTCACCTTCGCGTACGCGGGGGAGGAGCGGCCCTTTCCGCTCGATCTGATTCCGCGCATTCTCGACGCCGCCGAGTGGGACCTGCTGACCGCCGGGGTGCGGCAGCGGGTCAAGGCGCTCGAGGCTTTCCTGGCCGACATCTACGGGGCCGGGCGGGTGTTCGCCGATGGAGTGGTACCGCGGAAACTGATCACCAGCAGCGCGCACTTCCACCGGCAGGCGTACGGGATCGAGCCCCCCAACGGGGTGCGCGTACACATCAGCGGCGTGGACCTGGTGCGGGACGAGCAGGGGCGTTTCCGCGTGCTGGAGGACAATCTGCGGATTCCGTCCGGGGTGTCGTACGTCATCGAGAACCGGCGCGCCCTCGCGCACACGATGCCGGCGCTGTTCGCCGATGCTCGGGTGCGGCCCGTCGACGACTACCCGGCGCGGCTGCTCGCGGCGCTGCGGGCCGCCGCGCCCGAAGGGGTCGACGATCCGACCGTCGTCGTGCTGACGCCGGGGGTGTACAACGCCGCGTACTTCGAGCATGCGCTGCTCGCGCGGCTCATGGGCGTCGAGCTCGTCGAGGGGCGTGACCTGGTGTGCAGCGGCAACCGGGTCCGGATGCGCACGACGCAGGGGGAGCGGCCGGTGCACGTCGTGTACCGCCGGGTCGACGACGACTTCATCGACCCGCTGCACTTCCGGCCCGACTCGGTCATCGGCTGCCCGGGGATCGTCAACGCCGCGCGGGCCGGGCAGGTCACGCTGGCCAACGCCGTGGGCAACGGGGTCGCCGACGACAAGCTGGTGTACACGTACGTGCCGAACCTGATCCGCTACTACCTGTCGGAGGAGCCGCTGATCGACAACGTGGAGACGTACCGGCTGGACGACCGCGAGCCCGAAGTGCTCCACGACGTGCTCGACCGGCTCGACCAGCTCGTGCTGAAGCCGGTCGACGGGGCCGGGGGCAAGGGCATCGTGATCGGCCCGCAGGCCTCCGCGGAGACCCTGGCCACGCTGCGCCGGACGGTCGAGCGGGACCCCCGGGGCTGGATCGCCCAGCGGCCGGTCGCGCTGTCCACGTCGCCGACGCTGCTCGGCGACCGGGTCGCGCCGCGCCACATCGACCTGCGCCCGTTCGCGGTCAACGACGGCAACGAGATCTGGCTGCTGCCCGGCGGCCTGACCCGCGTCGCGCTGCCCGAGGGCGCGCTGGTGGTCAACTCCAGCCAGGGCGGCGGCTCCAAGGACACCTGGGTGCTGGCGGATCCGGGCGATCCCGCGCCGGCGCCGCGGGCCCAGGCCGGGGCCGAGCGTGACAGCGGTGCCGTCCGGGCCGAGAGCGGCCCGCGGGACAGCGGCCCGGCGGCCGCGCAGATGGCCGGACAGCAGCAGTAGGGAGGAGGGCTGATGCTCAGTCGTATCGCGGAGTCGCTGTTCTGGATCGGCCGGTACGTCGAGCGTGCCGACGACACCGCGCGCATCCTCGACGCTTTCCTCGGCCGGCTGCTCGAGGACCTGTGGGCCGACGAGGACGCGGCCTGCCGCACGCTCATGTCGATCCTCGGCGCGCCCGCCCCGCAGGACCGCCGGCTCACCACCGGCGACGTGCTGGAGCTGCTGGCCTTCGACGCCGAGGACCCCAGCGCGATCTCCGGCGCGATCGTGGCCGCCCGCGACAACGCGCGGGGCGTACGCGAGACGATCTCCAGCGAGATGTGGGAGTGCCTCAACGTCACGTGGCACACGCTCGCGTCGCGGCGGGGCGCGGCCGAGCGGCTCGGGCCGACGGTGTTCCTGAGTTACGTACGTGAGCGGTCGGCCGTGCTCGCGGGCCTCGCCGAGTCGACGATGAGCCGCGACGACGGCTGGCGGTTCCTGGTGCTCGGGCGCAGCCTGGAACGGGTCGACATGACCGCACGGCTGCTGTCGATCCAGACCAACACGCCCGACGAGGTGACCGGGTGGCGCACGGTGCTGCGCTCCTGCGGCGCCGACGAGGCGTTCCTGCGCACGCACGGCGGCACGTTCGACCCGCAGCGGGTCACCGAGTTCCTGCTTCTGGACCGTCTGTTTCCGCGATCCGCCCTGCATGCCCTGGGTACCGCCGAACAATGTCTTATCGATCTTGCGCCCACGATCGAGCGCGCCGGCGTGACCGACGCCGCGCGCCGGCCCATCGGGCAGATCCGGACGCGGCTGGAGTACGCCGACACGACCACGCTGCTGGCCGAGCTCCCGCAGCACCTGCACGCGCTGCAGCTGACCTGCGCGACGGCGAGCGCGGCGATCACCGCCCGGTACTTCCCGCAGTCCACGCCCGTCACGTGGGGCACCGTCGCTTGGGGTGGATCATGAACTGGCGCCTGAAGATCCGCCACGTCACCGGTTACAAGTACGCCGGTCCGGTCTCGGCCTCGTACAACGAGGCCCGGCTCACGCCGCTGACGCTGCCGTGGCAGACGACCCTGTTCAGCCAGGTCGAGGTCACACCCGGCGCGACCACGTACCGGTACCACGACTACTGGGCGACCCAGGTCACCGCGTTCGACCTGCACCGCCCGCACCAGCAGCTGCGCGTCGTCTCCAGCAGCCTGGTCGAGGTGTCGCCGCCCCCGGCCCCGGCCGTCCGTCTCGGCTGGGCCGACCTCGGCACGGGCGCCGTGCACGACACCTACGCCGAGTTCCTCGCGCACTCGCGGCTCACGACGGTCGCCCCGGAGCTCGTCGCCGACGTCTGGTCCGCCGTCGCCGGGTCCCCCGCGGAAGCGGCCGAGGCCCTGTGCCATTGGGTTCGCAATGAGGTGGCGTACGTCCCCGGCTCGACCGGCGTGCAGACCAGCGCCCAGGAGACATGGGACCTGCGCAAGGGGGTCTGCCAGGACATCGCGCACCTGACCGTGGGGCTGCTGCGGGCGAAGGGCATTCCCGCGCGGTACGTCTCCGGGTACCTGCACCCCAAGGTCGAGGCCGAGGTCGGCGAGACGGTCGCCGGGCAGAGCCACGCCTGGGTCGAATGGTGGGCCGGGGAGTGGACCGGGTTCGATCCCACCAACGGGGTGCCGGTCGGTCCGCGGCACGTGGTCGTCGCCCGCGGCCGGGACTACGACGACGTGCCGCCGCTGCGTGGGGTGTACCACGGGGCGCCGAGCAAGCACCTGGGCGTCACGGTGGAGATCACGCGACTGGCTTGAGTATTGTGTCTCTCTGTTACTGGGGCCGTAGCCCAATGGCAGAGGCACACGGTTTAGGTCCGTGCCAGTGTGAGTTCGACTCTCACCGGCCCCACTTCCGATTTATCGGGTACTGCAAGTGCTTTACGGACTCGTACACTCGTCCGCATTATGACGAAGCTGAATCAGATCATCGCGGTCGAGAAGGGCGTGAAGTCCCGCTCGTTCCAGGACCTCACCGAGGCCCACCACGTCCTGCAGAAGCCGGCGCTGCTGGCCGGGATCTCGCGCACATACCGCCCGAAGGACGAGGAGGGCGAGCAGCTCCCGCCCGAGTCGACGCGCGTGCAGGTCAAGGCCGAGGAGGTCCTGCGCCAGACGGCCACGATCCTCACCCGCCTGTTCGACGTCACCGCGACCAAGGACTGGACGAACTGCGTCGCCCGCGCCGACGTGTCGGTCGACGGGGAGGTCCTGCTGCGCGAGGTGCCGGTGTCGTACCTGCTCTTCCTGGAGAAGCAGCTCGCCGACCTCCTCACGTTCGTGCGCAAGCTGCCGATCCTCGACGCCGCCGAGACGTGGGTGTACGACGCCTCCGCCGACACGTACGCGACCGAGCCCACGCAGACCACCCGCACGAAGAAGATCCCGCGCAACCACGTCAAGGCCGAGGCGACGGAGAAGCACCCGGCGCAGGTCGAGGTCTACTACGAGGACGTGGTCATCGGCTATTGGAAGACCGTGAAGTTCTCGGGCGCGCTGGCGGCCAAGCGCGTGAACGAGCTCGTGGAGCGCGTCGAGAGGCTGCAGGCCGCGGTGAAGTTCGCCCGCGAGGAGGCCAACGGCGTGGAGGTTGTGGGGCAGGAGGCCGGAGAGAAGGTTTTCCGGTACCTGTTCGGCGCCTGACGGCGGCGGTGCCCGGCGCTGGAGCAGGAATGCGCGGCGCCGGGTGTCGGATGGGTTGAAGTGTGCCCCGGGCGGCGGGGGCGGTCGATATGCGTGATGCGTGACGGTCCGAGGGTGCGGGGCGTGTTTGCGTAACGCGTGACGACCCGAGGTGCGCGGCCCGCGCGGGCGTGGCATGAGGGTGCGCAGTGCCGGCGGGAGACGTGTGCGGCTGGGTCCCGCCTATGAGGTGCGCGACCTCCTGCGTGTGGCGGTGGCGGTGGAAAGCGGTTTCGCGTTTTGGGGTGGCGGCTTTAGGATTGGGGTGCGCAAGGAGCGCAGGCTGAACCTGAGGCTCAGTTTGACAGGTGCGCGCGGTGTCAAGGTGGAGGTTCGATTCCTTCCGCCGCCAGTACTCGAGGCGGCGTAGCCCAATGGCAGAGGCGGCCGCGGGAGCCGAAACACAAACTCAACTTCTCGCTCCAGTCTGAGCATTCGCCGCCGAACGCCGGATCAAACGAACGGGACGCCAGTCGTCGAGGTTGCGGGTTCAACTCCCGCTCGGTCCTCTCCATGGGCCGATAGCTCAATCGAAGAGCGCGACGTCATAACTTGATCTTCGTTCTTCAAACGTCGCCGGTGTGCGCAAATGGGCGGCACGCCGAAGCCCGGTGGATGGATACTCCGCCGGGCTTCACCATGTCCGCGGCAGGACGTCGAGACTTGGGAAAGAGCGGCGTGAGTGGAGTGCCCGCGGGGACGGCAGGTTCGCGGGATCGGGTGCCGTCGGGGCCGCGTGAGTGACGGTGCGAAATGGGTGCCGTTGCGCGGGCGGAGCAGTCGTGCCGGAGTCGCTCCCACGGTCGGTCGCGCGTGGATGTCGGGGCATGCGTGCGCGACGGTGCGAAGGTCGCGCCGAATGCGAGCTCGCACTGATGTGAGACTCACGGCAGGGCCAGCGCGGACCCGGGGCCAGCGCGGACCCGGCGAGCGCGAAACCTGGGCCAGCGCGGACTCGGGGCTCGTGCGGATCCGGCGAGCGCGGACCCTGGGCCAGCGCAGACCCGGCCAGCGCGAAACCGGGACCAGCCCGGATTCGGGCGAGCGCTAACTCGGCGAGCGCGAAACCTGGACCAGCCCGGACCCGAGGCGAGCGCTAACTCGGCCAGCGCGAAACCTGGGCCAATGCGGACCCGGGCCTGTGCGAGGAGCTGCACCGACGTCCGGCCGTCAGCGGGGCGGCTCAGTCGAGGCCAAGGTCCTTGCGCAGCTTTGCCACGTGGCCGGTGGCTCGTACGTTGTACATCGCGCGCTCGATCTGGCCCTTCTCGTCGATCACGAAGGTGGAGCGGATCACGCCCAGGACCGTGCGGCCGTAGTTCTGCTTTTCGCCGTAGGCGCCGTAGGCGCGCAGGACGGCGCGGTCCGGGTCGGAGACCAGGGGGAAGGTGATCGCGTCGCGGTCGCGGAACTGGGCCAGCTTCGCGGGGGCGTCGGGGGAGATGCCGACTACCTCGTAGCCGGCCGCCTTGAGCGAGGCGATGTTGTCGCGGAAGTCGCACGCCTGCTTGGTGCAGCCGGGGGTCATCGCGGCCGGGTAGGCGTAGAGGACGACCTTTCGGCCGCGGAGGTCGGCGAGTGACAGGGGCTCGTCCCGGTCGGTCTGTAGCGTGAACTCGGGGGCCGTGTCACCCGGCTCCAGGCGCGTCGTCGTCATGCCCAGACTCTATCCCCGGGTACGACAAACATGGACGCCGATCGCGGAGTGCCTTGGCGGCACTACTCGAAGTGATCGGGAACTTTTTGCGGGTGACCCGCGACCAACTCAGAATGACCGGCGCGAAATCATGAGCTCATGACCCGACGCAGATGGTCCGTCCCTCTGGCGATGCTCCTCGGGGCCCTGGCCATCCTCGTGCTGCCCGCCGCGCCCGCCAGCGCGCACGCCGAGCTCGAGCAGACCGCGCCGGTCGCGGGTACGGTGCTCGACCAGATGCCCGGCGAGGTGACGCTGACCTTCAGCGAGCAGGTGCGGCTCGTCGCCGACAAGATCAAGGTTGTGGCCCCGGACGGCAGCCGGGCGGATACCGGCAAGCCCGCGGTACGCGATCAGGAGCTGGTGATTCCGCTCAAGACCGGCGGGCCCAAGGGCACGTACCTGGTCAGCTACCGGGTCATCTCCGCCGACAGCCACCCGGTCAGCGGCGGCTACAGCTTCTCCTTCGGCCAGCCCTCGGCCACCCCGAACGCCGACGACGGCAAGGACGTGCAGACCGACGGCGTCGTCAAGAACGCGATGTCCGTCGCCCGGTTCCTCGGCTTCGCCGGTCTCGTGCTGCTCGTCGGGCCCGCGCTGATCCTGCTCGCGCTCTGGCCGCGCCGGCTGTCCACCCGCGACCCGGGCCGCCTCGCGCTCGGCGGGGCCGGGCTGCTTGCGCTGAGCACGATCCTGGAGTTGTACATCCAGATCCCCTACACCGCCGGGACGTCCCTGTTCGACGTCTCCGGCACCGCCGCCCGCGAGGTCCTGGGCACCCCGTTCGGGGCCGCGCACCTGGTGCGGCTCGGCGTCGTGCTCGCGACCGCGATCCTGATCCGGCCCGTGCTGACCGGCCGGGCCGGCAAGTTCGACCAGACCATGCTCGTCATCCTGGGCATCGTCGGGCTCGCGACCTGGCCGATCTCCGGGCACCCGAGCGCCTCGCCGGTGCCCACGCTCACCGTGGTCGCCGACGCCGCCCACCTCGCGGCCATGTCCATCTGGCTGGGCGGGCTCGTCATGCTCTTCGGCTTCCTGCTGCGCCGGGCCAACACCCGCGAGCTGAGTGCGATCGTGCCGGTGTGGTCGGGCTGGGCGCTCTTCGCGATCACCGTCCTCGTGCTCGCCGGGACCGCGCAGGCGCTCGTGGAGATCGGCACCCTCGATGCGCTGACCGGCACGACGTACGGCCAGATCGTCATCGCCAAGGTCGCGCTCCTGGCGGTCGTGGTCGGCGTCGCGGCGTACTCGCGCAGCATCACGAACCGCCGCTTCGCTCCAGCCGTGGCGGAAGCGGAGCCGGCGGAACTGGCAGCGGCGGAAATAGGAGCGGCGGGAATACCGGCAGAGGCGGCGGAACCGGGCGCGGCAGAAGCGGAAGCCGAAGCGGCGGATTCGGACGCGGCAGAAGACGCGACAGAAGCGGAAACAGAAGCGGCCGAAGCGGAACTGCAGGAAGCGCAGGTCCAGCCGCCCCGGATCGAGGACGCCGACCGCCGCCGCCTGCGCGCCGCGGTCATCATCGAGGTCGCCATCGCCGTGGTCGTCCTCGCGCTGACCTCGGTGCTCGTCCAGACGAGCCCGGCCCGCAGCGGTACCAGCGACACCCCGCCCGGCCCGTTCGACACGGTGGTCTCCACCAGCCTGCTCAAGCTCCAGGTCGACATCTCCCCGGCGACCGTCGGGCCGAACTCCATCCACCTGTACGCGGTCAAGCCCGACGGCTCCGGCCCGCAGACGGTCGTCGAGTGGAAGGCGACGGCCGCGCTGCCCGCCAAGGGCATCGAGCCGCTCACCGTGCCGGTCCTCGCCGTCGGCGACGACCACTCGCTCGGCCAGGTCACGCTGACCTCCCCGGGCACGTGGGAGTTCAAGTTCACGGCCCGGGTCGACGACCTCAACCAGACGACGGTGACGGTGCAGGTACCGGTCAAATAGTCCCGGAAGAAGGCCCACACGGCCGCTGCCATGGTCGTGCGTCTGGTTCGGGCGGGCGTCGGCCTCATGCTCGGCGGTCGTGGAGGAGGCGGAAAAGGACGAGGCCGAAGCAGCCGGGCCGCAGCCGGGCCGCAGCCGGAAGCGTCGACCTCCCGCCGCTCCCGGCGATGCCGAACATCGAGCTGCAGTTCACCTGGGCGCCGATCGCGGCGAGCGAGGAGCAGGACGCCGCCGAGCCGAGCACCGCCGCACGGTGAGTGACGCAGACCACATTGAGCCGGGATTTGGTAACGACAAGGCGCACTCCGAGTGGTTGCCTGCACCGAGGAGTGAGAAGTCGGCCGGATGAACACTAGGCTGTCCGGTGTGGGTGATCTTTTGGTCTGGATCGACTGTGAGATGACAGGGCTCGATCTGGGGAAGGACGCGCTGATCGAAGTCGCAGCGCTGGTGACCGACCCCGATCTGAACGTGCTCGGCGAGGGCGTCGACGTGGTGATCCACGCCGACGACGCGGCGCTGGACGGGATGCTCGAGGTCGTGCGGGACATGCACGGCAAGTCGGGCCTCACCGAGGCGGTGCGGGCCTCCGCGGTCACGGTCGCCGAGGCCGAGGACCTCATCATGACGTACATCACCGAGCATGTGCGCGACCCGCGCACGGCGCCGCTGTGCGGCAACTCGATCGCGACGGACCGCGGCTTCCTGGCCCGCGACATGCCACGCCTCGACCACCATCTGCACTACCGGATGATCGACGTCTCCTCGATCAAGGAGCTGTGCCGGCGCTGGTACCCGCGCGTGTACTTCGGCCAGCCGCCGAAGGGCCTCGCCCACCGCGCCCTCGCCGACATCCGCGAGAGCATCCGTGAGCTGGAGTACTACCGCCGCACGCTCTTCGTGCCGCTGCCCGGCCCGGACGTCGACACCGCCAAGGCGATCGCCGCCGAGTTGAGCCGGGAAGGCGACACGAACGCGTCATAACCCTGTCGACGAATCCCGCACCCCATGCCCTACTATTAGCGGGCGAGTTCATGGTGGCTGTAGCTCAGTTGGCAGAGCACCGGGTTGTGGTCCCGGGTGTCGTGGGTTCAAATCCCATCAGTCACCCCATACGAGAACGGCCCCCGTCGAAGGACGGGGGCCGTTCCGCTTGAGCGGGGTCACGACGTCGGCATCAGGGCCAGACGGCCGTGGTACTCGTTGCCGATCCGCTCCGTGTCCGAGCCCACCAGGAGCCCCTGCGGCGTCGCCAGCAGGGCCCGCGCCCCGACACCGCGCGGGTTGCGCTGCGGGTTCCAGGTCGTCGCCTTGCCCGACAGCGGGTTGAGCGCCGCGATACCGGGCCGCGACTTGTGCATCCCGGTGCCGTGCAGGTCGAAGCGCGCCGCCGTGTCACACATCAGTTCGGCGCCCCCCTTGCGGCCCGTCGCCACGATCGTCGCGTAGGTGCCGGTCGGGTCGAAGTCAGCTTCAGGTCGAAGGCCGGGTCGACCGCGCCGGTCGTCACCGACCAGCGCGAGCGCGCGCACCTCGCCGCCGAGGACGTTCGGCGTGAAGTCGGCGGGGTTGGTGGACACCTGGCTCGGCTGGTTGAGCGCGGCGGAGGCGGGAATGGCGACCGCGAAAGCGGCCATTGCTGTGGCGGCAGCGGCGATCAGGCGTCGGCGCATGCAGGCGTCTCCTCGGTCGGTTCACGTGATGCCAGACCGTGCCGCCGGAGACGGCGGCACATAGCCAGGACAACGCGAAACGTGGAGAAAGGAAACGAAAAGTACGCTAAAGCACCGAAATGGTCGTGGAGTCCGATTCTTCCGGGTCGTCGGCGTTGACCATGAAGTGGGCGGCGCGCTCCAGATAGTCCCAGAGCACCGCCTCCTGGTCGGGCGGGAGCGCGATCGCGTCGACCGCCCGGCGCATCTGCCGCAGCCAGGCGTCGCGCTCGGCCGAGGCGATCCGGAAGGGCGCGTGGCGCATCCGCAGGCGCGGGTGGCCGCGGTTCTCCGAATACGTCGACGGGCCGCCCCAGTACTGGATCAGGAACAGCCGGAAGCGCTCGTTGGCCGGGCCGAGGTCCTCCTCGGGGTACAGCGGACGCAGGATCGGATCCTCGGCCACGCCGGCGTAGAACTCGTCGACGAGCTTGTGGAAGGTCGGCTCGCCACCGACGAGCTCGTAGAAGTTGGGGGACGTCACGCCGTCAACTATGCCGCGCGGCCTGGGAGGGTGGCGCGGGCGGGAGGCCGCCGAGCTCCGTGGTGCGCTCGGTCAGGTCGACGGTGCGCTCGGCGGGGTCGGCCATCGGCGGCTCGCGGCGCGGGCCGGGGGAGGGGCGGCGGCGGGCCGGCAGGGCCACCCGGGCCAGGTCGATCGTGACCTCGCCGAGGTCGTCGATGCCGCCGTGCGCCGCGGCGTACTGTGCGGCCGCGGCCCGGACCTTGTTGGCCGCGATCGCGTCGGCGATGGTGGCCTGGGCCGGCCAGGAGGCGATGATCAGCACGGTGGCGGCGAGGCCGGCGATGCCGAAATACCCCACGACGTCCGGCAGCGGGTAGTAGGTCGCCAGCCAGCCGGTGAGCACGATCGCCCCGCCCTGCAGCAGGTGCACGCCGCTCTGCATGACGCCGAACGCGCGGGCCCGGTACGCCGGCGGGAGCACCTGCACGAAGAGCCCGTTGCCGGCCGGGAGCGTGATGGCCAGCGAGGCCCCGGCAACCACGGTCATGACGACGATCGCCGGCAGGCTCGGGTCGAGCAGCGCCGGCACGAGCGCGAGCGGCGTGATGATCGCCAGCGGCCGGATCAGCGCGACCCGCCGCTGGGGCGGCAGCAGCCAGGTGATCAGCGCGCTGCCGATCACGAACCCGGCCGCAGCCGCGGTCATGATGACGCCGAAGCCGAACGCGTCGGAGTGCCCGGCGAGGTGGGCGGCCCAGGCCGCGGCCAGGCCCTCGGGAACCACGCCGAAGCACACGCCGCAGAACACGACGAGCGCGATCGAGCGCATGACCGGCGAGCGGAACACGACCCGGTAGCCGTCGGCCGCCTCGCGCAGCAGGTTGGTGTGCTGCTCGGGCTTGAGCTCGGGCTGGCGCTCGCGCACCAGCAGCGAGATCACCAGCGCCGAGACCGCGAACGTGAGCCCGTTGACGAGCAGGGCCAGCGAGCCGTTGACCGCCACGAGCACGGCGCCCAGCGCGTAGCCGGCGATGAGCGAGACCTGGCCGGTGGTGCGGTTGAGCACGATCGCGGTGACGTACTGCTCGCCGTGCAGCAGCTGCGGCATGAGCGCCGAGCGGGAGGCGTCGAACGGCGGGCTCAGCAGCGCGTTGCCGAACAGCAGCGCGATGATGAGGCCGGTCGGCAGGCCGGGGAGCGCGGCGAGCGCGAGCATGATGCCGGCGCGCAGCAGGTCGCAACCGATCATGGTGCGGCGGTACGGGTGGCGCTCGGCCCAGGCCGCCAGGAGCGCCCCGACGCCCAGCCACGGCAGGTAGCTCACCGCGAACGCGGCGGCGGACAGGATCGGGGAGTTCGTCTGGCGGTACACCAGCGCGACGACCGCCGCGCGGGCCACGTTGTCGCCGAGGCTCGACTGCGCCTGGGCCGCGAAGACCGCGGCGTACTCGCGGTTGGCGAGGGTCTCGCGGATCGTCGCGGGGCGCTGGGCGGAGGCGTCGTTCGGCACCGGCAGAGCCCCCTTCCCCATGGTCGCGACGGCGGCGGAACGTTCGCGGGCGCGGCCGAACCGGTCAATCCGCCCGAGAGGGGTCAACGGCGGCGGACCGGGACACTGTGCAGCGATGCACCTGAACGAACGGACGATAACCGACTGACCACCCGACGCGCGACCCTACCCTCCGGGTTGATCACAGATGACCGCGAGATTGGACAAATACCCCCGATCGGTACAGGAATGGAGGTATGGCCACTTCTGCCGGGTGGCGATTCGCAAAGGGGCAAGCGGGTGGGTCGCCCCGGATCAGGTGGGGCCGGCCTGGCCCGTCTCGCCGCCGTCGCCGTTGGCCGGGCGGATGTACATGCGCGCCGCCGTCAGCTGGGCCGTGATCCCGGCCCGCTCCAGCGACTCGGTCAGCCGCCGGCGCAGCTCGCGCCCGATGCGCCACTGCGCCTCGTTCGACGTCTTCACCGTGGTCCGCAGCACCGCGCCCTCGGCGGTGAGCTGCTCCACGCCGAGCACCTTCGGCGGGTCCATGAAGTCGTCGGCGTAGTCCGGGTCGGTGCCGAACTCGTCGGCCGTCGCCTGCAGCACCGCGGTGGCCTGCTCGACCGAGACGAACCCGACCGGCACGTCGATGTTGACCACGGCCCAGCCCTGGCTCTTGTTGCCGACCCGCACGATCTCGCCGTTGCGCACGTACCAGACCACGCCCCCGGCGTCGCGGATCGTGGTGATGCGCAGCCCGACCGCCTCGACGGTGCCGGTGGTCTCGCCGACGTCGACCACGTCGCCGACGCCGTACTGGTCCTCCAGGAGCATGAACAGCCCGGCGATGAAGTCCTTGACCAGGTTCTGCGCGCCGAAGCCGATGGCCAGGCCCGCGATGCCGGCGCTGGCCAGCAGCGGGGCGAGGTTGATGCCGATCTCGCCGAGCACGAGCATCGTGGCGATCGAGAACACGACCGCGGAGGCGATGCTGCGCAGCACCGAGCCGAGCGCCCGGGCGCGCTGGTTGCGCCGCTCCGAGGGGGCGGCGAGGGTCGGGAGCCGCTTGCGCAGCGGCCGCAGCACCGAGCCGCCGGCCTCGTTGTCGCTGATCGTGTGCCGGATCAGCCGGTCGATGGCCCGGTGGACGAGCGCACGGATGATGAGGGCGATGATGATGATCACGATGATCGTCAGCGGCTTGACCAGCGCCCAGTAGCTGCTCTCGGCCAGCCACTTGTTCTTGGTCTGGTCCCAGACGAAGTCGCAGAAACCGGATTTGTCCGCACAGCTCGGCAGGCTCGCGGGCTTCGGCGTCTCCTCCAGCGGCATCGCGATGGGGCCGATCACGTCACTCCTCTAGCAGCAAACCGGGGCGAACCGGGGCAAGTCCGCACAAACGCCGGGGGTCACGGGCGAAGGTTCACCCGCCGGCCGCAAATAGTACGTGCAATCCGAGGATCTATCAGGGACGATTAGCCCACGGGCCACCGCCGGTGGGCTCGCAAGCAGACGTTACGTGGCCATTTCCAGGGAGACTTCCTTACGTTTTAGGGGGACGGCGATGCCTGACATACGACCCGCACGAGTATCGGGTGCGCTGGTGCTGAATGCCACCTACGAGCCGTTGTGTGTCGTGTCTGTCAGACGTGCCACCATCCTGGTCCTGACGTCGAAGGCCGTATGTGTCGCCGACGGTGACGGGATCCTCCACAGTGCGATGAACGAGCTGCCGGTGCCGTCCGTGGTCCGGCTCACCCGCTACGTGCGGGTGCCGTACCGCACGCACATAGGCCTCTCCCGCCGCGGAATATTCGCCCGCGACGGATGGCGTTGCGCCTACTGCCGCGGCCCGGCCGAGACCATCGACCACGTGATGCCACGCAGCCGGGGCGGGCGGCACGCCTGGGAGAACGTCGTCGCCGCCTGCGCCCGCTGCAACCACACCAAAGGTGACAAAACGCCAGCCGAACTCGGCTGGCGTTTGCATGCCAGCCCCATCGCGCCCAAGGGCGTGGCCTGGCGGGTGCTCGGGCACCGCACGCCCGACCCGCGCTGGGCCGACTGGCTGGACCTGCCCGTCGACGGCGTGCCGCAGGCGGCCTAGGGGCTGTGTCGAAGTGGATGGCCGGGCTGCGGCGGACTCAGGCGCCGCCGGGAACCGTAGCGGTCACACCCCGATACAACCCAGGTATCGGGGCGCGCCCGGCGCGGCCCCAGCCGACGCCTGAGCCTCGCCTCGCTCCGACCCCCAGTTCGACACAGCCCCTAGAGCCTCAGGTCACCCGGCCGAGCTCCGCCGTGAACGCCGAGTAGGCGCCGGACGTCACGATCTCCCGCAGCCGTCGCATGCCCTCGTGCACGTCGGCGAAGCGGGTGTACAGCGGCGCCAGCCCGATCCGCAGCCGCTCCGGCGTGCGGAAGTCCGGGATCACGCCGGCCGCCTTGAGCGCCTGGCAGATCGGCCAGGCCTCCGGCGCGCGGAACGTCACGTGGCTGCCCCGCCGCGCGGCGTCCCGCGGGCCGGCGAGCGTCAGCCGGTCGCCCAGCCATGCCTCGGCCAGCCCGATCGCGTAGCCGGTCAGCGCCGCACCCTTCGCGGCCAGGGCGTCGATGCCGGCCTCGGCCGTGATGCGGACGCCTTCCAGCGCCGCGTACCCGCCCAGCACCGGCGGCGTGCCCACCAGGAACCGGTCGATCGAGTCCGCCGGGTCGTAGCCGTCCCCCATCGCGAACTGGTCCCGCCGGCCGAACCAGCCCCAGATCGGCTGCCGCAGCGAGGCCTGCAGGTCCTCGCGCACGTAGAGGAACGCGGGCGCGCCCGGGCCCGCGTTGAGGTACTTGTACGTGCACCCCACCGCGAGATCCGCCCCGGACTCGCGCAGCGGCACCCGCACCGCCCCCGCGGAGTGGCACAGATCCCACAGTGTGAGGGCGCCCACCCGGTGCGCCGCAGTGGTGATCGCCACCATGTCGGCGACCGCGCCGGAGCGGTAGGCCACGTGGGACAGGCAGACCAGCGCGACGTCGTCGTCCAGCGCCGCGGCCACCCGCTGCGGGTCCACGCCCGCGTCGATGTCGGTCGCGACCACCCGCAGCTCGAGGCCGCGCGCCTTGGCCAGGCCCTCCAGCACGTACCGGTCGGTGGGGAAGTTGTCGTCGTCGGTGACGATCACGCCGCGGCCCGGGCGGGCATCGAGCGCCGCGGCGGCCAGCTTGTACGCGTTGACGCTCGTGGAGTCCGAGAGCACCACCTCGCCGGGAAGCACGTGCAGTACCGACGAAGCCAGCAGGTCACCGACGGAGCGGGCCAGGTCCATCCACGTGTCCCAGCCGCGGATCAGGTCGTTACCCCACTCGCGGTCGATCGCGTCGCGGAGCCGCTCGCGCGTGGCCAGCGGCAGCCGGCCCAGGGAGTTGCCGTCGAAGTACACGAGCTCGCTGTCCGGAATGTAGAATCGCGCCCGGAAATGTCCGATAGGGTCGTGGGCGTCGAGCGATTCGGCATGCTGGCGCGAGAGGTCCATGTCAGTGACGGTAGGCCCCCGGCAACCGGCTGGTCATTGCCGCCCGCTAACGTGAAGCCGGTCTTTTAGTCCCTTCGACGCCTGGGGGCGTTGAGCTTGTCCATCATCGAGACGACGCTGATCTTTGCCGGGATTCCGGCTGCGGTCATCCTGCTCATCGCGGGCGCCGTCTACGCGGGGGGTTCCCGCCGTAGCCGGCGCTACCGGCCCGGACGGCCGTTCGATTTCACGCCCGTCTGGTTCCTCTCCGCGCCCGAGCAGCAGACCGAGGCGGCGCACGCCCGCGAGCTCACCGGTGTGCGGCGGGCGGAACTGACCGCAGGCGGCAATGCCTCCGGCACGACCGACTGGTCGGGCGACCGGACGCAGCCGCAAGTCATCGGAGGCGCAAGTGACCGGTGGTAGCCCGGCCGGCCTGACCGGTCGGCCCGAAGTCCTCAACGGCCCGTTCACCACGCGCCAGCTGCTGCGCCTGGACGAGGCGCTGCGCCTGGCCGACTCGTCGACCGGGCTGACCTTCAGCATCTACGTCGGCGACCTCGAGGAGCCGGGGCGGGCCTACGCGGAGAAGCTGCACGGGCAGCTCGCCGACCCGGCGAACACCGTGCTGATCGCCCTGTCGCCGAACCAGCGCGTGCTGGAGATCGTGACCGGCGGCGAGGCGCGGCGCCGGCTGCCGGACCGCGCGGCGAAGCTGGCGGCCCTGTCGATGGCGGCGTCCTTCGGCGGCGGGGACCTGGCGGGCGGTCTGGTGTCGGGCCTGGCCCAGCTCGCGGACCACGCCGGCAAGCACTGAGTTTCGCGCTGCGCTCCCCACTTGGGGGAGCTCCGCTCCACCCAAACCCCCTCCCACACGCGGGTCGCCCGTTCGGGGGCGAAGGGGCCGGGTTCGTTCGGCTCCGGGCCTTCACGGACCGCACCTGGTCCTACCGGACATAGCTAAACAGAGAAAGGCGGCGCGCTCTCTTCGAGAACGCGCCGCCTTTTTTGCCTTGGGTCGTCAGGAGGCTTCGGCGTCCTTGGCCCTGGCCTTGAGGGCTCGCACGATGCCGTCGCGGCCCTCGCCGACGAGGCGGCGCAAGGGGGCCGGCTTGTCCGGGGTGGCGAGCCAGGCCTCGGTGCGCGCGACGGTGTCCTCGCTCACCTGGTAGGCCGGGTAGGCCATCTCGACGAACTCGGCCGCCGGCTCGCTGTCGCGGTTCTCCCACACGGGCAGCAGCGCGTCGAAGTACGCCGGCACGAACGAGGCCGTCAGCCGCGTCTGCGCCGAGTGCTGGAAGCCCTGCAGCATCGAGCGCTGCAGCCAGTTCGGCAGGGCGTGGTCCTCGGTGAGCCGGCGCCAGGTCTCGTCCTTCGACTCCGCCGTCGGCACCAGCGCCCGGGCCAGCGCCGCCTGCCGCTCGCCGCTCGCGGTGCGGTCGCGGTCCAGCTCGGCCTCGATCTGGGCCGGGTCGGCCGCGCCCGCCGCGATCAGCGAGTGCAGGATGCCCCAGCGCAGGTCGGCCTGGATGGTGAGGCCGGGCGGCACGTCGTCGCCGCGCAGCCAGCCGGCCAGCACCGCCAGGTCGGCCTCGCTGCGCGCGGCCGCCGCGAACGAGCGGGCCCAGGCCAGCTGGAAGCCGCTGCCCGGCTCGGCGGTGTCGAGCGCCGCGCGGGCCGTGCGGGCCAGCTGGGCCCAGCCCTGCGGCGCCCACGCCGGGTCGGCGTAGAACACCAGCGCCGACTGGGCCTGGCGGATGGTCGCGGTGACGAGGTTGATGTCGCGCTCGGCGGCCAGGCCGGTCCCGACGAGCTTCACGTAGTCGCGCGCGGCGAGCTCGGCGTCGCGGACCATGTCCCACGAGGCCGACCACACCAGCGCCCGGGCCAGCGAGTTGTCCAGCCCGTCGATGTGCTCGACGACGACCGACATCGAGGCCGGGTCGAGGCGCAGTTTGGCGTACGTGAGGTCGTCGTCGTTGAGCAGCAGCACATCGGCCGCACGCACCCCGGCGAGCGCGGCGATCTCGGTCTGCTCGCCGTCGACGTCGGCTTCGACCAGGGCGCGGCGCACCAGCGCCCCGCCGGACAGGTCGTACAGGCCGATGCCGATGCGGTGCGTGCGCAGCGTCGGGTAGGCGGCCGGCGCCTCCTGGCGCACCACGACGCGCTCATAGGTGCCGTCGGCCGCGACCGTGATCTCCGGCCGCAGCGTGTTCACCTGGGCCGTCTCCAGCCACTGGGCGGCGAACTTGCGCAGCTCCTTGCCGCTGGCCGACTCGAGCGCGCTCAGCAGGTCGTCGAAGGTGGCGTTGCCCCACTGGTGCTGCTGGAAGTAGGCGCGCAGGCCGCTGCGGAAGGCGTCGATGCCCACGTACGCGACCAGCTGCTTGATCACGCTGGCGCCCTTGGCATAGGTGATGCCGTCGAAGTTGACCTCGACCGCCTCGACGTCGGGCATCTCCGTGTAGACCGGGTGCGTCGAGGACAGCTGGTCCTGCCGGTAGCCCCAGTTCTTGCGCACCGACAGGAACGTCGTCCACGCGTCGGTGAAGCGGGTCGCGTGCGTGTTGCACCAGTGGCTGGCCCACTCCGCGAACGACTCGTTCAGCCACAGGTCGTCCCACCAGCGCATGGTCACGAGGTCGCCGAACCACATGTGCGCGAGCTCGTGCAGGATCGTGTTCGCGCGCTGCTCGTACTCGAAGTCGGTGACCGGCGAGCGGAAGATGTAGTGCTGCTCGGCGTGGACCACGCAGCCGAAGTTCTCCATCGCGCCGGCGTTGAACTCCGGGGAGTACACCTGGTCGTACTTCGGCAGCGGATAACGGATGCCGAACTCCTCGTGGAAGAAGTCGAAGCCCTGCTTCGTCACGAGGTTGATGTCATCGGCGTCGAGGTACTGCTTCATCGACTGCCGGCAGAACACGCCCAGGTCGATGCCGTCGTGCGTGTCGCGGACCTCGTGGTAGGGCCCGGCGCACACGGCGGTGATGTAGGTGCTCATCCGCGGCGTGGCCTGGAAGTGCCGCACGAGGCCCTCCTGCCGCTCCAGCGGCATGTTGGAGATGACCTTCCAGTGCGCGGGCGCGGTCACGCGGAAGGTGAACTCCGCCTTGAGGTCCGGCTGGTCGAAGCAGGCGAAGGCGCGCTGGGCGTCGGCCGTCTCGAACTGGCTGTAGAGGTACACCTCCTTGTCCACGGGGTCGACGCTGCGGTGCAGGCCCTGGCCGGTCGCGGAGTACGCGAACTCGGCGTTCACGACGAGCACGTTGTCGGCCTGCAGCCCGGACAGGACCAGGCCGCGCTCGGTGGACCAGCCGCTCGCGTCGACGGGCGCGCCGTTGAGCGTGGCACCGTGCACGGCCACCGCGGCGACCTCGATGAAGGTCCCCGCCCCCGGCTCCCGGCAGGTGAAGCGCACCTCGGTGGTCGACCGGAACGTGCCCTCCCCCGGATTCCCGGCGCCGTCGGTCAGGTCGAGGCTGATGTCGTACGCCGTCACGCCGAGCAGGCGGGCCCGCTCGACGGCTTCGACCTGGCGTAGGTTGCGTACACCGGCCACGTGTCGTCTCCTGTCGTTTCGCTGTTGCCGTCCCCGTCGACGGCGTCACCCCGAGTGTTCCATGCTCGCGGAGGAGACTGGGGGAGTGGCTCAGGTCACTCCTGCCCGAAGTGGTGCCTCGCGCGCGGGTTGCGTAAGGATCGGATCGGGTTTCCGACTCTTTCACTAGTGAGGTGGTCACCGTCATGGCCGAAGACCGCGTCATCGCCGACATGTGGTTCGACCCGCGCTGCCCGTGGGCCTGGATCACCTCCCGCTGGCTGCTCGAGGTCGAGCAGGTACGCCCGGTCGACGTGCGTTTCCACGTAATGAGCCTCTCGATTCTCAACGAGGGCCGCGACGAACTGCCGGAGAAGTACAAGGAGGGTCTGGCAAAGGGTTGGGCGCCGGTCCGGGTGGCCATCGCCGCGGAGCAGAAGTTCGGAAATGATGTACTTCGTCCGCTTTACACGGCCCTGGGCAACCGCATCCACCACGAGAAGCAGGAGCTCGGCGACGAGCTGTACCGCGCCGCGCTCGTCGAGGCGGGCCTGCCGGCCGACCTGGCCGAGTACGGGGAGTCGACCGAGTTCGACGCGCAGCTGCGGGAGAGCCACTTCGCCGGGATGAACCCGGTCGGCATGGACGTCGGCACGCCGGTCATCCACGTGCCGGGCCCGGACGGCAACCTCATCGCATTCTTCGGCCCCGTCGTCACCCCGCGCCCGAAGGGTGAGGCCGCCGGCCGCCTGTGGGACGGCACGCTCCTGGTCGCCGGCACCCCCGGCTTCTACGAGATCAAGCGCACCCGCGACGTGGGTCCGGTCTTCGACTGAGTAGCCTGGCTACTTGTGCGGCAGTTCTTCACTCCCCGATGGGTGCTCGGGCATGTCCTGACACTCGTCGGGGTGGCCGTGTGCATGGCCGCCTGTGTGTGGCAGTACCAGAGGGCCACCGCGGGGAACATGCTCAGCTGGGCGTACACCGTCCAGTGGCCGCTCTTCGCGGTCTTCGTCGTGTTCCTCTGGGCCCGCGCGATCCGCGACGCCCGCGGGACCGGCGCGCCGCCGAAGCCCGGCCCGGCCCCGCTGCGGCCACGCGTGCCGGTCGCCGCGCCCGTCGACGACGACGATCCGGAGCTCGCCCAGTACAACCGGATGCTGGCCTGGCTCGCCGCCAACCCCGACCGCCGCTCGAGCGACTTCCCAGGATGAAGCAGATGAACCTCAACCCCGCCCTCACCCGCTACCGGGTCGTGGCCTGGATCGTCGGCGTGCTGCTGATCGTCCTCACGGTCGGCACGGTGCTGAAGTACACCAGCGACGACGAGACGATCGTCGCGATCGTCGGGCCCGCGCACGGCTTCCTCTACATGGTGTACCTGCTGCTCGCGGCCGACCTGGCCCGCCGGGCGCGCTGGAAGATCGGCTTCACCGTGCTGGTGCTGCTGGCCGGGACGGTGCCGTTCCTGTCGTTCGTGGCCGAGCGCGTGGTGACCCGCCGGGTGCGTGCCGCCGCGGCCCCCGAGCCGGTGCGCACCGCCGCCTGAACGCGAGCTGTAAGTTTCCTCCTCTTCCGTGCGGGGCATCCTTACGGTGCAACCGAATTGGCGGCGCGAGGGGAGTTTCCCGTGGGCATGGAAGTCCGGCTTTCGCTTTCTCTGCCCAGGGATACCACCACCGTTCCGCTGACCCGGCGGGTGCTCGACGCGGCGCTGGCCGTCTTCTCCGTGACCACGGACTGCCGTGAGGACATCGGCCTGGCCGTCGGCGAGGCGTGCGCCAACGCGGTCCAGCACGCCGAGACCGGGGCCGACTACGAGGTGACGGTCACCATCCACGAGGATCGCTGCATCATCGACGTCGTCGACGAGGGCGCGGGCCCGGACAGCGTGACCCCCAGGGACGTCGGGCCCGACTCCGAGAGCGGCCGCGGCCTGAAGATCATCCATGCCCTGTCCGACATGGTGGAGCTGCGCCGCCATCATCCGCGCGGGATGGCTCTTCGGATCGTCAAGCTGCTGACCCGTACGACGCCGGTCTTCTCTTAGGGCCCGCGCCTTGTCCTAACGTCCCTTTTTCGTGCCGCGCCGCCGACAGAACCCTTGCCGCGGCGGATCCGTGTAGTTCTCTGGAAGTCGCACATCGAGTGCGGCAACCGCACGGACGGGTGCCGTTGCACCCGGTGACGACGAAAGTTCTGGAGAAGGCCGAGACCATGTCTGAGACCCGCTGCACCGTCCAGGAACGGACCTGGAAGGACGAGCTGCCCTCGCTGCCCGACGACGTGAGCGCGCTCCTGGCGCCGCCCGTCGTCGTGCGCTTCGACACGGTGGCCGCCGGCGCCCCGCGCCGCACTTCGATCCACCCAAGTCGATTCATGGACGCTTCGCCGGCAGAATCGTCTCGGGGCCCGGGACGGGCAAACCCCCGTGCCGCGGCCCACGTCGGCTGACCTATAGCGTCGTACGCATGACGGTTGCGCACCCGATCGCCCACGCCTGGCTCTCCACCGGAGGGACCGGCGCGCAGAACTACGACGAGTTCGCCGACGACGCGGAGATCACCGCGATCATCGCCGCCAACCCCGCCAGCGCCCTGGCGGTCGAGATGCCGCACCGGGCCCCCGACAGCGTCGGCCGCCCGTTCCTCGACTGCCTCCCCGACGCCGTCGAGCGCCTGCGCGCGGCGAAGGAGGACGGCCACTACGCACCCGCCGACGACGTCGTGGTGCTCTACCGGATCACCGCGCCCGACGGCGCCCGCGCCTACGGCCTGTGGTGCATGGTCGCCACCGACCAGATCTCGACGAGCGCCGACGAGCCCGGCTCGGTCATCCGCAACGAGGACGTCTTCATCGAGAAGGTCCGCGAGCGCGTCGCCCTCGCCGAGGCCACCGGGCACCTGCTGTCGCCGGTCCTGCTGCTGCAGACCGCCCACGGTGACGCCCTGCACGCCGCGCTCGCCCAGGCCGTGGCCGACGCCGGCCGCCCCGCCGTCACCGACACCGACCCGTCCGGCCGCGCCCACGAGATCTGGGCCGTCGGCGCCGGCACCACCCGCGACCGCCTCCTGGCCCTCGCCGGCGGCGGCGAGCTCGTCGTCGCCGACGGCAACCACCGCAGCCTCGCCGCGCAGACCGCCGGGTACGAGCGCTTCCTGGCCGTCGTCACCACCCCGGAGTCGGTGGCCATCCAGCCGTACAACCGTCTCGTCTCGGAACTGCCCGGATCGCTCGACGACCTCGACCGGCAGCCGCTGTCCGGCCCGGCCGGCGTTCCGGCCACCGGCGGGCGCGTGCACCTCTACACCCGCGACGGCGCCTGGTCGGTGAGCCTGCCGCGGGCCGCCGACCAGGGCGTCGTGGACAACCTCGACCACGCCCTCGTCGAGCGCCGGCTCTTCGCCGAGGCGTTCGGCCTGGAGCCGGGCGACAAGCGGATCACGTACGTCGGGGGCGACTACCCCGCCGAGTGGCTACGTGGCGAGGTCGACGCCGGCCGTGCCGAGCTGGCCGTGCTCATCGCCCCCGTGACGGTGGACGAGTTCGTGGCGGTCAACCTGGCCCGCCAGAAGATGCCGCGCAAGAGCACCTGGTTCACCCCGAAGGCCCGGGCCGGTCTCGTGGTGGCGCAGCTCGATTCGTTCTAGTCACCCGATCGTGGTACACACTAGGCCGCTGTACTTCAGGCCTGGGGTGTGTACATGCAGATGCAGATGTTCATCGCGGCGATGATCGCCGCGTGCGGAATCGGCGCGTTCGCCGCGGCCGCGCTCGTCTGGGACCGCCGGCGGATTCTGCGGCTCAAGACGGGCGCGACCGCCGGCTGGGTGTTCGGGCTCGTGCTGCTCGGCGGCGGCTTGCTGGCGGGTTCGTGCCTGGGGTTGATCCGGCTCTGACAGACTGCCGGGTATGCGCGTCTACCTTGGTTCGGACCACGCCGGCTATGAGCTGAAAGTGCACCTGGTCAGCGCCCTCGGGCTGCAGGGCTACGAGGTCGTGGACGTCGGACCGGCGAAGTACGACCCGGACGACGACTACCCGGTCTTCTGCTTCCACACGGGCGCCCGGGTGGTCGCCGACCCCGCCGCCCTCGGCGTGGTGATCGGCGGCTCGGGCAACGGCGAGCAGATCGCCGCCAACAAGGTCCCCGGCGTGCGGGCCGCCCTGGCCTGGAACGTCGAGACCGCTCAGCTCGCCCGTGAGCACAACGACGCGAACGTGGTGGCGATCGGCGCGCGCCAGCACACCCTGGACGAGGCGACCACCCTCGTCACGACGTTCCTGTCGACGAAGTTCTCGGGCAACGAGCGCCACGCCCGACGGATCGCGCAGGTCCTGGAGTACGACAACTCCCGCGTCCTGCCGCCGCTGCCCTAACCCGTCACGACGTCGGTGAGCGGCGGCCGGGCCGGGTCAGCTCCTCGCGCGGCACCCAGCCCCGGCGGATGATCTGCAGGTCGCGCTCCGCCGCGGCCAGATCCGCGTCCGTCGGGCGCGCCGCATCCCGCGCGCGCAGGGCCGCCGACACCGAGACCTGGGACGCCCCGCCGCCGACCAGGCCGCGCAGGCCCCGCTCGGAGACCACCTCGTCGTGGTGCTGGTGATGATGGTGGTGCAGGTGGTGGTCGTCCTCCGGGGCGGCCGCGGCCGGCGGCGCCTCGACCGGCTCCGGGTCATGCACGGCGGCCGTCATCGCGAACGTCCCCGACAGCTCGGCGAGATGGTGGGGCGAGGGCCGCGGCGCGGCCGGCGGCACGGCGGGTGGCGCGGCCGGCGTCTGGGCGGGGGGCTCTTCGACCGGTGGCGCGGGCTCGTCCGGGACCTCGGGCTCCGCGGGGGTCTGGGTGGTCACCGGTTGATGCTGCCGCATGCGGCGCCGCCGGCGCTGAATCCCACCCATCCGCCGAATCTACCGCCTGCGGCCGCAGCATCCGAGAAATCAGAAGATTTCGATCGAGTACGGGGCGACGGGCCAGCCGAACGCGGTGCTCGCGGCGGCCACGGCGCCCGGGCGGCGCTCGTCGATGCGGCCCGCGAGGTGCAACGCGCCCAGGCGGGTGCCGCCCAGGTAGGCCGCGCCGAGCTCGGTGATGCCGAGCGTGAAGTCGGGCTCGCCGTCGGCGGGCGTGCAGGTGACGAGCGCCCCGCCCGCGCCCGCGCGCAGCCGCCAGCGGCCCGCGTTGCCCGGGACCAGCGCGTCGGTGACTTCGAAGACGACGTCGAGCGGGGCGGCGTACCGGCGCGCCGTGAGGGCCCGCGGCACGTCGATGATGCGCAGCCAGAGCCCGTCGCCCGCCTTGGCGCCGAGCTGGCGCGGCTCGTCGACCAGGTGGAAGAGCGGGTCGTCGGCGCTGGTGCAGCCCTGCACGAGGGTGCGGGCGAGGTCGATGCGCAGCAGGAAGCGGTAGATCTCGGCGTAGGCCGCGGGCGTGCCGGCGACCACCTCGATGACGTTGACCTCCTGCTTCGGGCCGTTGTCGTCCCAGCCCGGGCCGATGCGGAAGCGCGCGAAGCCCTCCACCACCCCGTCCGCGTTCTCGTACAGCACCGCGCGCGCCTTGGTGCCGCCGCCGCGCTCGCGCTCCGGGTCGGCGGTCAGGTGCCGCCACCAGGTCTCGTCGCGGCTCGACCAGCCGGGCTTGCCGGGAAGCACGCGCGAGTACACCTCGGAAAGCTCTTTGACGAGCTCCGCCGGGTTGCCCGAGCGCAACGTCCCGGGCGCCGGCCGGGCCGTGACCTTGAGGTCCCGGCGATCGGCGCGCATGGTGACGTTCTGGGCGGCGAGGCCGTATCCGAACCGCGGGTAGATGCGTCCCTCGGAGGCCCACAGCACCGCCACGGCCTCGGGCGCGGCCGTCAGCTGGGCCGCCATCAGGCGGCTGAGGAGCCCCTGGCGGGTGTGCACCGCGGAGACCGACACGCCGGTGACGTGGGCCGCCGGGATCACCGCGCCCGGCACCGCCAGGTCGCGGGTGAACGCGCCCGCGACCGCCACGACCTGCCCGTCCTGCTCGGCGACGTGGGTGCGGCCGGCCTCGAAGACGGAGCGGTACGTTCCCTCGGGTTTGTACTCGCCGGTCGCGCCGAACGCCTCGCGGCGCACGCGCGCGATCGCCTCGAGGTCGGCTTCCGTCGCGGTGCGCAGGACATAGTCGCTCATCGGTTGTGTCTACCTCGTGACCTCCGGTCGGCGCGACCGATTTGCGCGCTCGTTACTCTCGAAACCGTATGGGGGCGGCAACACGAATGCTGGGGGGAGCGACACGATGACGCAGGGTGCGTTGCTGGACCTCGTCTGCGGTCCGGCGAGCCCTTTGGCCGAGACGTTCCAGCGGTACCGTCTGGTGGCCCACCTGGGCTCCGGCGGTCAGGCTGACGTGTACCGCGCGGTGCGCGTCGCCGGCGGGGTGACCTCGGCGCCGATGACCGTGAAGGTGTTCCGGGTCGACCCGCAACGCCCGATCGCCGACGAGCTGCGCTCGTGGGACAAGGGCGACGCCGTACTCATGGATCTCAACAACCGCGGGGTGCCCGGCATCTGCCGGCGCGCCGACGGCTTCTACGGGCCGCCGCCCCACCGCCCGGGGGAGCGCCCGGCCCCGGGCGACGCCGTTCCCTACCAGGTGTACGACTACCTGCACGGCGTCAACCTGCGCGAATACGTGGTGCAGCGCTCCGGGTCGGCCGCCGCCGGCCGCCGGCTCAACGCCGTCGTGGCCCTGAAGACCCTGGCCGTGGTCCTGCAGCACCTGCACAACCCGCAGGAGTCCGGGGCGACGCCGGTGCTGCACATGGACGTGAAGCCGTCCAACCTGATGGTGCTGGCCACCGGCGAGGTGCGCCTGATCGACTTCACCGGGGCGCGGTACTTCCGCGAGGAGGAGATCACCCAGATCGCCTACACCCCGGAGTCGGGCGGCCCGGAGGCGTTCGGCGGGGTGAAGTACGTCGGACCGGCGTACGACGTGCACGGCTTCGGCGCGGTCGCGTACTTCATGGTCACCGGCGCCTACCCGCGCGTCGACGGCCGCAGCGACCAGGGCGGCCCGCCGGACGCGTCGCCGCCGCCGTGGAGCGTGCTGCGCCGCCACCCGCTGCTCGAGCGCCTGCCGGCCCTGCGCGACCACCTGCACCTGCCGCTGGCCGACCGGCCGTCGGACCGCCCGCAGACCCGCGACCTGCAGTCGTGGCTCGCGCACCTGGCCGACCTCGTACGCCGCTCCGGCCTGCCGGACGTGGGCTGCGACTGGCACGAGGCCGAGCCGGGCGAGACGGGCCGGGTCGTCGGACGGGCACGGCCTTCCGTCAGCGGTACCGAGACCGACGCCTACCAGCGCATCGAGCGCCTCGAGCGCGAGCTCGTCGCGCTGCGCACGGGGGCCGCCCCGCCGACCGCGTTCCAGCAGGAAGTACCGCCGGTCCCCGCACCCCCCGTGTCGGGTGCGCCGGTCTCCAGTGGAGGTGTCGCCGTGAATGCCGACGGAGTGCCGCAGATGCGCGGCCGGGCCAAGGTCGTCCCGCGCCCCGCGCCGGAGCCGACGGGCATTATGGACATCGAGCCGGAAGAGCAGCGGCCGCGGTACTCCCCACCGCGCGGCGAGCGCGCCCGGCAGCTCAAGCTCGGGTGGGAGTACACCGGCACCGGCGCGATCATCGCGTTCATCTGCTGGGGCCTGTGGGCGCTGGACAGCGAGGGCAGCCTCAACGGGCCGTTCATCGCGTTCCTCGTCGTGCTCGGCGTCGCGGTGGGCGTGTTCGCGCTGTCGCGGCTGCTGGGCCGCCTCGTCCTCGAGCAGCGCCTGGGCCGCCCGCGACGCAGCGCCCGCGGCGCCCACGCGATCACCGGCCTCTTCCTGGCCGCGGCGGGCATCGCGTACCTGCGTGAGGTCAGCGGGGTGGTATCCCTCTACCACTGGGTGAAGGACCTCATCGGGTGAGATTCTGGCGCCGGCGCAAGCCTCTGGAAGGGCTCGTCAACTTCCGCGACCTCGGCGGCCTGCCGGCGGAAGGCGGCACCGTGCGCCCCGGCGTACTCTTCCGCAGCGACTCCCTCGCCTACGCCACCCCCGCCGACGCCGACCGCCTGGTCCGCGACCTGCGCCTGTCCACCGTGATCGACCTGCGCGGCGAGTACGAGGTGTCGCAGCTGGGCCGCGGCCTGCTCTCGGGCGCGGCCGTCGAGTACTACCCGGCCCCCATCGCGGACGTCAGCGGGGCCGAGGACCTCGTCGGGCACTACGTCGCCATGCTCACCGAGAAGGGGCCGGTGCTGGCCGACACCGTGCGGCTGCTCTCGTGCGCCGGCACGCTGCCCGCGGTCTTCCACTGCGAGGCCGGGTGCGACCGGACCGGGGTGCTGGCGGCGGTGGTGCTCGGGCTGCTGGGGGTGCCGGAGGACGCTATTGCGGCGGACTATGCGGCTACGGCCAAGGCCATGCCGACGATTCATGAGCGGGTGGCGGTTGTCGTGGACCGGCTGGGGTTGCCGCCTCGGCCGGTGGTGTTGCCGGCTTGGGAGCCTGAGGCTGCGCTGATGGCTCGGATGCTTGATCTGGTGCGGGAGCAGTGGGGCGGGATGGAGGGGTGGGCTCGTTCTTACGGGCTTACGGCTGATGAGCTGGCCGCTCTGCGTCGGAATCTCATCTTGACGTCGTAGGCCGGTGCGATATCTCGGGGTGTATGTCGGCTGTGCATGCCCGGCACCAGTCGTCCATTGTTCAGACGGAAACGGCCATGCGGGTCTACGCGGGCACCGCGGCCGGCGCCACCGGGGTCGAGACCGGGCGTGCGTTCAGCAGGGCCGTGTAGTCCCGCTGGGCGGCGTCCAGCAGGGCCGCCCACGCGTCCGCGCCGACCGGCAGGCGTACCGGGCGCTGGTCCGACGCGATGTACCGCAGCACCTCGGCGGCGAAGGCCGTCGGCGGGCTCGCTACCGGGAGGGCCTTGAGCGCGCGCACGCCGGCACGGACGGGTTCGGTTACGCCGGCGTAGGCGGGTACGTGCTCGGCCGACTCGGTCAGGGACGCACCCCACTCGGTGGCGAACATGCCGGGCTCCAGCGCGGTCACGTGCACGCCGCTCCCGGCGAGCTCGAGCGCCAGGGTCGCCACGAGGCCCTCCAGGGCGAACTTCGCGACCGCGTACGCGCCCAGGCCCGGCATCGCCACGCGGCCCGCCATGGAGGAGACCATCACGATGTCGCCGAAGCCCTGGGCGCGCATGAGCGGCAGCACCATCCGGGTCAGGCGCCACGGTGCGACCAGGTTGACCGCCAGCTGGGCCTCCAGCTCGGCGTCGGTGACCTCCTCGACGGCGCCGAAGTGGCCGCTGCCGGCGTTGTTGACCAGTACGTCCACGCCGCCGTAGCGGGCCAGGGCCGCGTGTACGGCGTTGTGGCAGTCGTCGGGGTCGCGTACGTCGAGGACGCAGGTGGCAAGCGTTCGGGGGTACCGGTCCTGGAGGTCCTCGAGCGTCTCGGGGCGGCGGGCGGTGGCCAGCACCTGCTGCCCGGAAGCGGCGACCGCCTCCGCCAGTGCGCGTCCCAGGCCGGTGGAGCAACCGGTGATCAACCAGCGACGAGTCATGTTCGACATAGTGACTCTCAGTATCCGCCGACCGACAGTCGGAGCAACGTGAATGACAACCATTCAGCGCCGATTTTCCGTCGTTCGTGTCCGGCGGAAGGCGGCCGTACAGTTGGGCGGGTGCGCTCGCTGGCGGAGCTGATCTCCGACGACCGGTCCGCCTGGGCCGAGATCGAGGCGGCGGTGTCCGGCTCTCCGTACGCGGTTGAGCTGCTGCCCGCCGACCCCGACCGGGCCGCCGACTGCCTGCGGCGGCTCCAGGTTGCCACGAGCTCGTGGCTCGGTGCGCTGGTGTACGGCACCGGCGGCCTCATCCTCGACGACGGCTGGCTGCGCGTGCTCGGCTCCGGCCATCCGCGCCGCCGCCTGGCCGACATCCACGAGGTCAACGAGCGTTTCGAGCCCGCGGGGCTGGTCGTGGCCCAGGACATCCTCGGCGGCGAGTTCGTGTGGCGTCAGGGCGAGACCGACGGGCGGCCGACGATCCACTACTTCGCGCCCGACACCCTGCGCTGGGAAGATCTCACGCTCGGCTACACCGACTGGCTGTACGCGATGCTCGCCGGCGCCGCCGACCAGTTCTACCTCAGCTGGCGCTGGCCCGGCTGGCGCGACGAGGTCGCCGCCTGCCCGCTCGACGCCGGGATCAGCACCGCGCCGCCGCTGTTCGCCAAGGACGGCCGCGACCTCGACACCGTCGACCGCCGCCCGGTCTCCATGTCCGAGCTGCTCATCGTCAAGCACGACATGGCCGACCAGCTGGGCGCATGAGGCTGGCGCGCAACGACACCGGGGGAGACGGCCCGGCGATCGTCCTGCTGCACGGCGGCGGGAGCGGCCGCGGCACCTGGGACGCCTTCACCCGCGAGCTCACCGGCTGGCGGGTCGTCGCCCCCGACCTGCGCGGGCACGGGGACAGCCCGCGCTGCGCGGAGTACACCCTGGATGATCACGCCGACGACGTGGGCGGGCTGCTGGACGAGCTCGGCCTCGACGCGCCGGTGCTGCTCGGCCACAGCCTGGGCGCCTTCGCGGCGGCGACGGTCGCGCGGCGCCACCCGGACCGGGTCGGCCGCCTCGTGCTCGAGGACCCGCCGGCGCCGCCCCGCGACGGGGTCCGGGCCGGGGGCTACTCGCGCGCCCGGCTGGCGCTGTCGGCCGTGGCGGGCGGGTTGTCCCGGCGCCGCTTCGACCGCAATGCGCTGATGTCGGCCGTCCACGGGCTCCGGGAGCCCAATCCGTCCTGGTGGGCCGGCTTGGAAAAGATCCAGGCGCCGGCATTGGTACTGTCGGGAGGCCCCCGAAGCCACATCCCGCCCGCCCGCGTCGCGTCGGTGGCCGCGGCGATCCCGGGCGCCGAGCTGGTCACGATTCCGGTGGGGCACCGCATCCACAGCACCGCCGGGCCCGAGTTCGCGGCCGCGGTCAAAGAATTCCTGGGCTGACGGTCCGGATGCGGGCGGCGGCTCCGACGTAGCCCGCGAAGGCACCGAACCGAAGGGGCACGATCGTGAAGTACATCATCCTCAGCTATGCCTCCCAGCGCGACTACGACGCCATGGCGGGCAAGGCCGGCGAGTCACTCTGGAAGCCGGCGGACTTCGCGGCGATGGGCGAGTTCATGGCGACGTTCACCGCGGAGCTCGAGGCGAGCGGCGAGCTCGTCGAGACCCGCGCGCTGGACGCGCCGGTGCACACGCGGCGGATCGGGGGCGCGACGGGGCTGGTCACCGACGGGCCGTACGCGGAGACGCAGGAGGTCCTCGCCGGCTACTGGATCGTCGAGTGCGACAGCTTCGACCGCGCCACCCAGATCGCCCTGCGCTTCCGCGAGTGCCCGGCGCCGCCCGAGGTGGCCGCGACCGCGTACGCCGACGTGCGCCCGATTGTCGAACACGCCGCCGACGCGGGCTTCTGACGTGGCCGCCGCCGGCGCGGGTCTCTGATGCGGCGCACCGCGCTCGAGGATCTGCTGCGCACGCTGGCGCCGCAGGTCCTCGGCGCGGTGGTACGCCGCTACGGGCACTTCGGCACCGCCGAGGACGCCGTCCAGGAGGCCCTGCTCGCCGCCGCGCGCCAGTGGCCGGACGACCCGCCCGCCGACCCGCGGGCCTGGCTCATCGCGGTCGCCGCGCGCCGTCTCACCGACCTGCTGCGCGCCGAGCAGGCCCGCCGGCGCCGGGAGGCGGCGGTGTTCCGACTGGCTCATGAGGTACACCCGGAAATTGCGCAGACCGACGACTCGCTGGTGCTGCTGTTCATGTGCTGCCACCCCGCGCTCAAGCCCGACGCGCAGGTGGCGCTCACCCTGCGGGCGATCGGTGGCCTCAGCACCGCGGAGGTGGCGCGCGCGTTCCTCGTCCCGGAGGAGACGATGGCCCGCCGGATCGGCCGCGCCAAGCAACGGGTCAAGGCCAGCGGCCTGCCGTTCGCCCTGCCGCCCCCGGCGGACCGGCAAGAGCGTTTGGCGGTGGTACTGCATGTGCTGTACCTGATCTTCAACGAGGGCTACGCGGCCACCCGTGGCGACGCCCTGCACCGCCCCGACCTGGCCGCCGAGGCCATCCGCCTGACCCGCCTGGTCCACCGCCTGCTCCCCGGCGACCGGGAGACGGCCGGCCTGCTCGCCCTGATGCTGCTGACGGACGCGCGCCGCGAGGCGCGGACCGCGCCCGACGGCTCGCTGGTGCCGATGGCCGAGCAGGACCGCACCCGGTGGAACGCGGAGCAGATCGCCGAGGGCATCGCCCTGATCACCGCGACCCTCCCGCGCGGCGTGCCCGGCGCATACCAGCTGCAGGCCGCGATCGCCGCGGTGCACGACGAGGCCCCGAGCGCCCCGGAGACGGACTGGCCGCAGATCGTCGCCTTGTACGAGCTGCTCATGCGCCGCGCCCCCGGCCCGATGGTGGCCCTGAACCACGCGGTCGCGGTGGCCATGGCCCGCGGCCCGGCGGCCGGCCTGCCCCTGCTGGACGACCTGCCCGAGCTGGAGGGCGACCACCGCCTGCACGCCGTGCGCGCGCACCTGCTGGAGATGTCCGGCGACCTCCCGGCCGCAAGCGAGTCCTACCGGCGAGCGGCGTCCCTGGCCGGCGCGCTGCCCCCGCGCCAGTACCTCTTCGGCCGACTGGCCCACATTAGCACTGATGTTCGACTAGTCTCGTCGATCATGACGACCTGCGCCGCGACGAAGACCACGACCACCGCAACGGGCGAGCTGGAGGTCCGCTGCACCAAGCCCGCCGGCCACGAGGGCCCGCACGAGGTCAAGCTGGGCGCCTTCCCCATTCGGTGGCATTAGTACTAATCTGTGCGAAGGCGGCTCGCAACCCCTGTATCCCGGAAGGGTCAGCCGCCGCCGTGGAGCCGAAGTACGCCGAGATCATGACCGTCCTGCAGGACCGCATCGACCGCGGAATCCTGGCCGTGGGCGATCTCCTGCCGAGCGAGGCCCAGCTCACCCGCGAGTTCGGAACGTCCCGCTCCACCGTCGTACGCGCCCTGCGGCAGCTGCGCCAGCAGGGCTGGGTCCGCGGCGTGCAGGGCAAGGGCCGCATCGTCCTGGGCCGCCCGGTGGCGACCCTGTCGACCTTGCCGCGCCGCGTGCAGTACCTCCTGCAGGCCGACCGCCACGCCGAGTGCCTGGGCGCCCGCCGCATGCTGGCCCCGCCGCGCATGTCGGTGCTCCTGAACCTGCCCCCGGGCGACACCGTGTTCGCCGCGCGCTACCGGGTGACCCGCCTGGACGCGACCCCGCTGGCCCTGACGACGGTCTTCACGCCGTTCGGCCTGGACAGGTCCCGGGGCCTGCTGGACCAGCTCGAGAACTGCCACGGCCGCCGCCCGCACCACGTGATCGAGCGCCTGGGCGCCCGCCTGTCGACAACGGCGGAGACGACGGCACTGTCGTTACCCCACCGCCGCAGCGTGGCCGTGTCGTTGATGACGGTGCACGACGCGGCGGGCGAGGCCTTCCTGGGCGTGGACGCGGTACTGTCCCGCGAGGCGTCCGAACTGAACGAGACGTACGACATCTGATCCACCGTGCAGCGTTCGTCCTGCCCCGGCGCCGGGGTTATTTTTTTGCCCTTGCTATTGCCGGAGCTGTACACGCCCGGCGAGGCCCGCATTCAGGCGGTCTGGCTGGAGCCTCGTGTTGCCGGCCCGCCGGCCGCGCGTCTCCGGTCACGCGGAGGTGGGCTGTTCGGCCATGTGTTCGACAGTACTCACGGCGGCGTCGGGCGGACTGTCGCCGCTGTTCGCGTCCGCTCGGAGGAATCGGCCCGCAAGATCTGGGGTTCTGGGCGTGTGGATCGGGTGCTCATGGGGACCGTCGCAGGCACGTGGGGTACACCCGACGCTGCGTGAGCCAGAGGGCCTTTTGGCTGCTGGACGGGCCCGGCGCCGCTTTTGAGGGGGTCTGGGTGGAGCGAAGCTCCCCCAGGAAAGGTGAATCCAGAGCGGGCGATGAGAATCGAACTCACACCGTCAGTTTGGAAGACTGAAGCTCTGCCATTGAGCTACGCCCGCGTGCGCCCCGTCCACCGGGGTGCGCTCACCAGCCTACCGAATCATCCGTCCGAGCGTCGGGGGCGGGGGGTCCACGGTGTGCGACACCGGTATACCGAGCGGCGACGTCTCCGGCGGAGCGCATACACTTGCCGACGCACACCACCGGGGTGTAGCGCAGTTTGGTAGCGCACTCGCTTTGGGAGCGAGGGGCCGTGGGTTCAAATCCCGCCACCCCGACCGGGAACAACGAAGTAGCGCAGCTGTCAGTCCACAGCCGTAGTAACGAGGGAGAAAGTTCTGTGAAGAGCACCGTCGAGACCCTGAGCCCGACTCGCGTGCGGCTCGAAATCGAGGTGCCGTTCGCCGAGCTGGAGCCGAGTCTCAAGAAGGCGTACCGCGAGATCGGCTCACAGGTCAACATCCCCGGGTTCCGTCGGGGCAAGGTGCCCACGGCGGTCATCGACCAGCGGGTGGGGCGCGGGGCGGTGCTGAACGAGGCCGTGCAGGAGGTCATCCCGACCCAGATCCTGGCCGCGGTGCGCGAGCACGAGGTGAAGACGCTCGGCCGGCCCGAGGTGGAGATCACCGAGTTCGCCGATGGGCAGCCGTTGAAGTTCACGGCCGAGGTCGACGTGCGGCCGGAGATCAACCTGCCGGACCTGGGCGAGATCACCGTCACGGTCGACGCGCTCGCGGTGTCCGAGGATGACGTCGACGAGCAGCTCAAGGGGCTGCGCGACCGGTTCGCCACGCTCAAGACGGTGGAGCGGACCGCGCTCGTCGGTGACTACGTGCAGATCGATCTGGTCGCGACCGTCGACGGCGAAGAGGTGCCCGGCGGCAGCGCGACGAACGTGTCGCACGAGGTCGGCTCCGGCCAGCTCGTGCCGGGCCTCGACGACGTGCTCGTGGGCATGGGCGCCGGCGACTCGACGACGTTCACCACGCAGCTGGTGGGCGGGGAGTTCGAGGGCCGCGACGCCGAGGTGTCGGTTTCCGTGAAGTCGGTCAAGGACAAGCAGCTGCCCGAGGTCGATGACGAGTTCGCGCAGCTCGCGAGCGAGTTCGACACCCTCGAGGAGCTCAAGGACGACCTGCGCACCCGGCTCACCCGGGTGAAGCGGATGGAGCAGCTTTACTCCGCGCGTGACCTCGCCCTCAAGGCGGTCATCGACGCGACCGAGGTACCCGCGCCCGAGGGTGTGGTGAAGGACGAGGTCGAGTCGCGCAAGGAGTCGATGAACGACCAGCTCCAGCGGATCGGGGCCTCGTTCGACGACTACCTGCAGACCGAGGGTAAGTCCGAGGAGGAGATGGACGCCGAGCTCAACGAGGCGGCCGTCGAGGGCGTGAAGGTGCAGCTGGTGCTCGACACCCTGGCCGACGCCGAGGACGTACAGGTCAGCGACGACGAGTTCGGGCACGAGATCGTGCACCGGGCGCAGCGGGCGGGCCTCGGCCCCCAGCAGTACTACGACCAGCTGGTCCAGGCCGGCGTGGCCGGAGCGGTCTTCGGCGACGTGCGCCGCGGCAAGGCCCTGGGGATCGTGCTCGAGCGGGTGAAGATCGTCGACAGCGAGGGGACCCCCCTGAGCCTCGAGGACCTCCGCGGCGCGGTCGACGAGCACGAAGGTCACGATCACGGGGATCACGAGGGTCACAACCACTAACGTTGTAGGCCGGGGCAAAAACCCCGGCCTTCACCACGGTGCGCTCATAGCGAAATGCGGTGAGCACGGGAAGCTGAGGCTCCTTGCACCGGTTAGGGTCGGCAAGTACAAGACTCTTGCGAAGGGCTGCCATGACCGACCTGCATATTCCAGCGTCGCCAGTCAGTCCCGCGCCCCACGGGCGCGGTCGGGGCGCGGACACGAGCCTGACGCTCGACGACTCGGTTTTCAACCGGCTGCTCAAGGAACGCATCATCTTCCTTGGCAGCGAGGTCAACGATCAGGTCGCCAACCGGATCTGTGCCCAGATGCTGCTGCTCGCAGCTGAGGACGATGAGCGGGACATCTGGCTGTACATCAACTCGCCCGGTGGCTCCGTCTACTCGGGCATGGCGATCTACGACATCATGCAGTTCGTCACCAACGACGTGGCGACTGTGGCGATGGGCATGGCCGCCTCGATGGGCCAGCTCCTGCTGTGCGCGGGGGCGCCGGGCAAGCGCATGGCGCTGCCGCACGCGCGGATCATGATGCACCAGCCGTCCGGTGGCATCGGGGGCACGGCCTCCGACATCGCCATCCAGGCCGAGCAGATGCTCTACACGAAGCGCATGTTCCAGGAGCGCGTGTCGTTCCACACCGGTCAGTCGCTCGAGCAGATCGAGTCCGACTCCGACCGTGACCGCTGGTTCACCGCCGAAGAGGCGCGGGACTACGGCTTCATCGACAAGGTGATCACCGGGGCCCAGCAGGCTCCGGAAGGCGCCGGAACTCTGGCCTGAGGAGCGAAGCCATGACCGATCTGAGCCTGCCCCCGGCGCTGCGCGAGGTGCACAACCGTTACATCCTGCCGTCGTACGTCGAGCGGACGTCCTACGGCATCAAGGAGACCAACCCGTACAACAAGCTGTTCGAGGACCGGATCATCTTCCTCGGCGTGCAGATCGACGACGCGTCGGCCAACGACGTGATGGCGCAGCTGCTGACGCTGGAGAGCACGGAGCCGGACCGGGACATCACGCTGTACATCAACTCGCCCGGCGGCTCGTTCACGGCCATGACGGCGATCTACGACACCATGCTGTACGTCCGGCCCGACATCCTCACGGTGTGCCTGGGCCAGGCCGCGAGCGCGGCCGCGGTGCTGCTGGCGGCGGGTACGCCCGGCAAGCGTCTCGCGCTGCCCCACTCGCGCATCATCATCCACCAGCCGGCCACCGAGGGCGGCTACGGGCAGGGCTCGGACATCGAGATCCAGGCCCGGGAGATCATGCGCATGCGGACCCAGCTCGAGGACATGGTGTCGCGGCACAGCGGCCAGCCGGTCGAGAAGGTCCGCAAGGACATCGACCGCGACAAGATCCTCACGGCGGACGAGGCCAAGGAGTACGGCCTGGTCGACAACGTGCTGGTCAGCCGGAAGAAGTCCAGCCTCGTGGCGTCGGGCAGCTGACGACTCGCGTGCAACACCCCATCGGCTCGCCCTAACCTGGAGGTTGGGCGGGCCGATGGGGTCTCCGACGGGTGGCGTCGGGAGGCCGGCCAAAAAGACACCCCCGCGTAGGGGGTCGGAATACGGGCGACCACCAGGTAACGTCGAGGCAGTAGCCAGCGTGGGTGCGCACCAGGCCCGCAGGCGAGCAGATGCGATCCGGACGTCGGGTCCGGCCGAAGGCAGGGAGATCGTAGGTGGCACGGATCGGCGACGGCGGCGACCTACTGAAATGCTCCTTCTGCGGCAAGTCGCAGAAGCAGGTGAAGAAGCTGATCGCCGGCCCAGGCGTTTACATCTGCGACGAGTGCATTGATCTCTGCAATGAGATCATCGAGGAAGAGCTGGCGGAGTCGGGCGACGTCAAGTTCGACGAGCTGCCCAAGCCGATGGAGATCTGCGCCTTCCTCGACCAGTACGTCGTCGGGCAGGACCAGGCCAAGAAGGCGCTCGCGGTGGCGGTCTACAACCACTACAAGCGGGTGCAGGCGGAGTCGGGCGGCAGCTCGGGCGGCGACGGCGTCGAGCTGGCGAAGTCCAACATCCTGCTCATCGGCCCCACGGGCTGCGGGAAGACACACCTGGCCCAGACGCTCGCGCGGATGCTCAACGTGCCGTTCGCGATCGCCGACGCCACGGCGCTCACCGAGGCCGGCTACGTGGGCGAGGACGTCGAGAACATCCTCCTCAAGCTCATCCAGGCCGCGGACTACGACATCCGCCGCGCCGAGACCGGCATCGTGTACATCGACGAGGTCGACAAGATCGCGCGCAAGTCGGAGAACCCGTCGATCACGCGGGACGTCTCCGGCGAGGGTGTCCAGCAGGCGCTGCTGAAGATCATCGAGGGTACGGTCGCGAACGTGCCGCCCCAGGGCGGCCGCAAGCACCCGCACCAGGAGTTCATCCAGATCGACACGTCAAACGTGCTGTTCATCTGCGGCGGGGCCTTCGCCGGCCTCGACCGGATCGTGCAGCAGCGGGTCGGCAAGGGCGGCACCGGCTTCGGGGCCAACCTCCGCTCGATCACCGACCGGACGGCCGACGACTCGTTCGGCGACGTCATGCCGGAGGACATGCTCAAGTTCGGCCTGATCCCCGAGTTCATCGGGCGCCTGCCGGTCATCACGAGCGTGAAGAGCCTCGACCGCGACGCGCTGGTGAAGATCCTGACCGAGCCACGGAATGCGCTCGTGCGGCAGTACCAGCGGCTGTTCGAGCTGGACGGCGTGGAGCTCGAGTTCGACGCCGAGGCCCTCGAGTCGATCGCCGATCAGGCCATCCTGCGCGGCACCGGCGCCCGCGGACTGCGGGCCATCATGGAGGAGGTTCTGCTCTCCGTGATGTACGAGGTGCCGAGCAACCCCAACATCGCCCGGGTGCTCATCACCCGCGAGGTGGTGCTGGAGAAGGTCATCCCGACGATCGTGCCGCGGGACCTGGCCGCGCATCGGGTCGGCCGGCGACGGGCGGACCGCGAGGAGAAGTCGGCGTAGCCTGGCGTCTATGCGCGTAGCGGTATGTCAGCTCAATGCCCGCGACGACCGGGCTGAGAACCTCAAGGCGGCCCGTACGCTGCTCCAGCGGGCATCCGATGGGGGAGCGGATCTAGCGGTCCTCCCGGAGTACGTGGACTACCTCGGGCGGGCGCATTCGGCGCCCGCGCCGGAGTCCGTCGACGGGGAGTTCGGGACGTTCTTCGCCGACGCCGCGCGCGAGCTCGGGATGTGGGTTCACGCCGGCTCGTTCCACGAGACCGGACCCGATGACGAGCACACGTACAACACAACGCTCGTCTTCGATCGATCGGGCGCCCTCGCCGCGACCTATCGAAAGATCCACCTCTATGACGTCGAGATCCCCGGCCGCGTCTCCTACCAGGAGTCCACGACGGTCGCGCCCGGAGGGTCGACGAGCATCGTCGATGTCGAGCGGGTCCGACTAGGCCTGTCGATCTGTTACGACCTGCGTTTTCCCGAGTTGTACCGTCAACTGGCGATCGACGGCGCCACGGTGCTCGTGGTGCCGGCCGCGTTCATGCTCCACACCGGACGGGACCATTGGGAGGTCCTGCTCCGCGCGCGAGCCATCGAGAACCAGTGTTACGTGCTCGCGTCCGGGCAGATCGGCAACCACGATCCGGACCGCACCTGTTTCGGGCGGAGCATGGTCGTGGATCCGTGGGGGACGGTCGTCGCCCAGGCGCCGGACGTCGTCGGGGTGACCTTCGCCGAGCTCGACCTCGAGCGCCTCGCGGACATCCGCGAAACGTTGCCGAGCCTCGCCAATCGTCGGCTGTAGTGCCGATTTGACTCGGGCCGCACCCGGTCCGTAAGGTTCTCCAAGTCCGAGGGGATGGGCGGAAACGCCCGGTTCGTCGGATTGGTACCACTGGGCGGTGCGGGAAGCGATTTGCGAACGCGAAGCCGACCGGGTAAGGTACTCCAGCCGGTAGGGAACCGGGCGAGCTTGCAAGAGCTGGCCGGCCTGCCGAAACCCCGAGCAGATCTGGCGCCGGAAACGGCGCGGATGAACTGTGCGGGGGAAACGCTCCAGACGGTCAACAAAGCGAAAAACGCGGAGTTGACAGAACGGAACGAGCTGGTAAGGTAGTAAAGCCGGTAGCGAGCCGGGCGGGCCAAGCGAGCGACAAGCTCCCAAGTGCCGGCCGGTGCGGCCGGATCTTCCGAAACAAGATCACCGGGAACGGTGGCCTTGCTATGCTCGGAAAAACCGCTCGAAGTCTTAGAGTTCGGACACGGACTTGACAACGGCGAGCGACCTGGTAAAGTAGAGAAGTTGCCCCGGATGCGGCGAGCGAGCGATCGCGGACCCGGCGGTGTGTGTTGGTTGTTTGAGAACTCAACAGGGTGCTTGTTAAGCCAGTGCCAATTGAAATTTACCCCGTGGCATGGGCGCGCTTCTTTGG
>NZ_JBEZDS010000012.1:63569-245671 GCF_040648435.1 Dactylosporangium sp. NPDC049140 | reverse complement strand
ACAACCGAAAGCTCATCAGGGGTCACCGACACATGAAACTACCCGCACCCACCCAGCGACCCCACGACACGCCGCACCTAACAAAGCACTACTAGCCGCCGGCAGCGGCCAGGAGGTCGCGCAGCAGGGCCGAGAGGCGCTTGCGGTTCGCCTCGGGCAGGCGCTCGAAGACCTCGCGCTGCGCGTCCAGGCCCGCCACCACCGCCTCGTCCACGACCTCGCGGCCGCGCGGCGTCAGCGTGATGACCAGCCCGCGCCGGTCGCCGGGGTCCGGCGATCGGGTCACCAGCCCGGCCCGCTCGAGCCGGTCGAGCCGCCCCGTCATCCCGCCCGTGGTCAGCATCAGCGACGCGCTCAGCGCCTTGGGCGGCAGCTGGAACGGCTCGCCGGCGCGGCGCAGGGTCGCGAGCACGTCGAACTCGCCGCGGTTGATGCCCAGCGCGGCGTACACCTTCTCCTGCCGGTCCCCGAGCACCTTCGCCAGCCGGTAGATCCGCCCGAACGCGGCCATCGCGTCGGTGCGCAGCTCCGGCCGCTCCTGCGCCCACTGCGCCACGATCCGGTCGACGTCGTCCATGCCGGAATTCTAGCATTAGCTTGCGGCTAAGTGACTTAGTGGTAAGCTACTTAGTCATGAGGAACATGACGGCCATCCCGCCCCTGCTGTGGGGGAGCACGTACCTCGTCACCACCGAGCTCCTCCCGCCCGGCCGGCCGCTGCTGGCCGGGGCCCTGCGCGCCCTGCCCGCCGGGCTGCTGCTCATCGCCGTGGCCCGCGCCCGACCCCGGGGCGCCTGGTGGTGGCGCTCCGCCCTGCTCGGCACGCTCAACATCGGGCTGTTCTTCGCGCTGCTGTTCGTGGCCGCGTACCGGCTGCCCGGCGGGGTCGCGGCCGTCCTCGGCGCGCTCGGGCCGTTCGTGGTCGCCGGGCTCGCCTTCGGGCTGCTCGGCCAGCGCCCGGCGCGCACGGTGCTGCTGGCCGGGGCCGCGGGCGTGGCCGGCGTCGCGCTGCTGGTGCTGCGCTCGGAGGCGGCGCTCGACCCGATCGGGCTGGCCGCGGCGGCCGGCGGCATGGTGTCGATGTCCCTCGGTACCGTGCTCGGCCGGCGCTGGGGCGTCCCCGGCGGGTTCGCCCACCGGCGCACCGCGCTGCTGGCCCTGACCGGCTGGCAGCTGACCGCCGGCGGCCTCCTGCTCGCCCCGGCCGCGCTGCTCGTCGAGGGCGTGCCGCCGGTGCCGACCGGGGGCAACGTCGCCGGCTTCGCGTACCTGTCGCTCGTGGGCACCGCCGGGGCGTACGTGCTGTGGTTCCGCGGCGTCACCACCCTCCCGCCCGCCCAGGTGACCCTGTTCGGCCTGCTCAGCCCGGTCGTCGCGGCCGCGCTCGGCTGGCTCGCGCTCGGCCAGTCCCTCTCGGCCGGCCAGCTCGCCGGGGCCGCGGTCGTGCTGGTCGCGGTGCTGATCGGCACGGGATCCGTCAAGGTCGGCAAGCCGACAAGATCGCTGCGGCCCGCGACCGCGCCGTAGCCTTGGTCCGCATGGTGTCGCTCCGCCCGAGGACCCGCCGAGCCGGGATCGCCGCGCTCGTCGTCGTGGCCCTCATCGGGCTGGCGGCGCTCGCCGCGCCCGGCGGGGGCGGCGACCACGAGGGGCGGCTGCTGACCCGCACGTCCTCCGCGCAGGTCACCGCCGGGGTCGGCTGGACGCACCGCTGGACCGCCGCGCCCGGGGGCGCCACCGACGCGGCCGGCAACGAGTGGGAAGCCGACGCCGGGGTGGTGCGGGGCGGCGAGGCCCCCAAGGCGCTCAATGCGGGAATTCCGGCGCCGTACCGGTACACCCGCGGCGGCACCCCGGCGTTCACCCTGCCGGTGCCGCAGCCCGGCACCTATGCCGTGACGCTCTCGCTGTCGGCCCCCGAGCGCGGCCCCGCGCCCGAGGCGACAGTCACCGTCAACGGCCAGAACATCCGGCTCGCCGCCACCGGCGCCGGGCGCGTGCGGCACGCCGTCGTGCTCGTCCCCGCCACCGGCGACGCGGCCGCGCTCACCGTCGGCGCGCTGCACAACCTCGCCGGGGTCGCCGCGGTCACCGCCACCATGGCGCGCACCGGCACCGACCCGCTGCGCACGGAGCTGGCCGAGGAGTTCGACGGGCCGGCCGGCACCGCGCTCCTGCCCGGCTGGCGGCACGAGACCGGCGGCGGGGGCTGGGGCAACGAAGAGCTGCAGGTGTACACCGAGGATGCCGCCAACGGCGCGCTGACCGGCGACGGCCGCCTGGCCATCACCGCGCGCCACGACGGCGGCCGGTACACGTCCGCGCGGCTCCGCAGCGCGTTCGAGGCCCAGTACGGGCGGATCGAGGGCCTGCTCGAGGTACCACCGGGAAAGGGCCTTCTGCCGGCGTTCTGGATGCTCGGCGCGGACGTCGCCACCGCGGGCTGGCCGCAGGCGGGCGAGGTCGACCTCATGGAGTCGCTCGGCGCCGGCGAGCCCGGGGTCGTCCACGGCACGTTCCACGGCCCCGACGGCTCGGCGCGCGGGTGGGAGCGCCCGTTCACCGCGAAACCGGCCGGCGGCCCCGTGCACCGGTACGGCCTGGAGTGGTGGCCCGGCGTCCTGCAGTGGTCGGTCGACGGCGTGGTGCAGGCGACCCTGCGCCAGGAGGACCTCGGCGCGAAACAGGCGTGGGTGTTCGAGCGCCCCGCGTTCCTGCTGCTGAACGTGGCCGTCGGCGGCCGCTGGCCCGGCCCCCCGCCGCCCGCGACGGCGTTTCCCCAGACGATGTACGTCGAGTCCGTGCACTGGTGGCGCTAGGGTTTCGGCCATGACCTTCGATGCCATCGTGGTCGGCGCGCGCGTCGCCGGCGCGCCGACCGCCATGCTGCTCGCCCGGGCCGGGCGGCGGGTGCTCCTCCTGGACCGCGCCACCTTCCCCAGTGACGTCACGTCGACGCACCTGATCCACGTGCCGGGGATGGCGTACCTGCGCCGGTGGGGCCTGCACGACGCGGTCGCGAACGCGGGCGCGCCGCCGCTGCAGCGCTTCTCGATGGACTTCGGCCCGTTCACCATCAGCGCCCCGCCGCCCGCGGACGACGGCGCCGCCCACCCGTACTGCGTGCGCCGCACCGTGCTCGACGCGATCCTGCTCGACGCCGCCCGTTCGGCCGGCGTCGTCGTGCGCGAGGGCACGGCCGTCGAGGGTCTGCTGCACTCCTCCGGCCGCGTGACCGGCGTGCGCGGCGAGGGCTTCGAGGAGCACGCGAGCATCGTCATCGGCGCCGACGGCCTGCGCTCGGTCGTGGCCCGCTCGGCCGGCGCCGGGACCTACGACGCCACGCCGTCGCTCACCGCGTGCTACTACGCGTACTACCAGGGCGTGCAGCCGCGCGAGGCCGCCGAGATCTACCAGCTGGGCGACCGCGCGGTGGTCCTCTTCCCGACCAACGACGGCGCGACGTGCGTGTTCGTGGCGTGCCCGGCCGCGCAGTTCCACGACTTCCGCACCGACGTCGAGGCCGGCTATGCGCAAGCCCTGGCGCGGGTACCGGCGGTGGCGGCCCGGGTCGCGGCGGCCACCCGGATCGGGCGCATGCACGCGACCGCGGACGTGCCGAACTTCTTCCGCACCTCGGCCGGCCCGGGCTGGGCCCTGGTCGGCGACGCGGGCTACCACAAGGACCCGGTGATGGCCGCGGGCATCACGGACGCCTTCGTCGCCGCGCAACTGCTGGCCGACGCCGTCCACAAGGGACTGGCGGACGACCTCGACGCGGCGGTGTCCGCCTACGCCGAGGAGCGCGACCGCCGCTTCCGGCCCGCGCTGCAGCTCACGTGCCAGCTGGCGTCGATGGAGCCGCCGGCGCCGGAGATGGCCGCGCTGTTCGCCACGATCGCCGCGAGCGAGGCGGAGTCGACCCGCTTCTTCGGCGTGATGCAGGGCAGCACCCCGATCGCGGAGTACTTCGCCCCGGACAACCTCGCCCGCATCATGACCGGCGCCTGAGGCTGTACTGCTTTCCTGGCTCGCTGCGCTCGCGGTGGGGGAGCTCCGCTCCACCCACACCCCCTCAACATCTACGCCGGGGCGCTCGAGCACCGAACTGGCGCGAGGCCGGTGTCCGCCGCCCCCCGGCTCGCAGCGGCGCCGGTCAGGTCGAGCAGACCGAGCGCCGTCAGTCGTTGCGGCGTCGACTAAACTGATGCCGGACCCGTCCGCGCGCAATTGAGGAGCTTCGATGTCCAAGACGATTGACCGAGCTTCCGTTCGCCCCTTGGTGACCGCAGCCGGCTGGTAATGCCGCGCGTGTAGCAGAGTCCGCACACATCCCGGTCGCCGGGCGAGGTGACACGTGTTACCGGCCCTTGGCGCCTTTTGGCGTCCCCAGTCGCCCTTCCGGGAGCTCTGCTGTGTCCGCTCGTCGTCCTTCCCTGCTCCGTGCCCGCATCCTGGGCAAACGCCTGATCGCTGCCCCGCTCGCCGCGGAACCCGCCGCGCATACCGTCAGCCGGAATGTCCGCCTGCTGGGCTGGTTCAACTTCTGCGGCGATTTCCGCATGTACGGGCCGATCATGGTCATCTACTTCGCGCAGGTCACCGGCTCGTATACCGCTGCCGCCAGTCTCCTGGCGGTGAAGATGCTGGCGTCGGCGGCGTTCGAGGTGCCCACCGGAGTGCTCTCCGACCGCCTCGGCCGGCGCGGCACGATGATCGCCGGCGCCGTCGTCATGGTGACCGCCCATCTCGGGTACGCCGGCGCTCCGGGCTACGGCCTCCTCCTGGCGGCAGTCGTGCTCGAGGGGCTGGCGACCGCGCTGTGGAGCGGCAACAACGAGTCGCTGCTCTACGACACGTTGCTCGAAGCCGGCCGGGAGGATGAGTTTCCCCGGCACTCGGGCCGGGTGAGCTCGATGTTCCAGATCGCGCTCGCACTGGCGGCGGCCGTCGGCGGCGTGGTTGCCGGCGCGTGGTCGCCGCGTGCGGTGGTCGTGCTGTCGGTGCTGCCGCAGGTGCTGTGCGTGCTCGTCGCCTTGCGGGTCCGGGAACCACGGGTGCACGGCCCGCTGGAGTCGGGAGCGCTGGTGCATCTCGGCTCGGCCCTGCGCGGCATCCGCCGTGATCCGGTGCTGCGCCGGATGACGCTGGTGTCGGCGCTTCGCTACAGCAGCGAAAGCGCGGCCCGGCTGTCGCCCGTGTTCGTGGCCGGGCTGTGGCCGCTCTGGGCGCTGGGCCTTTGGCGCACCTTCGGCCATGGCGTGGCCTTCGCCGGCTTCCGCGTCAGCGGCCGGGTGATCGGCCGGTTGGGCGCGGCCCGCACGCTGCTGCTCGGTGAGCTGTTCGACAGCGTGGTGAACTTCATTGCGCTGGTCAAGCCGACGGTCGTCTCGCCCGTGCTGCTCGGGTCACCGGCCTACGGCATATCGACCGTCGCCCAGCAGACGCTGCTGCAGCGCGGGTTCACCGACCGGGAACGCGCCACGATGGGCTCGCTCGCGGCCTTGCTCGGCAGCGTGCTCTACGCCCTCGTTGCTCTGGGAGCCGGCCTGGCGGCCGACCGCTGGGGCATCGTTGCGGCGTTGCTCGCGATCCAGGCGGTGGTGCTGATCGCGCTTCCGCTCGCCTGGTGGGTGCACACGCACACCGCGGCGTGAGGTCTACTTGAGGTGGCCCGCGGTCAGGCCGGACTGGACCTGGCGCTGGAAGACCATGTACAGCAGCAGTACCGGCAGCATGGCGATCGTCATGCCCGCGAAGAGCCCGCCGAAGTCGCCCGCGTAGCCCTCGTTCACCGCCAGGGCCGTCAGGCCCTGCGCCAGCACCCAGCGTTTCTCGCTCCCCTCGCCCTGCATCAGCACGATCGGGAAGATGTACTGGTTCCACTGGGTCAGGAAGTTGAAGATGCCGACGCTGATCAGGCCCGGCCGCGCCATCGGCAGCATGATGCGGAAGAACAGGCTCCAGTGTGAGCAGCCGTCGACCAGGCCCGCCTCGGCCACGGCGGTCGGGAGCGTGCGGAAGAACGCGGTCAGGAAGAAGACCGTGAACGGCAGGGAGTAGGCGGTGTACACGAGGATCAGGCCCGGCAGGGTGCCCAGCAGGCCCAGGTTCTTGACCACGAAGAAGAGCGGGACCAGGGCCAGGAAGACCGGGAAGACCATGCCGCCGGCGAAGGCGTAGTAGACGAGGCGCAGGCCGCGCAGTTCGTAGCGGGCCAGCACGTATGCGGCCATCGCGCCCAGGAGCATGGTCAGGGTCAGGGCGCCGGCCACGACGATGGTGCTGTTGAGGAAGTACCGGCCCATGTGGGCCTCGTTCCAGGCGCGGGTCCAGTTCGAGAAGCGCAGCGTCGCCGGGAGGCCCCACGCGTCGGACAGGATCTCGTCGTCGCTCTTGAACGACGAGACCACCGCCCACAGCAGCGGGAACGTGGTCAGCAGGGCCCAGCCGAAGAGGAAGACGTGGGAGAAGGCGTTGCCGAGGCGTAGGCGCACGTCAGTACTCGATGCGTTCGCGGCGGGTCAGGCGCAGGGACGCGATCGCGACCGTGAGCGTGACGAAGAACATTGCGACGCCGATCGCGGAGGCGTAGCCGAACTTGGACTCGCCGAAGGCGGTGTTGTACAGCCGCAGCCCCACCACGTCCGTGCTGAACTCGGGGCCGCCGTTGGTGATGATCTGCACGAGCGCGAAGGCGTCCAGGGCGACGATCGCGAGGTACACCCACGCGACCTGGATCGTGTCCCACAGCAGCGGCACCGTGATGCGCAGCAGGGTTGTACGCCGGCCCGCGCCGTCGAGCAGGGCCGCCTCGTAGATCTCGCGCGGGATCGACGACATCGCGGCGCCGAAGAGCACCACGTAGAAGCCGACGTTGCTCCACACCATCACGAACAGGACCGCCCAGAAGGCCACGTCGGCGTCGCCGAGCCAGGTGCGGGTCAGCGAGTCGAGGCCGACGGCGCGCAGGAAGCCGTTGACCAGGCCGCCGTTGGGGGCGTACATCTCGCGCCACAGCACGCCGATGATGGCCACCGAGAGGACCTGCGGGAAGAAGTACACGATGCGGTACACGGCGCCGAACCGCACGCCGTGGATGTTGAGCATGGACGCGAAGAAGAGGCCCAGCACGATGGTGGCAACCGGCAGCACGGCGAGCAGGATGCCGTTGTGTTTCAGGGCGTTCCAGAAGTACTCGTCCGAGAGCAGGCGCTGGAAGTTGCCGGGGCCGACGTAGTCCCACTTCGGGCTCAGGCCGCGCCAGTTCGTGGTCGAGACCTGGAACGCCTGCAGATACGGCGAGACGACGAAGACCGCGTAGACCGCCACGGCGGGCAGCAGGAACGTGATGGCGAACAGGCGCCGACCGTGGCGCATCCTCAGCTGCTCCGCTTGTACTTCTTGATGGTGTCGTCCTTCGCGATGGAGTCCGCGCCCTTCTGGCACTGCTCCACGAACTGCTTGGCGTTGATCTGCTTGGTGAACAGGGCGCCGCAGGCGGCGTCGACGAGCTCGCGCTCGAGCTTGCGGTAGTAGGAGTTGTACACCCAGTTGAAGCCCTTGTCCCCGGAGGCCTTGAGCGCCTTGGTGACCGACGCCAGCCCGGGCGGCAGATTCACGCCCTGGTCGAGCCCGGCGACGCAGGTGAGGCTCGCGACCCGGTTGGTGAAGTCGACGGCGCCCTTCTTGGACAGCATGATGCGCAGGTACTCCAGCCCGCCGGCCAGGTTCCTGGCCTTGGCCGGCACGATGAACGGCTCGCCGGTCGTGCCGCGCAGCGCCTCGAACGGCAGCTTGTCCGACGTGGACAGGCTCGACGTCGGCGCGACGGTCATCTGGAAGTCCGGGGGCGTGACGGCCTTCTGCTCGCTCTCCAGCCAGGACCCGCAGGAGATGAACACGGCCTTGCCCTTGCACCACTCGGTCTGCGACTGGATGTGGTCGAGCCCCTCGGAGCCGGGCATGATGTACCCGTCCACCGCCAGTTGCGAGTAGGCGTCCGCGGCCGCGAGGATCGCCTCGTGCTTCCAGGCGTTGGGCTCCAGGTTGTCGATGGCCACGAGGATGTCCTGGCCGGCCATCTTCGCCGCGGCGGACAGGATCGGCCACGACATGTACCGCGGATGCTTGCCCTGATAGGTCCACGGCGAGATGCCGGCCGCCTTGATGGTCTTGCACAGGGCGATCATCTCGTCCCAGGTCTTCGGGTACTGCCAGCCCTTGTCGTTCATGAGCTTGGCCGAGTACCAGATCCCGTAGACGGTGTAGGTGTAGTTGAGCGCCATCGTCTTGCCGTCGTAGGTGCCGGGCAGCAGCGAGCCGGGCAGCAGCGTGTCGCGCACCTTCTTGGCCGGGTCGTCGATGCTCGGCGCGTCGAGCAGCGGGCCGAGGTCGGCGAGCGCGTTCTGCGAGACGAGGCCGTTGAAGTCGATCTGGCCGGCGCCGGAGTTGTCGATGACGTCGGGCGGGCTGCCGTCGACGAACCGGGGCTGCAGGGTCTGGCCGATCTGCTGCGTCGCCGAGTGCTTGACCTGCGCCTTCGGGTACTTCTCGGTGTACATCGCCTCGTGCGCCTTGGCGTAGTCCTCGCCGAAGCCGCCGTTGAAGACGACGATCTCCAGCGGCGCGTCCTCCTTGACGCCCAGCGGGTTGACCGCGTTCTTGGCGCCCGAAGGGGTGCTGTTCGGTTTGTCGTCGTCGCCGCCGGACAGGGCACAGGCGCCGAGCGAGGCCGAGGCGGCGGCCAGCGCGCCCGCGCTCAGCAGACTGCGTCGCGAAACAAGACTCATCGCCGACTCCTTCAGAAGGGACGCCCGTCGATGAGAATGAAGGTTTCCTTCCAAACTTGCAAGAGGCGGAAGATTGTTACCGCGTCAGCCGCGCGTGTACCACAGCGTCCGGAAAATCGCCTTTGACCTGCGTGATCGCCAGCCATACGGCGCCCGCCGGGCCGTAGGACGCGGCCATGGGCACGATCCGGTAACGCTCCCGCACGGCCGCCACGACGCGATCGGCCACCGGGCCCTCCGACAGCAGGACGGACCCCGCGAGAACGACGGCCGGCGGTGATGAGCTCCGGGCGTGCCCGGCAACCGTCGACAGAGTATGCAGCAGATGCGCCGCGGCCTCCTCGGCGAGCCCGAGCGCCACCGCGTCCCCGGCCGCGGCGAGCGCGCTCACCGCCGGGGCCAGGGCGCCGAGCGCGGCCGGGGTGCGGTCGAACGCGGCCCGCAGCAGCGCCTGGGGGTCGCCGGCCGGCACCTCCAGCCGGGCGCTCAGCGCCTCCGTCAGCGCGGTGGCCGGTCCGCGGCCGTCGAGCGCGCGCAGCACGGCGCGCAGGCCCGCGCGGCCGAGCCAGACCGCCGAGCCCTCGTCGCCGAGCAGCCAGCCGTACCCGTCGCAGCGGTGCGTCAGCCGCCCGCCGGCGAACGCGGCCCCGACCGCCCCGGTGCCGGCGAGCAGCAGCAGTCCGTCCGGCGACGGCGAGCCCGCGGCGAAGCCGACCTCGAGGTCGGTCACCGCGACCACCCGCCCGCCCGGGCCCGCGGCGCGCCAGGCGTCCTCGGCCGCCGCCTGGGTCGCGGCCCGCACCGCGGCGCCGCCCGCGATCCCGACCACGCCGAGCCCGACCCGCCCGGCGTCGTGCGGGGACTCATCCAGTAGATTGCGCAGCGCGGCCGTGAGCGCCTCGGCCGGCGACGCGCCGCTCGAGTTCCGGTTCGCCCCGCCCGACTCCGCCCGGGCGAGGATGTTGCCATCGAGGTCACTCAGCGCACAGCGCGTCGTCGTGGCACCCGCATCCACGCCGATGACCAGGGACTCCCGCATCGCGACACCGCATTCCATTGACGAAACCGACGAGGCAACGGAAACTTTTCCACATGACGGACGAAGCTCGCCAGGTCTCCACGGCCGTGAAGATCCGCGGGCTCCTGCCCTCGCTGTCGCGGGCCGAGCAGCGGGTCGGCCGGATCATCATCGAGGAGGCGGCCACCGCCGCGCAGATGACGATCACCGAGCTGGCCAAGCGCGCGGCCACCTCGGAGACCACGGTCATCCGCTTCTGCCGCGCGATCGGCGTCTCGGGCTACCCCGAGCTGCGGCTGAAGCTGGCCGCCGAGGCCGGCCGGGTGCAGGACGACCAGGCCCAGGAGGCGGTCGGCAGCGACATCAGCCGCTCCGACGACCTCGGCCAGGTGGTCAAGACGATCGCGTACGCCGACGCCCGGGCCGTCGAGGACACCGCCGCCCAGCTCGACCTGGAGGCGCTGGGCAAGGTCATCGCCGCGATCGCCGCGGCCCGCCGGGTCGACATCTACGGCGTGGGCGCGAGCGCGTTCGTGGCCCAGGACTTCCAGCAGAAGCTGCACCGCATCGGGCTGACCACCTACGCCTGGTCGGACCTGCACCTGGCGCTGACCAGCGCGGCCCTGCTCGGCAAGGGCGACGTCGCGGTCGGCATCTCGCACACGGGCACCACGGTGGACACCATGGAGGCCTTCGCCGAGGCCGGCCGCCGCGGCGCGACCACGGTCGCGCTCACCAACTTCCCGAAGTCCCCGATCACGCGGGTCGCCGACCTGGTGCTGACCACCGCCGCGCGGGAGACCACCTTCCGCTCGGGCGCGATGGCCAGCCGCCTGGCCCAGCTCACCGTGGTCGACTGCGTGTTCGTCGGCGTCGCCCAGCGCACCTACGACCGCACCCGCACGGCGCTGGAGGCGACCCGTGACGCGGTGCGAAGCCGGCGGACCAAGGCGGATCGGGGCCGCTGGTGAGCGTCTCGCCCACCGAGGAGCGCAACCCGCACACGGTCTACATCGACCAGCTGCCCACGCTCGACATGCTCAGGCTCATCAACGCCGAGGACCGCAAGGTCGCGCCGGCGGTGGCCGCGGTACTGCCCGAGGTCGCCGCGGCCGTCGAGCTCGCCGTCGCCGCGCTGCGCTCCGGCCGCCGCATGCACTACTTCGGCGCCGGCACCTCGGGCCGCATGGCGGTGCTCGACGCCGCCGAGCTGCACCCGACCTTCGGCGTCGGCTACGAGCGCGTGGTGGCCCACATCGCGGGCGGCCTCTCCGCGCTGCACACCGCGGCCGAGGGCGCCGAGGACGACGTCGAGCTCGGCGCGGCCGCGGCGGCCGGCCTCGGCCCCGGCGACGTGGCCGTGGGCGCGACCGCGAGCGGCACCACCCCGTACGTCGCCGGCGCGCTGCGGGCCGCCCGCGCCGCCGGGGCGAGCACGGTACTGGTCTCGGCGAACCCGGCGGCGCCGCTGGCCGACCTCGCCGACGTGCACATCGCGGTCGACACCGGCCCGGAGGCGATCACCGGCTCGACCCGCATGAAGGCCGGGACCGCGCAGAAGCTGGTGCTCAACGCGCTGTCGACGGCGGTCATGGTCCGCCTCGGCCGCACGTACTCCAACCTCATGACCGACATGGTGGCCAGCAACAGCAAGCTGCGCGACCGCCAGGTACGCATGCTGGCCCAGGCCACCGGCCTGCCCGTGCCGGCCTGCACGGCCGCGCTGGCCGAGGCCGGCGGCGACTCGAAGGTCGCCCTGGTGGCCCTGCTGGCCCAGACACCGGTGGCCGAAGCCCGCCGGGCCCTGGAGCAGACGGACGGCGTCGTACACGCCGCACTGGTCGAGATCCGCGGTCGGTAAAAAACCTTCGAAGTACGGTAGCTGGTTGGAAGGTATCGACATCCGGGTCGATCACGGTATAGCGTGCCATCAATCAATCGCCTCGGGTTTTCCCTGGAGGAGCGATGGCACGTATCGCCGGGGGCCTCGCGTTGGCCCTGGTTGCGACATTCCTGAGCGCGGCGCCCGCCGCCGCGCATCCGGTCACCCACGACGAGCAGATCTCATTCCAGCGCTGGCGCACCTTCCCGCACTGGGAACGCGGGACCCAGGACCAGTGGGAGACCGCCACCTGGACCTCGCCCAAGCAGAAGAACCGGTTCGGCGCGAGTGAGCTCGTCGCCTCCTGGAACGCCCAGACGCCCGCCGGCACGTGGCTGCAGGTCGAGATGGGCGGCACGTACACGAACGGCGAGTCCACGCCCTGGTACGTGATGGGGCGCTGGGCCTCCGGCGACCAGGACATCCAGCGCACCTCGGTAAACGGTCAGGGCGACGCGTACTCCACGATCTGGACCGACACGTTCTCGATCGACGACGTGTCCAAGGGCGTGCTGCTCGCCGACTACCGCCTGCGCGTCACGCTGTTCCGCAAGGCCGGCGCGCACGCGTTCCCACGGGTGTCGCAGGTCGGTGCGATGGTCTCCAACGTGCCCGACCGGTTCACGGTCGCGCCGAGTGCCGGGCACATCGCGTGGGGCCGGGAGCTCGAGGTGCCGCGCTACTCGCAGAACATCCACATCGGACAGTACCCGCAGTACGACGGCGGCGGCGAGGCGTGGTGCTCCCCCACCTCGACCGCGATGGTCGTCGAGTACTGGGGGCACGGGCCGAGCGCGGCCGACCTCGCCTGGGTCGACCCGTCCTACGCCGACCCGCAGGTCGACCACGCGGCCCGCATGACCTACGACTACGCCTACGAGGGCGCCGGGAACTGGCCGTTCAACACCGCGTACGCGGCCACGTTCGGGCTGTCCGGCATCGTGACCCGGCTGCACTCGCTCGACGAGCTGGAGCGGTTCATCGCGGCCGGCATCCCGGTCGTCACCTCGCAGTCGTTCCTCGCCTCGGAGCTGACCGGCGCGAACTACTCGACGTCCGGGCACCTGTTCGTGGTCGTCGGGTTCACCGCGACCGGCGACGTCATCGTCAACGACCCGGCCTCGTCCTCCGACGACGCCGTGCGCAACGTGTACTCGCGCGCCGAGTTCGAGCAGGTGTGGCTGCGCACCAAGCGCCACCGCGCGGACGGGTCGGTCGCCTCCGGCAGCGGCGGCGTCGCATACCTCATCACGCCCCCGTGGAAGCCGCTGCCGCGCGTGCCCGGCTCGGAGAATTGGTAGGTCCACATGAGACGGCTGCTCACCGTCGCGGTGCTCGGCGCCGCGATCCTCACCGCGCCCGGCGCCGCCGCGGCCGCGGACAGTCAAGGACAGCAGGACTACGCCGATGCCGCAAACGCCGCAGGTGTACCGGCTGACGTGCTCCTCGCCGTGTCGTACCTGGAGTCGCGGTGGGACACCAACCAGGGCGCCCCGAGCACCAGCGGCGGCTTCGGCCCCATGCACCTCACCGACGCGGCCGCCGTCCGGGCGCGCCACGACGGGGCCGGCGACGCGCGCGGCGACACCGCGCGACCGTCCACGGTGGACGCGCCGGCGGGCGACACGGTACCGGCGGCGCAGACCCTCGACGCGGCGGCCGCGCTCACCGGGATCGACAAGGCGCGCCTGCGCACGGACGCGCGGGACAACATCCGGGGCGGCGCCGCGCTGCTGGCCTCCTACCAGCGCGACCTCGGCGCGCCCGGCGGGGCCGGCAGCGACCCGGCGGCCTGGTACGGCGCGGTCGCCCGCTACAGCGGCGCCGATACCGCCGACGCGGCCGGGGACTTCGCGGACGAGGTGTACTCGACCCTGCGCGACGGCGCCGACCGGGTCACCGACGACGGGCGGCACGTCACGCTGACCGCCCACGCGGGGGTACAGCCGCAGACCTCGTGGCTCGACCGGCTCGGGCTGCCGAGGCCGCCGCGGGGCGACGTGGAGTGCCCGGCGAACCTGCCGTGCGAGTGGATCCCGGCGCCCTACGCGGACCTCGGCGGCGGCGACTACGGCAACCACGACCTCGGCGACCGGCCGGCGAGCCAGAAGGTGCGGTACATCGTCATCCACGACACCGAGGAGTACTACGACCGGACCGTCCAGCTGGTGCAGGACCCGGCGTACGTCAGCTGGAACTACACCATCCGCTCGGCCGACGGGCACGTCGCCCAGCACGTGAGGACCAAGGACGTCGCCTGGCACGCCGGGAACTGGTACGTCAACGCGACATCGGTCGGCATCGAGCACGAGGGGTTCGCGGCCGAGGGCGCCTGGTACACCGAGGCGATGTACCGCTCCTCGGCGAAGCTCGTGCGCTACCTCGCCGCGCGGCTGGACATCCCGCTCGACCGCGGCCACATCGTCGGCCACGACAACGTCCCCGGCACCGTGCCGTCGACCGTGAAGGGCATGCACTGGGACCCGGCGCCCTACTGGGACTGGAGCCACTACTTCGACCTGCTGCACGCCCCGTTCCGCGGCACCGGCACGGCCCGCACCGGCCTGGTCACCATCGACCCGGACTACGACGCGAACCGGCCCGCGTTCACCGGCTGCGACGGTACCGCCGCCGATCCCTGCTCCTCCCACGGCGCCTCCGCGCTCGTCCTGCACACCGCGCCCGACGCGAACGCGCCGCTGCTGAACGACCCCGGGCTGCACCCGGACGGCTCGGCGTCGACGATGGCGCTGTCCGACCACGGCTCCCGGGTCTCGGCGGGCCAGACCTACGCCGTCGCCGGGCTCTCCGGGGACTGGACCGCGATCTGGTACCTCGGGCAGACCGGCTGGTTCTACAACCCGCCCGCGCACCCCACGGCGAAGTGGGCGACGGGCCTCGTCGCGGTCCCGAAACCGGGCCGGACCACGATCCCGGTGTACGGCCGCGCGTACCCGGAGGCGGCGGCGTACCCGGCGGGCGTGCCGTACCAGGCGATCACCCCGCTGCAGTACACGTTCGCGGCCGGGCAGCGCTACGCGGTATCCGGGGTGGTGCCGGGCGAGTACTACCGGGCCGTCTCCTTCGACGGCTCCTCCCCGGGCGACCGGACGGTCGTGCGCGGCCAGAACCGGTACGTGCAGGTCCAGTTCGGGCACCGCTTCATGTTCGTCAACCTCGACGACGTGTGGCTGGTGCCGTCACCTAGGCCTGTTGCATAACTGGGGTGGGTGCGAGGCCGAGTCCAGATTTCGTCAGGGTGTGCCCCGCGGAAGCCCGGCTACCGGTGTTGTAACCGGGCTTTCGCGGGGTGCGCCCTGGCGGAATCTGGGCCGGCCGCAGCCCCGCCTCAGTTATGAAACAGGCCTAGGGCGCGCCGCGCCCGTGAGGGTGGCCACGCGCGACGGGGGCAGCGGCTCCTCGACCACGATCCGGGCGTCGCCGCACGCGTGGAGCATGGAGCCCGGGTTCACCACGATGCCGACGTGGTGGACCCGGGCGCCGGGCTGCGCGAAGAAGTACAGGTCGCCGGCGCGCTCCTCGCCCGGCGCGAGGGGCTCGGCCGCGGCCGCCTGGGCGTGGGCGTCGCGGGGCAGCCGGACGCCGGCCCGGCGCCAGGCCAGGTGGACCAGGCCGGAGCAGTCGATGCCGCCGGGCGAGAGGCCGCCCCAGACGTACACGACGCCGAGCAGCCGCCGCGCGGTCGCGAGGGGGTCGGCCGGGTCCGAACGGACGTCGGCCGCGGCCACCCACCGGGGCTCGGCGGCGCCGGGGACCCGGACGGGGAGCCAGCCGTCGCGGCCCGGGCCGGCGGCGACGAGCCGGGTGCCGAGCGGTACGCCGGGCATGGCGAGGGTGCCGTTCGGCTCGTCGCGCAGGTCCGTCGCCAGCGCATCCACGGTGGCGACCGGTCCGTCCACGGTGGACCCGTCGGCCAGCTGCGCGATCGGGAGCCAGCCGGGGTAGTCGCCCTGGTCCGGAAGCCGGACCCGGGCCCAGCCGTCCGGGCGGACCTCGTCCACCACCGCCTCGTCGCCGAGCAGGGCCTGCGTCACGACGTCGGAGGGGAAACTGAGCCGCCGCCGGCCGACGGCGTCTCCATCGACGTGGCCTGTGTCATTGAGGTCGGGGTCCGACCACAGCGTGGCCAGGGGCACGCGGACGAGCACGGTCACTCCTTCAGGGTCAGGCCCAGTCCGGGTGCGTCGGGCAGGACCACCTCGGCGCCGTCGTAGCGCAGCCCGCCGGTCACCGGGGAGGCGCCCAGGAACCAGGCCGCGTCGAGGTCGGAGACGACCGTGGTGCCGAGCGCGGCCACGAGGCTCGCCGCGGCGCCGACGCCGACCTCCGTCTCCATCATCGAGCCGACCATCGTGCCGACGTCGTGCGCGGCGGCCAGCTCGAGCAGGGTGCGGGCCGGGCCGAGGCCGCCGCACTTGGCGAGCTTCACGTTTACCATGTCGGCGGCGCGGCGGCGGATGACCTCGGTCAGGTCGCGGACGCCGAACACCGCCTCGTCGGCCAGGATCGGCACGTCGACGCGGGCGCTGACCCAGGCCAGGCCGTCGAGGTCGGCGGCCGGGACGGGCTGCTCGACCAGCTCGATGTCCAGGCCCGCGTCCTGCATGCCGCGGATGGCCCGCACCGCCGCGCGCGGGGTCCAGCCCTGGTTGGCGTCGAGGCGGATGCGGGCGTCCGGGCCGGCCTCCGCGCGGATGCGGGCGATGCGGGCGATGTCGGCCGCGGCCGGGTCGCGCTCGCCGGCGCCCTTGCCCACCTTGACCTTGAGTACCGCGAAGCCCTCGGCCACCCGGGCCCGCGCGGCCACGCCGAGCTCGTCGGGGCCGCCCGCGGGCAGGGTGACGTCGGTGGGCACGCGCAGCCGGGCGCCGCCGAGCAGCCGCACGAGCGGGATGCCGAGGCGGCGGGCGGCGAGGTCGTGCAGGGCGGTGTCGGCCGCGGCCTTGGCCGCGAAGTTGCCGGCCGCGGCCGCCCGCACCGCCCGGAGGTTCGCGGCGAGGTCGTCGGGGTCGCGGCCGGTCAGCGCGGGGCCGAGGAGCTGCTCGACGCAGGCCTCGGCGCCGGCGACGGACTCGCCGGTGACCTTCCAGACCTGGGGCGCCTCCCCGAAGCCGGCGCGGCCGTCGGCGTCGACGACCTCGACGAGCAGGCTCTCCACCGAGGTGGCGGTGCGCAGGGCGGTGACGAACGGGGTGTGCAGGGGCACGCTGACCCGGTGGGTCCGCACGCGGGCGATGGTCATCGGGCCCGCTCCGCCCAGGCGTCGGCCGAGATCTCGGCGATCCGGCGGCAGGCCAGCTCGTCGTAGTCGTCCGGGGGAACGCCGCGGGAGGTGGTGCAGACGGCGATCACGTACGGTTCGGCGTCGGGCGGGTAGACGATGCCGGCGCTGTGGCGTACCCCCGTCATCCAGCCGTTCTTGTGGGCGATCCGGACGCCGTCGGGCACGCCGGCCGCGAGGTCCACGCGCCACTCCTGCTCGGCGAGCAGGTCGAGCATCGCCGCGCACGACTCCGGCGCCGCGAGCTCGCCGCGGTACAGGGCGGTGAACAGCGCGGCCAGGTCGGCCGCGGTGACGACGTTGTCGCGGCCGGCGTCGCGGGCCGCGTAGTCCTCGATGCCGCGCGCGGTCACGCTGCCGGTGGCGCCCGCGAGCGACCACACCTCGGCGACGGCGGGCAGTCCCACGCGCGCCAGGAGCAGGTTGGTGGCCAGGTTGCTCGAGCGCACGATCATGCGGCGGGCCAGCCACCGGGCGGGCACCGGCTCGCCGAGGTGCTTCCAGACCTCGTCATCGTCGTCGTAGGAGCGGTCGTTGCGGTACCGCGAGCCGTCGTCGGCGGCGCTCGCGAAGTCGTTGACGACCGGCACGGGCGCGTCGAGATCGGCCCCGCGGTACAGCGCCGCGAGCACGGCCACCTTCATCGTGCTCGCGGCGCCGTGGAGGCGGTCCGGTTCGCGGCTGCGCCGGGGCGGGCCGCCGGGGCGGCCCACCCAGATCGAGACGGAGCTGGTCATGCGCTCACTTCACGTAGGTGTTCGCGAACTGCGGGCTGCCGAAGATGCTGTCGATGAAGACGCCGTGCACCTTCGAGCCGTGCAGCGTGAACATCACCTGCACGTAGAGCGGGACCACCGGCGCGTACTCCCGCATGATCTTCTCGTCCAGCTTGGCCCACTCGGCGCCCTGCTGCTCGACCGGGAGGGCGAGAACCCGGTCGAACTCGGCGTTGAGCGCGGGCGCGTTGAGGTACGAGGCGCCGTTGTTGCTGCCGTCGGCCTTGATCGCCCGCCCGTCGTAGAGCACCGGCAGGATCGCCGCGCCGCTGGGCCAGTCCGCACCCCAGGAGCCGATGTACAGGTCCCAGGGGTTGTCCTTCTTCTTGGTCTCGTCGAGGAAGGAGTCGGCCGGGATCGCCTTGAGGGTGATCTTGAACCCGGCCTTCTCCAGGTTGCCCCGCAGCTGGGTGCTGACCGCCTGGAACGTGGCGTCGTCGGAGAACGCCAGGACGAGCTCCTTGGCGGCACCCCCCAGAAGCTCCTTGGCCTTCGCCGGGTCGCCGCTCTTGCCGGCGGGGTAGGCGTCGTACTGCTTCCAGCCGATCGTCGCCGGTGGCATGAGCGTCGTGACCGGCGCGGCGAAGGTGGCGCCGCCGAGGGTCTTGACGAGCCCGTCGCGGTCGATGGCGTAGTTGAGCGCCTGGCGCACCTTGAGGTCGGTCACCCGCTGGTTGTTGATGGTGAGCGTGAAGTGCTGCGGCGTCGGGGCCTGCAGGATGCGGTCCTTGAGCGCGGCGTCGCCGATCACCCTGGTCACCAGCGACGGGTCAACGCCGTTCCACGAGACCGCGGTCTGGTCGGCGCCGCCGTCGGCGATGATGCGGTTGGTCTGGGTGACGAGGTCGGGCCCGAACGACCACACGAACGAGTCCGGGTACTGGTGGCGCACCGGGTCGGTGGCCGGGTCCCACGCCGTGTTGCGCTCCATCGTGAGCTGGGTGCCGGCCTCGTTCTTGGTGATCTTGTACGGCCCGGAGGAGACGGGCTTGGTGTCGTACTGCGTGCCGGTGTCCTTCGCCGCGGGCACGGGCGCGGTCGCCGGCAGGGACGCGGCGAAGGGCAGGTCGCAGTGCGGCTTGGCGAAGGTGAACTGCAGCGTCTTGTCGTCGGGGACGCTCAGCCCCGGCGGGAGCCCGGTCTTGTTGCTCTTGAAGTCGAACTTGGTGTCGAACTGGGGCGAGTCGGCGAGCCACTCCTGGATGTAGGTCGGGCCGCCGGTGAGCGACAGGTCGAAGGAGCGGGCGATGCCGTAGGCGATGTCCTTCGCGGTGATGGCCGAGCCGTCCTCGAACTTCACCCCGTCCTTCACGGTGTACCGCCAGACCTTGCAGTCCTTGTTGACGTCCGTCCCCGGCGTGGTCGCGAGGTCGCCGACGAGCGTCACGTGCCCCTGGCCGTCGTCCTTGTAGGTGGTGAGCCGCCGGGCGTAGAGCTGCGAGGCGTTGAGGCCGACGAAGCTGTAGACCCGCTGGGGGTCCAGGTGCGAGATCTTCGTCTGGCGCAGGACGGTCACGGTGCCGCCCTTGGCCGCGCCCGGCACCTCGGCCGCCGGGCCCTGCGAGTCCTTCGGGTCGGTGGCGATGGCCCCGGTGGCCTGCCGGTTGCTGTCGACGCCCGGGTCGTCGTCGGTCTTCTTGTTGTTCGTGCAGGCGCTGAGCCCCGCCACGAGCGTGAGCAGCACGACGGCCGTAAGTGGTCTGCGCACTTGGTCCTCCCCTTAACGCAACCGGACTCGCGGATCGATCTGGGTGTAGAGCGCGTCCACGACGATGTTGGCGACGATGATGAACGCGGCGGCCAGCAGTACGGTCGCCATGATCGTCGGCAGGTCGCCGTCGCGGACGGCGTCGATGGCGGTGCGGCCGAGGCCGCGGAAGCCGAAGGTGGTCTCGGTGATGACGGTGCCGCCGAGCGCGGTGCCGACGTCCAGCCCCGCGGCGGTGACGAGCGGGGTGACCGCGGCGCGCAGGACGTGGCGGCGCACCACGGTCCGCTCCGGCAGGCCCTTCGCGCGGGCGGTGCGCACGTAGTCCTCGGACATCGTCTCCAGCATCTGGGCGCGGGCCAGCCGGGCGTACACCGCCGAGAACAGGAACGCCAGGGTGCACCAGGGCAGCACGAGCGCGGTGAGCCAGGCCAGCGGATCGTCCAGCAGCGGGGTGTAGCGCGGGTACGGCAGCACCTTCAGCGAGTACACGAACACCAGGAGCAGGACGCCGCCGACGAAGTACAGCTGCATCGACGCGCCCGAGAGCGAGAAGCCGATCGCCAGCCGGTCGAACACCGTGCCGCGGCGCAGCGCCGAGAGCATGCCGAGGCCGATGCCCAGCGCCAGCCACAGCACCGCCGCCGGCACCACGATGCTCAGCGTCACCGGGAGGGTCCGCGTGAACGTGTCGCGCACCGGTTCGTTGTTGACGTAGCTGTACCCCAGGCAGGGCGCCGGGCAGCCGTCCCGGCCGGCGAACACGCCCTTGAAGTAGCGCAGGTACTGCACCGCCTTCGGGTCGTTGAGGCCGAGCTCGTCGCGCACCCGCTCCAGCCGCTGCGCGTCGCAGTTCTTGGGGCACATCGCGGCGGCCGGGTCGCGGGGCAGGGCGAAGAACATCAGGAACGTCACGACGCTTACCGCGAACAGCGTCAGCAGGCCCAGCAGCACCCGGCGCAGCAGGAAGGTGCCCATTACCGCTGGGCCTTCGGGTCGAGCGCGTCGCGCAGCGCGTCGCCGAAGAGGTTGAAGGCCAGCACGAGCACGAAGATGGTGACGCCCGGGAAGAGCACGTACGCCGGGTCGGTCTGCAGGTAGTTCAGGCTGCGGAAGATGGTGCGGCCGAAGTCCGGCGTCGGCTCCAGCATGCCGATGCCGAGGAACGACAGGGCGGCCTCGCCGGTGATGTACGCCGGGATCGCCAGCGAGAAGGCGACGAGGATCGGCGCCCCGAGGTTGGGCAGCAGCTCCTTGCCCAGGATGCGCGGCAGCCGGGCCCCGCCGGCCTTGGCCGCCTCCACGAACTCGCGCTCGCGCAGCGACATGACCTGCCCGCGCACGAGCCGAGCGGTCGTGGTCCAGCCGAACGCGGTGAACAGCGCGATGAGCACCACGACCCGGAACCAGCCCGGCACCGCCTCGCGCGGCCCGTAGAAGTGCAGCTCCAGCGGCCGGATCACGGCGAGGGTGAAGATGAGGAAGGGCAGCGCCAGGGTCACGTCGGTGACCCAGTTGATGACCGCGTCGACCCACCCGCCGACGTACCCGGCGACGATGCCGAGCAGCACCCCGACCGCGGTCGTCATGAGCGCGGCGGCGAACGCGATGCCCAGCGACGTGCGCATGCCGTAGACCATCTGCATGAACAGGTCCCGGCCCTGGCCGGGCTCGAGCCCGAACCAGTGCGAGCCGCTGATGCCGCCCGCGACGCCGTACGGCATGCCGTAGCGGTCGAGATCGTCCTTGAAGTCGTCCTGCGGCCCGATGCCGTAGCCGAGCCGGATGAGCGGCGCGGCGAGCCCGACGACGATGAGCAGCACGGAGACGACGCCACTGACCAGCGCGGTCCGGTCCCGGCACAGCCGCCGCCACGCCATCCGCCCCGGCGACCGGGTGGCGAGCGCAACGGGCGCAGCGGGCTCCAAGGGCGTGATACTCATCCGCCGCCCCTCCCGATGTAGCTTCTCGCCGGTGAATGACCTTGCTCCGAAAATAAGCTACAACGACGACCGGCGATGCACGAGGCGGCGTAACGAGTTGATATCGACACTCGTCCCGGCTCGCTCGTCCAGCCGCTGCCGACCATGCCGCGGCCCTGTGCGGTACCGTCGCGAGCCATGGGCAAGCTCATCCGGGTGCTGCTGGCCGCGCTGCTGTCGGCGTTCGCGGTGAGTTCGTTGCTGCGCTTCCACGCGCCCGTTCAAGGGGCGCACCGGCAGCTCGCCCACCTCCGGGCCGCGCTCGACGGCGGGGCCGGCGAAGGTGCGCAGGCGCTGTTCCCCGAGGGGTACTTCTTCTCGTACGTGCTCTACGGGCTCGCCTGGGTCGACGAAGGGCGGCGCGCGGCCGACAAGGGCGAGGCGGTGCGCGAGGTTCGGTGGGCGCTGGCCCGGCTCGACGGGCCGGAGGGGACGGCGCCGTTCAGTGAAGGGCTCGCGCCCCGCTACGGGGTCTTCTACGCCGGGTGGACCAACTGGCTGCGGGGCGGGCTGCTCGGCCTGCAGCGGGACCCCGCCGAGGCCGAGCGGTACGAGCGGGAGTCGCGGGACATCGCGGCGGCGTTCGAGCAGAGCTCGTCGCCGTTCCTGCAGGCGTACCCGGGGCAGTCCTGGCCGGTCGACTCGACGGTCGCGATCGCCTCGCTGGCGCGGCACGACCGGCTGTTCCCGGCCGCGTACGCGGGTACGGTGCGGCAGTGGCTCGACCGGGTCCGGCAACGGCTCGACCCCGCGACCGGGCTCCTGCCGCACGTGACCGACCCGGCCACGGGCGCGCCGCTGCAGGGGGCGCGGGGCAGTTCGCAGAGCGTCATCCTGCGCTTCCTGGCCGACGTCGACGCCGGGTTCGCCCGCGAGCAGTACCTGCGCTTCCGCGACCTGTTCGTGGACCGGCCGCTGCACCTCGGGCCGGCCGTGCGGGAGTACCCGAAGGGCACCGGCGGCGTCGCCGACGTCGACAGCGGGCCGCTGCCGCTCGGCATCTCGTTCTCGGCCACCGTCGTGACGATCGGCGCGGCGCGGGTCAACGGCGACGGCGCGCTCGCCGGGGCGCTGGCCTCGTACGGCGAGCTCGCCGGCGTGCCGATCAGCACCTGGCACACGAAACGGTACGCCCTGGGCCTGCTGCCGATCGGCGACGCGTTCCTGGTCTGGTCGAACACCGCCGAGGAGCGGCCCACCGGGGTGGCCTCCGATGTCGGTCCACTGTGGAAGGTGCCGCTGACGCTCGTGCTGCTACTGCTCGCCGTCGGGCCCTGGCTCCGCAAACCCCAGCGGCGCCAGCAGCAGCCCGACCGCCCGGACGAAGGCCGCGTGGTCGAGCCCGTCGTCCCAGAGCGTCTGTAGGACCAGACCCTGGTACACGGCGATGAAGACGCGGGCCAGGGACTCGGGGTCGTCGGTCAGGCCGGCCAGGGCGGGCGCGACGGCGGCGACGGGGCGGTCGACGTTGGCCCGCGACATCTCACGAACGGCCGGATTTCGTACCGTCTCCGCCCACACCTGCACCGCGAGCTGGAGCTCGGCCCGGGTGCCGGGGTCGCCGACGCGGCGCAGGACGTCGAGGTAGCCCGCGGCCGGGTCGTCGCCGAGCATCGTCGTGCGCCGCTCGTGCCACTCGGCGACGATGGCGGCGATCATGTCGTCCTTGCCGGTGAAGTACCGGTAGATGAGCCCGGCACTGATGCCCGACTCCCGGACGATGTCCAGCATCGACGTGCGGTGGAAGCCCTCCCGCGCGAAGCAGGCCCCGGCGGCGTCGAGGATCTGGCGCCGGCGCGCGGCGAAGTGGGCGTCGTCGACCTTAGGCACGGGCGACCGCGATGCGGTAGAACTCGGCCGTCGGCTCGTCGCGGCCGAGCGGCTCCAGGTAGCGCGCGGCGGCGTCCCTTGTGGACAGGTCCTCGGTCAGGTGCAGGCCGCGCTGCTCCAGGTACACCGGAAGCTCCCGCGGATCGAAGCCGAACGTCCACGGCTCGCCCCCGCGGCGCACGGCGGCGTGCCACTCCTCGACGCCGGTGAAGCCGCCGGTGCCGTCGAGAGCGGCCCGGTCGACGTAGGTGAACACGACGGTGCTGCCCGCGCCGAGCAGGTCCGCGAGGGCGCGCAGGGTCGCGTCGACGGCCTCGGCGGTGAGGTAGTTGGTGACGCCCTCCCACACGACGACGGCCGGGGCGTCCGCGTCGAAGCCGGCGGCGAGCAGGGCCGGGGCCAGCGCGTCGCGGGTGAGGTCGACCGGGACGAACCGGACGGTGCTGCCGCCGGGCGCCCGGCGGCGCTTGGTGGCCTGGGTCGCGGGGTGGTCGACCTCGAACGTGACGGGCACGGCGAGGCGGTGGGCGCGGTTGTCGAAGCCGGCCCCCAGCAGTACCAGCTGCGGCGCGCCGGCCTCGGCGACCCGGTCGTCGATCAGGCGGGTGCGCACCACCGCCGAGGCGCGCGGGCCGCCGGCGAAGTGCGTGTCGATGTACCGCACGATCCAGCGGTGCACGGCCGGCACGCGCGAGGCGGCCACCACCGCGCGATGCAGGGGCGGGAGCATCCGCGCCGCCAGCTCGTCGTCGAAGAGCCGGTCGTGCCGGCGGCTGTGTTCGAGGGCGCGGAAGAACGCCACGTGCTCCGCGGAGCGGCTGCTGCCTCGCATGGGTACAAGAATAATGAATGAACGTCCATTTTCAAACCCGCCGGCGGCGGCCGGCTACACCTCCGCCGACGGGGCCTGTGTAATTGCGCTCACGGGCAGCTGCTCCGCGACCGCGTTGAGGAGGTCCGCGCCGGTGAAGGGCTTCTCCAGCCGGTGCACGCCCGGGTCGAGGATGCCGTTGCTGGTGAGCACGGGCTGGGCGTAGCCGGACATGAACAGCACCCGCGTGTCCGGGCGCAGCCGCAGCAGCCGCTCGGCCAGCACCCGGCCGAGCATGCCGGGCATCACGACGTCGGTGAGCAGCAGGTGGATGGGGCCGTCGTGCCCGGCGGCGACCTCGAGCGCGGCGACGCCGCCGGCGGCGGAGAGCACCGCGTACCCGCCCCGGCGCAGGATCCGCGTGGTGACCTCACGCAGCGCCGGCTCGTCCTCGGCGACCAGCACGGTCTGGCCGCGGCCGGGCGGCCGGGCGGTGCGGGCGGTGTCCTGCACTTCCTGCCCGACACGCCCGAGCTGCACGCGTACCACGAGGCGCTCGCCCCGGGCAGCGTGCTGGTCGTGTCGCACGCGACCGGGACGTGGACGAGGTGGCCGAGCTGTACACGCGGACCGGGACGTCGACGGTGCTGCGCGACCGCGGCGCGCTGGCCGGGCTCCTGGAGGGCTGGGAGCTGGTCCAGCCCGGGCTGGTCCACGGGCCGTCGTGGCGCCCGGACCCGGCGGACGAGGCGGTGGCGGACCCGGCGTCGTACGCGACGCCGGCTGCCGTGGCCATAAGGCCCTAGAGACCGAGCTCGTCGGCCGGCTCCCCGGCCGCGGTCACCACCAGGGCCCGGCTGTCCGCGGGCTCGACGTGCCGGTGCGGCGCGGCCCGCCCCGGCTCGGGCACCTCGGCGGCGACGGCCTCCAGCGCGGCCCAGACCTCCTTGAGCGCGTCGTCGGCCCCGCGCAGGTGCAGCGTCGGCGCGCCGCGCAGCTCGATCACCAGCGGCCCCTCGGTGCGCTCCTGGGCCACGGCCCCGTTGCGGATCGCGACCTCGGCGACGGGCCCGGCGTCGCGCAGGAGCGCGGCGAGCGCCCGCAGCGCCGCCGGCGGGCCGGCCAGGTCGAGGTTCTCGCCGATCACGCGCAGCCGGAGGTACCGCTGGTCATCCATCCCGCCATTCTTGCAAAGACGCAGCGGCCCGCGTTGTGGCGAACGCGGGCCGCTGCTGCGAAAGGAATTTCGGTCTAGGGTGCTTCGCCCAGCGTGACGGTCACCGTCTGCTCGGCGTTGTTGCGCTTCACCGCGACCCGCACCTGGTCGCCGGCCTTGGCGCCCTGTACGGCGTTGATGAGCGAGGTCGCGTCGGTCACCGTCGCCGAGCCGAACTTCGTCACCAGGTCGCCGGTCTTGAGGCCCGCCTTGTCGGCCGGGCCACCCGCGACCACGCCGCCGATGAGGGCACCGCCGGCGCCGTCGGTGAGCTGCACGCCGAGGTACGGGTGGCTGACCTTCCCGCCCTTGGCGAGCTGGTCCGCGGCCGCCCGGGCGCGGTTGGCGGAGATGGCGAACCCGACGCCGATGTTGCCGCCGTTCTCCCCGGCGGTGGCGATCGCGGTGTTGATCCCGACGACCTCGCCGCGCAGGTTGACCAGGGCCCCGCCGGAGTTGCCGGGGTTGATGGCGGCGTCGGTCTGGATGGCGTCCGCGATGGACTTGCCGCCCTGCTCGCCCTCGATCGTACGGTGCAGCGCGCTCACGATCCCGGCCGTCACGGAGCCCTGCAGGCCGAGCGGGGAGCCGACCGCGAGCACGGTGTCGCCGACGCGCAGCGCGTCGCTGTCGCCGAACTTGGCCGGCGTGAGCCCGGAGACGCCCTGGATCTTGATCACGGCGACGTCGCCGGCCGGGTCGGTGCCGACCACGCTCGCCGCGGCGGTCTTGCCCGTGCTGAACGTGACCTGCAGCTGCTTGGCCCCGGCCACCACGTGGTTGTTGGTGATGACCTGGCCGTCGGCGGTCATGATGATGCCGGAGCCCTCGGCCTCGCCGGTGCTGATGTCGACCACGCTGGGCAGCACGGCCTCGGCGACCCCGCCGACCGAGGACCGGTCGAGGTTCGGGGCCGGGTTCTGGCTCACCACGGACGGTGAGGCGGCCGGCTTGTCGCCGGCGAGCCGGTTGGCGACCAGGCCGCCGCCGAACGCCGACACCAGCGCGAGCACGACGGCGCCGACGGCGAGCAGCGGCACCCGGCCGCCGCGCTGGGGCACCGGCTGGCCGTACGCGGGCTGGCCCGGCGGGTAGCCGGGCGGCGGGCCGTACGGGTGGCCGGCCTGCGGGTAGCCGCCCGGGCCGGAGCCGTAGGGCGCGCCCGTCGAGATCGGCGTGGTGGCGAAGGTGCCCGTGGCCGGGCCGGCCGGCGGGAACTGCTGGGTCGTGGGGCCGCCCGGGTGCGGGTGGCCGTTCAGGCCGGGGCGGCTCCAGGGCGAGCCCGGGGCCGGTGCGGCCGGCTGCGGCACCGTCGCGCCGCCCCCGAGCGGAGCGAAGGCGGGCGGCTGCGGCGTGCCGTAGGCGACCGGGGCGGCGCCGTTCGCGTACGGCACGGGGCCGGGCGGGGCGGAGGCCATGGCGGCGGGCGGGGCCGAGGCCGGGTAGCTAGCCGCGGGCGGGGCCGAGCCCGGGTAGTTCGCGGCCGGCGGGGCGGACGCGGGGAACGCCTCGGCGCGCGGGGCGCCCGGCTGGCCGGGCGTCATCCAGGCCGGCGGGGCCGAGGCCGGGGTCGGCACTCCGGCGGGCGGGGCCGAGGACGGGGTCGGCGCTTCGAAGGGGGCGCCCGAGGCCGGGGCTTCGAACGGCGGCGCCGGGGACGGGGCGGCCGAGGACGGTGGGGGCCAGGATGCCTGGGGCGGGCGCGGGCTGGCGGGCTCCTCCGGCGTCGAGGCGGAGCCGGGCGTCTCGGCGGGCTCCGAAGTGCTCCACTGGCGGTCCTGGTCACTCATGATGTCCAGATTGCACGCTGCGGCTGCCACCAAACTGGATTCTACCTGGGAGAAAGCCGAGAGCCGACGGGACATGGCCGGATAAATCCACTCATGTCCTACGGAGTTGACACACGACTAAATACCGTTATGGCCGATAAGCCCGTGCTTATCGGCCATAACCGTGCAAAGTCGTACTAAGCCGTCCAGTCGGGGCGCAACGGGTACGACGAGACCCCGTCCTTTGTCGTTTTGGTGGCCAGGATCTGGTGCAGCTGGATCTCGTTGCGCTCGAACGCGAGCCGCGAACCGGCCATGTAGAGGCCCCAGACCCGCGCGGTGCCGAGCCCGACCTCCTCCACACAGGCGTCCCACTGCTCGACCAGGTTGCGGTTCCAGCCGGCGAGCGTGAGCGCGTAGTGCAGCCGCAGGTTCTCCTCGTGCTGCACCTCGAAGGCCGCGTCGTGCACGGCGCTGACGAGGCGCCCCGGCGAGGCCAGCTCGCCGTCGGGGAACACGTAGCGGTCGATGAAGGCGCCGGGCTTGTGCGAGGCGCGGTTGTCCGAGCGCGTGATGCAGTGGTTGAGCAGGCGGCCGCCCGGCTTGAGGCGGTCGCGCAGGGCCCCGAAGTACCGCGGGTAGTTGCGCACCCCGATGTGCTCGGTGAGGCCGATCGAGCTGACCGCGTCGAAGTGCTCCAGCGGCGCGTCGCGGTAGTCCAGGAAGCGCACCTCGGCGAGGTGGCCGAGGCCCTCGCGCTCGATCGCCGCCTGCGCCCACCCGGCCTGCTCGCGCGAGAGCGTGACGCCGAGGGCGCGCACGCCGTACTCGCGCGCCGCGTGGCGCACCATCCCGCCCCAGCCGCAGCCGACGTCGAGCAGGCGCTGGCCGGGCTTGAGCGCGAGCTTGCCGGCGACCAGGTCGTACTTGTTCGACTGGGCCTGCTCCAGCGTGTCGGACTCCGAGCGGTAGCAGGCGCAGGTGTACGTCATCGACGGCCCGAGCACCATCTCGTAGAAGCGGTTCGAGACGTCGTAGTGGTGGTGGATCGCCTCGGCGTCGCGGCCCTTGGCGTGGCGCAGGCCGAGCCCGGCCAGGGTGCGCTTCCACCCCGGGGTCGCCTCCTGCGGCGGGGGCGGCGGCGGGCGCAGGCGCTCCCAGCCCAGGCCGCGCACCAGGCGCAGTACCTCGGCGGCGGGCGGCATCCGCAGCTGCAGGCCGGTCGCCAGCTCCCGCAGCGCCGGGTACGGGTCGCCGGGGTGGGCGCCGCGGACCTCGAGGTCGCCGGTGACGTACGCGCGCGCCATGCCGAGGTCGCCGGGCGCGGTGAGCAGGTAGGACAGGCCCCGCTCGGAGGCGACGTGCAGGCCGATGACGGCGTCCTCGGGGCCGACCGCGCTGCCGTCGTAGGCGGTGATGCGGACCGCCGGCTCGCCGGCCGTCACGGCCCGGACGATGTCGGCGACCTTGGGTACCGGGGGCCGGCGGCGGGGCTGGCCGGGTACCGATCCTTGGGTGTTCGTCGAACGGTAGGTGCTGGTCATCTGCGCCCCACAACCTTGTCGTAGAGGTCGGTCAGTCGATGATCGGGGTCGTAGCGGTCCTTGGCGGCGCGGTACGCGAGGCCGCCGTAGAGCCGGTCGAAGGTCTCCCGGTCGTAGTAGGCATCGGAGTAGAGGGACTTGTGGCCGCCGAGCTCGAAGACCTTGTCCTCGATGAGGCGGTTCACGTCGCCGTCGGCGCGGCCGGGCTCGACCGGCACGGTGCCCCAGAAGCCGACGTTCACGTACGCCTGCCCGGCGTGCATCGGGTAGAGCGGCCACTCCCGCTCGCGCAGGCGCAAGGGACAGAGCCAGAGCGGCGCCATCGGTACCGCCTCGGCGAACCACCGCAGGAACTCGCCCGTGCGCTCCAGGGGCAGCTCGACGTCCTGCACGACCCGTTCGCGGTCGGGCCGGCCCCGCCACCGGTCGATGCGGGCGACGACGCCGTAACGGTTCTCCCAGCGCACGATGCGGTGGTACACGTCGGAGCGGCGGTACTGCCGGGGCCACAGCCGGCGCACGGCGGGGATCTGCGCGCCGAACGCGGCCGAGCACCAGAACCAGTCGGTGTCCCAGCGCCACAGGTAGTCGTAGGCGGAGAGGCGGTCGGCGCCCTTGGCCCGCAGCGACTGGTAGTAGATGTCCTGCCCGGTGTAGTCGCCGGTCGGGCCCGGCTCGTCGGTGAAGTGGCCCAGCACCAGGTAGGACTCGCCCGGCCGGAAGACCACGCCGTCCATGACGTCGACCGCGATGCCGTCGTGCTCCCCCGTCTTCATGACCTCGCCGACGGCCGCGAGCAGCTCGTCGACGTCGTCGAAGCGCAGGTTGCGGGTGGCGACCGCGGCGGCGATCGGCATCAGCTCGATGCGCAGGCGGGTGGCGTACCCGAGGCTGCCCAGCGAGTTCGGGAACGCCGCGAAGAGCTCGGCGTGCTCGTTGTCGGGCCGCGCGGTGAGCACCTCGCCGGCCCCGGTGAGAATGTCCAGCTCCAGCACCGACTCGTGCGGCAGCCCGTGGCGGAACGAGGTCGCCTCGATGCCGAGCCCGGTCACCGCCCCGCCGAGTGTGATGGTGCGCAGCTGGGGTACGACGAACGGCATCAGCCCGTGCGGCAGGGTCGCGTCGACGAGGTCCTCGTACGTGCACATGCCCTGCACCTCGGCCGTACGCCCCTGCGGATCGACCTCGATCACGCCCCCGAGGCCGCTCACGTCGAGCCCGTGGTGCACGGTGTCGCGCGGCCGGAACAGGTTCGACGTCTTCTTCGCCAGGCGAACGGTCTCACCCGGCGGGATGGCGGCGTACGAGTCCTCGAGGGCCCGCACGGCCCGGCGGTGGGCTTCCCAGCCGATTGGTTCAGCGCGCCCCATACAACCACCTCGCTTCCCTGGCCAAAACTTGCACACTCCGCAAGATCAGCCAACGGCTGGTGACTGAACTCACGCCCGCGGTAACGCCCGGGGATGGCCCGGGCGAGAATGACGCCGTGGAATCCCTGATCGAGCGGTACTTCGCGATGTGGAACTCCGGCGATACCTCCGCCGCCTCCGACGTCCTTTCCCCCGCCTGGACCGACTACAACCATCCCGAGGTGACGACGCCGGAGCAGGTCGCCGAGTCGGTGACCCGCATCCGCGCGGCCCGGCCGGCGCTGCGCTTCGAACTGGACTCGATCACGGGTCACGTTGCGGTCGGGCGGGCGGGCGAATCCCTGCTCGCGTGGGTCTTCACCTCGGACGGTACCCACCTGACCTCGGTGCGCACCTACCGCGCCATGTGACCGGACACGGATGAGCGGCCCCCTCCGCCCGAAGGCTTCGAGGACCGCCCGATGGTCGGTGTCCAAATATTAAAGGATCGGCGTCAGTACCGGACGATCAACGCGATCCGCCCGTCGCTCGCGAGGCTGTCGTCGCCCACGAAGGTGACCTCGCCGCTCTGGCGGGCGACCGACTCGACGATGTCGTCGACCGCGTCGTCCAGGAGCACGCCGGGCGCGTCCTGGTGCGGCTCCTGGTCCGGCGGGTGCAGGTGGTCGTCGTGGACCCAGGCCGGGCTGTGGTAGCCCTCCTCGACCAGCAGGTGCGCGCCCCGGCCCTGGTGGGCCAGCGACCAGCACTCGGCCAGTCCGGCCGCGAAGCGGTTCGCGCCGCGCGCCGCGTCCAGCGACTCCAGCGCGGCGACCTGCTCCATCGCCGTGTACGCGGCGAGGCGGGGGGCCAGCAGCTCGTACACCTCGTGCGCGCCCGCGTGGTCGTAGTTGCCCAGCACCGTGCCGGCGAACGGGCGCGGCCACTCGGCGGCGAGGTACGGCAGGTAGCGGTCGACGCCGAGGACGAAGAGGGGCCGGGTGTCGAGGCGGTCGATCGCGGCGAGGGCGCCGGCGATGTCGCGGAAGAACTGGCGGTGCCGCTCCATCTCGTGCTTGCTGGGCTCCTGGCCGTAGTCGCGCGGCATGCCCATGCCCTCGTGCGTGAACGGGAAGCCGTTCGTGGTCACCTCGACGAGCTCGGGGCCGTCGCCGCTCCACAGGCGGGTCGGCTGCTCGGAGAGCACGAGCGCCCAGTACCGGTGCCGCCGGGCCGCGTCGGCGACGACGTCGCGGACCTCGAACGTGTCGGCGATGACGACCCGCTCGTGGACCGGGCTGTCGAGGACGCGCACGTGCACCTGGCCCGGCGAGGCGAACACCGCGAGCCCGTCGCCGGCGTGCCGCAGGTCGACCCGTTCGGCGGCGGTCGCGATCTCGTCGTACACCTGCGAGGCGACCTCCCGCGGCACCGTCTCGTCGCTGTCCAGCCGGCGGCGTGCCTCGGCGAGCAGGTTGCGCAGGCGGATCGGGTCCTGCTGGTTGGCCGGCGCGGTGCGGTGGGTCGGCATGAGCAGGGAGACCGCCGGGTATCCGCTCGGGGTCAGCGTCGCCAGGTCCTTCACCGTCATGTGCCCACCGTGCCCCGCGCGGCGCCGGACGCGCTCGCCCGCGGCGGGTTAGCTTCGCGCGGTCAGAGCCGCAGGCCGGCCACGAAGGCGGCCGCGGCCTTGTCGTCGGCCACCGGGTCGGGCGCGAAGAACGTGATGAAGGCGTGCTGGAAGCACGCGCCGAGCACGAGCCCGGCGAGGGCGTCGGGGTCCGCGTCGGCGGCGATGTTGCCCAGAGACTGCTCGGCGCGCAGGTACGCGGCCAGGCCCTCGTTCGCCCGGTGCGGCCCCAGGTTGCGCGCGCGCAGGTTGTCGCGGTGGGCGGCCAGGATCTGCGGGTCGGAGAAGATCGAGGCGAACATCGGGAAGCCGTCGCGGTAGAACGTGATGCACACGGCCGCGAGCTCGGTCAGGATGTCGCGGACCGGCGCCGAGCCGGCCCGCGCGGGCAGCGTCATGAGCATCGGGATGAACTGCGGGCCGCGCTCGTGCAGCACGGCGAGCATGAGCTCGAGCTTGTCCCGGAAGTGCTTGTACAGCGTCGCCTCGGAGAAGCCCGCCGCGCGCGCCAGCTCCTTGGTGGTGGCGTTGGCCAGCCCGCGCTCGCGCAGCACCCGCGCGGCCGCGTCGAGGATCACGTCACGCGTCGTCGCCACCGGTGCCCCTTCCGAATTTCCCGAACCCATGCCATTGTAGGGGTTAGTGAGTACTTACTAACCACAGGGGGAAGTCTCTCATGAAGCTGACCGTCTTCGGGGCGACCGGCGGGATCGGCCGGCAGCTCATCCGGCTCGGACAGGAGCGCGGGCACGAGATGACCGCCGTCGCGCGGCGCCCGGCCGACCTCGGCTGCGACGTGGTGGTGGCGGACCTGGACGACGCCGAGGCGCTCGCGGCCGCGGTGGCCGGGCGGGACGCGGTGCTCTCCGCGCTCGGCATCCGGCCCGCGGAGATGAAGGCGCGCCGCGTGGGCGACCCGGGCGCGCGCAGCACGGTACAGGCCGACGGGGCCCGGGCCGAGGCGGCCGCCATGCGGGCGACGGGCGTGCGGCGGATCATCAGCGTCGACGCCGCGGGGCGGGTGGCCGACTCGGGCGACGGGGTCGTCATGCGGTACGTCGCCAAGCCGCTGGTGCACCGCATCTTCCGCGAGGGGTTCACGGACCTCACCGTCGCCGAGGGGGTGCTGCGCGACAGCGGGCTCGACTGGACGCTCATCGCGCCGCCGCGGCTGACCGACGGGCCGAACCGGCCGTACCGGACCGTGCTCGACGTGAACGTCCGGGGTGGACGGTTGCTGTCGCGCGCCGACGTGGCCGACGCGATGCTGCGGGCGCTGGCGGAGCCGGGCTGGATCCACCGTCGGGTCAACGTGGCGTACTGAGACGGCGTCACCCGTGCGGCGATGGCCGGCCGCCCAAGGAGGAGAGCGGCCGGCCGTGTGACCGCGTGCCCGGGAAGTCCCTCGTCAACCCGGGCACTGCATGCAGCGGTCAGCTCATGAGACGCGTCACGAGACGCTTCCCGGGACGTGTCACGGGACGCTTCACGGGACGCTTCACGGGACGCGTCACGAGACGCCGAGGTTACCGAAGTCGACCTGACCGTAGTACTGGGTCACGTAGACGTTCGTCAGCCGCGGGTTGCGGTAGTTCAGCGCCTTGTCGTAGGTGAACGGCATGTACGCCGCGGACTCCGAGACCTTCTTGTTGATCTGCTTCCACAGCTCGGCGTTCTTCTGCTGGTCGGGCTCGGCCGCCGCCTGGTCGATGAGCGCGTCGATCGACGGGTCGCTGAGCTCGGCGTAGTTGTTGTTGCCCGACTCGGAGATGGCCCGGCTGTCGACGATGACCTGCAGGAAACCGGCCGGCGACGGGTAGTCCGCGCCCCAGCCCGCGAGCATCAGGCCGTAGCCCTTGTTGTGCACGTTGCTCGGCGAGCCGATGATCGAGCGGAAGTACAGCGCCGCGTCCTGCGGGTCGATCCGGGCGTTGATGCCGATCGCGGACATCGACTGCTGCAACGCCTCGGCCGTCTTCATCTCCTTGCCCGTGTTGCGGGTGGCGATGACGGTGTCGAAGCCGTTCGGGTGCCCGCACGCGGCCAGTTCCTCCTTGGCCTTGTCGACCTGCGGCTTGCCGGACTTGGTGTTGAACAGGTCGTCGGCGTCGTCGTGGCCGTTGATCGTCGGCGGCAGCATGTTGGTGGCGATGTCACCGCCGGCCTCGGCGCCGCCGCGGGCGGTCTGCATCGCCGTCTTGTCCAGCGCGTACTGCACGGCCTTGCGGCAGTGGACGTTGTCGAACGGCGCGACCTTGGTGCTGATCGCGACGTACCGGATGAAGCCGGTCACCGGCGCGTCGGCGTTCTTCTTCTTCTCCGGGTTGAGCAGGATCTTCGGCTGCGAGCCGGGCTGCACGCCGGTCTGGGCGATGTCGAGGTCGACCTCCTCGGCCAGCAGCTGGTTGTCGATCTCCTCGACCGCGGTGCCGTACGTCACCTCGACGCGGTCCGGCAGCGCCTTGCGCACCGGGTCGGTCTTCTGGTCCCACTGGTCGTTGCGGACCATCGTGAGCTTCTTGCCCGGGTCGTAGGACTCGAACTTGTACGGGCCCGTGGACTGCGGGTGGTTGGCGTACTGGGTGCCGGTGTCCTTGGCCTTCTGCACGGGGCTCGAGACCGGCATCTGCATGTGGTACAGGAAGTCGGAGTTCGCCTTGGCCAGGGTGAACACGATCGTGTTGTCGTCGGGCGTCTGCACCGACCGCAGGCCGAGCTTGTCCGGGTCGGTGTCCTTGTACGCGCCCGGGTACTTCTGGCCCTGGTCGAGAAGGTCCACGAGGTACTTCGGGCCGGCGTTGACGACCTCCAGCGCGAAGACGCGCTCGATGCCGTACTTGATGTCCTTCGAGGTGATCGGCGAGCCGTCCTCGAACTTGACGCCGGGCTTGATGTGGAAGGTGTACTTCTTGCCGCCGTCCTCCGGCGTGGGTACCTCGGTGGCCAGGTCCGGCACGAGCTTGAGCCCGTCGGCGCCCGGCTTCGCGTCGTTGGCCAGCAGCGTGCGGACGTAGAAGCCCTTCATCAGGTTCCACTCGCTCGCGTAGTACGCGATCTGCGGGTCGAGCGAGTCCGGGTTGTCGTGGATGGTGAGCTTGAGCGTCCCGCCCTTCTTGCCGGACGGGTTCACCACCCCGGTGACGGCCGCGTTGTAGCCCGACGACGCTTTCTGACCATTGTCCTTGCTGCTATTGTCGCTGCTGGAAGCGCCTCCGCAGGCGGACAGCACGAGCGTCGCGGCGGCCGCTCCGGCCACCAGCACGCGTCTCCTCATATCGGCATGTGTCACGTTCACGAGCAGGCCTTTCCGGGTGCCGCGGTTGTGGGGCCGCGGATTCGGGGTTTCCGCACGCGGGCAGCGCGCATCGCCCAGTCAGGTGGTCCACAGTGGATGGTCCACTGTGTCCAGGGCGTGGGCATGCACCACGCCCACCGGGTGGGTCGCACGATGTTTGGTGGCTGCGTCGCGTGGACGGCGATGTGCGTCGCCGTTCACTGTGCAAAGACCTCGGGCTCATCACCCCGGTTGCGTTCGCGACTCCCTTACCACATAACGGATTGGTCACCGTCAACGCCGACGCCGAGCGCCGATTCGGTTGCGTGCGTTACCGATTCTTGTCCAAGCCCTTCAACCGGGCGATGCTGGCGGCCTCGTCCGGATCGGGCTCCGGCGTCTCCAGGAACGCGCGCAGCACCTCGACGGCAACGTCCGGCGCGAGCCGCTTGAGACTCATCGCGAGCACGTTGGCGTCGTTCCACAGACGCGCGCCGCGCGCCACCCAGGGGTCCCAGGCCACCGCGGCCAGGGCCCCCGGGATCTTGTTGGCGGCGATCGCGGTGCCGGTCCCGGTCCAGCACATGACGACCCCGAACTCGGCCGATCCAGCCGCCACGGCCCGGCCCACACCGGCCCCGAGATCGGGCCAGGGCAGCTCATCAATGCGCAGGATTTCGTGCCCGGCCTCGGCGAGGTGGGCGAGGACGGCCTCGGTGGTGGCGTTGCTGTCATCAGCGGCAAAGGCGATGCGCACGCCCCCATTGTCACTCCAGCGGGGTCACCGCATATGTCACTCCAGCGGGGTCACCGCACGACCTGGGCGGACTCACGGTCAGCACAGGCGTGGCCGCGCAGCGCCGAGCGACCGTTCGGCAGTCACATCCGCCGATCCGGCGACTTGAACAGCAGCCAGGTTCCGACTACGGCCCCCCGCCGGAGTGAGCAGGTCTCGACGGCCGAATTCCGATAAGTTATGCTCAATATGAGCAAGACTCTGATCTTGCTGAGAACGCTCGGCTGGAGGTGTTGTGACGGGGCGAACGGCTGTCCTCATCGGAATCTCCACGTACGAGAGCCTTCCCCCGCTGCCGGGCGTCGCCCGTCAAGTCGAGGAGCTCCGTGCGGTCTTGACCGACCCGGCTCTGGGCGGGTTCACGGCCACAGAGGCCATCGATCCGCCCGTCGAGGAGCTGCGATCCGCCGTCGAGGGCACGTTCCGAGCCGCCGAGCTCGGCGACGTGCTCCTCTTCTACTTCGCCGGTCACGGACTCGTCTCGGCCTCGTCGGAGCTGTACCTCGCCGCCGCGGACTCCACGGCCGATGATCTGGAACGGACGGCCTTCCCGGCCCGGCGGCTGGGCGATCTCCTCGATGCGAGCCGGGCCTCGATCTCCGTCATCGTCCTCGACTGCTGCTATGCCGGTCGGGCGTTCGAATCGATCCACATGCTGACGGCGGCCGCCGGCGGTGGCAGCCCTCCTCCGCTCGACGCATACCGGCAGCGAGCGGTCATCACGTCCGCGACGGACATGGAGCCGGCTCACCGCGGCGCGACGGGCTCGCTCTTCACCTCGGCGCTGATCGGCGCCTTGAAGGGAGGCGCCGACCTCGACGGCGACGGCGTCATCGACGTTGCCGAGGTCTACGAGCACGCCACGGCCGTCCTCGCCAGAGCCGGCGTGCCGCAACGGCCGGCGCTGATCATGAAAGGCGGCGGTGGGGCGCCGGCCCTCATCCGCGCGCCCGGTCTCAAGCTCGGTGACGTGGTCGTGCCGGCCATCTTCGTGCAGGCGGCCGGCGGGCCACGGGCGGCGGCTCAAGCGCTGGGGCTCTCGGACCCGGCGGCCGTCGGCGAGCCCGTCGATCCCGTCGTGGCGCGGCGCGTGGACGACGTGAGGAGCGTGATCGACGCGGCCGCCGACGTCTGGGACGAAACGGTGATCGCGTCCTGGCTCCGCTCGGTCAACGACCACCTCGGCGGGGCCCGTCCGATCGACGTGCTGCTGCAGTCGGGGCCGGACGAAGTGCTGGTGGCGTTGGAGGCCGAGGCCGAGGGGGTCTTCGCCTGATGCTCGTCTATCGGGTGTTTCCCCACCTGCCCTCGGCGGCGCCGGGCCAGCCGGGTCACCCGTCGTACCTGCACCCCGGACGCGGTGGCGGCCGACTGGACAATCCGGCCTCGTACTCCGTCTGGTACCTCTCGTACGACCCGTGCGGCGCGATCGGCGAGGTCTTCGGCAACCGTCAGACGTGGCCGGACACGATGTTCACCGAGAAGCGGCTTCCGGGCAGCCGGAAAGCACTCGCGACGCTGCGGCTCCCCGACGACCTGTCGATCCTCGACCTCGACGACCCTCAGGTCCTGCTCGACCGCGGCCTGCGGCCATCGCAGGTCGTGGCGCGGAATCGGGCGGTCACGCAGGCGTGGGCCCTCCGCATCTTCGACGAGCGAAATGATCGCCGCGAACGCCTGTGGTACGGGGTGGCCTGGCGGAGCTTTCAGCGGCCCCAGTGGCGTCTGCTCGGCTACTGGGGGTCCGCGGAGCCGGTCGTCGTCAACGTAGAACCGCTGCACTACCAGCACTACGCGGTCATCGACGCGGCCGGGACGCTCTTCAAGCGGCTCAGCCGGAAGTGATGCCGGCCGTGGCGGGCGGGTGCGCGGGCCCGGCCAGCGTCGGACGGGGGTGGGAGTCAGCTGAATCCGAAGCGGTTGACGCTCAAGCAACCCCAGCCGGACGGAACTGGACCGACACCCGCGGCCCCACGACCCGCGCCGTCTTCGGCACGCAGTGCTCCCACGTCCGCTGGCACGACCCGCCCATCACCACCAGATCCCCGTGCCCGAGCGGGAACCGGACGCTGTCCCCGCCCCCGCGCGGCCGCAGCAGCAGCGGCCGCGGCGACCCGAACGACACGATCGCCACCATGGTGTCGAAGCGCGCCCCGCGGCCGATCGTGTCCCCGTGCCAGGCGACGCTGTCGCGGCCGTCGCGGTAGAGGCACATGCCCGCGGTCATGAAGGGCTCGCCGAGCTCCTCCACGTAGTGCGCCGTGAGCCGGCGCCGGGCCTCGGTCAGCAGCGGGTGCGGCAGGGTCTCCTCGGCCGGGTACCACCGCAGCAGGCGCGGCACGTCGACCACGTCGTCGTACATCTTGCGGCGCTCGGCCCGCCACTCCACGTCGTGCACCAGCGTCTGCAGGATGGCGTCGGACCCCAGCACCCAGCCGGGCAGGTGATCGACCCACGCGCCCCGGCTCAGGTGATGGCGGGTGACCTGCCCGGTCAGCGACCCGAGGGAGGGCCCGGCGACGTCGAACATCGAGGGCTGGTACGCGAGGTCAATCATGGCTCCAAGTCTACCGGAGTTCGAACACGCGTACGAGCCCATCCCACCGTAGAGGGACAGGCTTTACAGTATGTCGATGCATTCGTCACGCAAGGTCGATCGCGGCGATGCCGGGGGCACGGGCCCGGTCGCGCGGGGCGATGACGGGGTCTGGCACGTCAGCGGGCACGCCGCCGGGCGGGCGGTGCTGCGCAGCGCCGACACCGTTCAGGCGGGGCTGGGCGTCGAGACGGTCGAGAGGCTGCCGCCGAAGATTCGCCGGCCGGTGCTCTACCGGGACGGGGCCGAGCACCGGGAGTACCGTCGCCAAACCGCCCGGTTCTTCACCCCGCGCCGCGTCGACGAGCACTATCGCGGGCTCATGGTCGAGATCGCCGAGCGGCAGCTGGCCGTCCTGCGCCGCGACGGCGAGGCCGAGCTGTCCACGCTGAGCTTCCGGCTCGCCATCGACGTGGCCGCCGCGGTGATCGGCCTGACCGAGAGCCGCCCCGGCATCGACGGGCGCCTCGAGCGCTTCTTCCCGGAGAAGTTCGGCCGCCCGGGGCTCACGAGCCTGACCGGCCTGCGCTGGTTCCTGCGCCAGAACGTGCAGTTCCTCGGCATCTACCTCAAGGACGTGCGCCCCGCGATCCGCCCGCGCCGCCGGGAGCGCCGCGACGACCTGATCTCGCACCTGCTCGACGAGGGCTGCCGCGACGGCGAGATCCTGGGCGAGGTGATCACGTTCGCGGCCGCGGGCATGGTCACCACCCGGGAGTTCATCAATCTGGCCGCCTGGCACCTCTTCACGAACGAAGAGCTGCGGCTTCGGTACCGCGAAAGCCTCGAACCCGACCGCATCGCCATCCTGCACGAGCTGCTGCGCCTGGAGCCGGTCGTCGGCAACCTGAAGCGCCGCACCACGGCCGAGATCACCGTGCCCGACGGCGACACCACCGCGACGATCCCGGCCGGCGCGCTCGTCGACGTCGCCGTGCACGCCGCGAACCTCGACCCCGGGGCGGTCGGCCCGGACCCGGGCGCCGTCTGCCCGGCCCGCCCGGTCGCGACCGGCGTGGCGCCGGCCGTGCTCTCCTTCGGCGACGGCCCGCACCGCTGCCCCGGCGCGCACGTCGCCATCCAGGAGTCCGACATCTTCCTCACCCGCCTGTTCGCGCTGCCGGGCCTGCGCATGACGAGCCCGCCGCGGGTGGCGATGAAGCCGGACATCAGCGCGTACGAGCTGCGGGGCCTGCGCGTGGCCGCCGATCCCGATGTCGTTCGGTACTGAACGAATAGCCCTTCGTGATGGTCCGGGGTGACGCGGCGGGCGAATGCCCGTATCGTGAGAGCGGCTCAGATGTTGGAAGGTGTTGAGCCCGATGAGTCCCGCCGATCGTTTCGCCGTGTTCCCCGAATTCAACGTCACCGTCGAGCCGCTGCCCAACCAGGCGCTGCGGGTCCGCGTCGCCGGCGAGGTCACCCTGGAGAACGTGGGCGAACTGCGCTCGGTGCTCTTCCGCGCGGTGGACGACGTCCGCGCCCGCGCCGTCGAGGTGGACCTGAGCCTGGTGACCTTCATCGACTCGACAGGCATCGGCAAGCTCGTCAGCGCGCGCGCCCACGCCGTCACGAACAACAGCGACCTGTGGATCGTCAACCCCAGCCCGGGCATCCGCCGCGTCCTGAGCCTGCTCGGCCTCCTGGAGATCCTGAGCACCCCGACCGGCACGAGCGGCTGGGCCCCGCCCAAGTCCGCCTGAGCGCCGGCCGCCGGGCGTGCGGCCGTAGGGCACAATGCCACGCGTGTTTGTCGTACGCGCGGATGCCGGGCCGCGCCGGCGGCGGTACCGCCGGATGGTCACCGTCATGGCCGTCGGGTACGCGCTGCTGGCGGCGCTGTTCGGCGTGCAGATGAGCCTCATCGCGCACCAGCTCGACGACCTGCTCGCCGCGCTCGTGCCCGGGGCCGTCGCCGGGCTGCTCGGGTTCATGTTCGGCTCGCTGCTGCTGGTCGGCGGGGCCCTGAAGCGGCTGCGCGCGGCCGCGGGGCTCGGCCGGATCATGACCGTCCAGGCGGACGGGCTCTGGATCGACGCCGTCGACGTCTTCCTGCCGTGGGAGATCGTCGGGCAGGTCCGCCGGCGGCCCTGGCGGCGGCACGAGATCCTCATGGTCACCGTCCGGCCGGGCACCGCGCCGGACCACCCCGGCGCCTACGGGCTCGGCGACGACCCGAAGCTGTGGCGCGCGTTCAACGGCACCGGCGTGGCGGTCGGCCTGCGCGACATCGTCCCGGACAAGGAGCGGGTGTACGCCGAGATCGCCCGGTATCACGCCGTGGAGCGCAGCGCCTGAGCGAGCCGGTGCACGCCCTCGTCGAGCAGGGCCGGCGGGGCGGCGGCGAAGGTGAGGCGCAGGTGCGGCGCGTCCGGCTCGGCGGCGTACCACGGCCGGCCCGGGAAGACGACCACGTGCAGCGCGGCCGCGGCCGTCGTCACCGCGACGTCGTCGGTGCCGTCGGGCAGGCGGAGCCAGGCGTGGAGGCCTCCCCGCGGTACCGATGGCGGATCCAACGCCGGCAGGTGACGCCGGACCGCGTCGAGGAGGGCGTCGCGGCGCGTGCGCAGGGCCGCCCGCAGTGCGCGAAGGTGTCGCGGCCACGCCGGTGAGGTCACGAAGTCGAGGGCGGCCTGCTGCAGGGGGCCCGTGACGAAGAAGTCGTCGAGCACGCGCGCGGCGCGCAGCCGGGCGCCGGCCGGGCCCCGGGCGCCGATCGCGGCCACCCGGAGCCCCGGCGCGGCCGACTTCGTGAGCGAGCGCAGGTACACCACATGGCCGTCCCGGTCGTCGGCGACCAGCGGCGGCGGGGGGTCGGCGTCGATGGCGAGGTCGCGCGCGTAGTCGTCCTCGAGCAGGAACGCGCCCGCGGCGCGCATCTCGGCGAGCACCGCCGCGCGGCGGCCGGGCACGAGCGTGGCGCCGTGCGGGTTGGCGAACAGCGGCTGGCAGTAGAACAGCCGGGCGCCGGTGCGGCGCAGCGCGGCGGCGAGCAGGTCGGGGCGCACCCCGGCGTCGTCGGCCGGCACCGGCACGACGCGCAGCCCGGCGGCGCGGGCGGCGGCGAGCGCGCCGAGGTACGTGGGCGACTCCACCAGTACCGTGTCGCCCGGCGCGGCCAGGGCGCGGAACGCGGTCGACAGCGCCGCCTGCCCGCCCGGGCAGATGACGAGGTCCTCGGCGCGCAGGGCCCCGCCGGCGGCCCGCGCGAACCAGGCGCGCAGGTCCTCCCGCCCCTCGACCGGCCCGCGCTGCCAGCTCGCCGGCTGCCGGGCCGCCCGCACGAGCGCGGCGCCGAGGGCGCCGAGGGGCTGCAGGTCCTCGTCGAGGTACCCGCTGGACAGCGCGATCGCCCCGGGCCGCGGCACGGCCAGCAGCGCCTGCAGCGCGTCCTCGCCGGCCGGCCGCGGCCCGAGCGCGATCGACTGCCACGACAGGTCGGACGCGGGCTTGGCCGCGGCGCGCGCGGCGACGAACGTGCCCCGCCCCGGCTGCGTGTCGAGCACGCCCTCGGCCGCGAGGGCCCGGATCGCCCGGGTGACGGTGATCGGCGACGCCTGGTGCCGGGCGGTGAGCTCCCGCACGGTCGGCAGCCGTGTCCCCGGCGCCGCGGCGCCCGCCACGGCCCGGAGATCTTGGATAACGCGACCGGCTGCGTTATCGTCATTCATGAGAAGCAAGGATAGCGTTACTCGCTCGGACGCGATAACGGGGGCCACCCTCGGCGCGCTGGGCGTCCTCGCGTTCAGCATGTCGCTGCCGGCCACCCGGGTCGCCGTCGAGCACCTCGACCCGTGGTTCGTCGCGTTCGGCCGGGCCGTCGGCGCGGGCCTGCTGGCCGTGGCGTACCTCGCGGCCGTGCGCGCCCCCCGCCCGACCGCGGCCCAGTGGCGCCGCCTCGCCGTCGTCGCGCTCGGCGTCGTGGCCGGCTTCCCGATGTTCACGTCGCTGGCCCTGCAGACGAGCACGGCCGCGCACGGCGCCGTCGTCGTCGCCCTGCTGCCCGCCGTGACCGCCGGCCTCGCGGTGCTGCGCGCCCGGGAGCGCCCGACACCGGCGTTCTGGCTCGCGGGCGCGGCCGGCCTGCTCGCCGTGCTCGTCTTCCTGGCCCTCAGCGGCGCCGTCTCGGGCGCGCTCGGCCCCGCGGACCTGTTCCTGCTCGCCGCGATCGCGCTGTGCGGCCTCGGGTACGCGGAGGGCGGCGCCCTGGCCCGCGAGCTCGGCGGCGCCCGCACGATCTGCTGGGCACTCGTGCTCGCCCTGCCGGCCACGGTCGCCATCACCGCCGTCGCCGCGCTGCGCCACCCGCCGCACGCCCCGGCCGCCGGGTGGGCCGGCTTCGGGTACCTCACCGTGATCTCGATGTTCCTGGGGTTCTTCGCGTGGTACGCCGGCCTCGCCCGCGGCGGCGTGGCGCGCGTCGGGCAGGTCCAGCTGGCCCAGCCGGTGCTCACCCTCGCGTGGTCGGCGTGGCTGCTGCACGAGCACGTCCCGCCGGTCGCGGTGGCCGCCGCCGTTCTGGTCCTCGGGTGCGTCGCGCTGACCCAGCGCCTGCGGTTCGAGAAGCCGAAGGCGGTTGACCCTCACCCGGCGTGAGGGTGGATCGTGGGAGGCGTGGAGCTGCTCAGCATCGGGGACTTCGCGCGGCGAACCGGCCTGTCCCAGCGGGCCCTGCGCCTCTACGACGAGATGGGCCTGCTGCGCCCGGAGCGGGTCGACGCCCACTCCGGCTACCGCTGGTACGGCCCGGACCAGGCCGCCCGCGCCCGGCTCATCGTGGCCCTGCGCCAGCTCGGCGTGCCCCTGCCCGAGGTGGCCGCGATGGCCGACGCCGAGCCGGCGCGGGCGGCGCGCCGGGTCGCGGAGCACTGGGCCCGCGCCGAGTTCGAGCACCACGGCCGCCGGGTGCTGGCCGGGTACCTGGTCGACGAGCTCGAGGGCCGCGCGGCGCCGCGCTTCGACGTGCGGGTGCGCACCGTACCCGAGCGGCGGCTGCTGACCCTGCGCCGGCACGTGACCCCGGAGGAGCTCGTCCTCGTGGGCCGCGACCTGCTCGTCACCCGCATGCGCGAGGCCGGCGTGCCCCGCCCCGCGAACGAGCTCGAGGCCCCGTTCGTGATCTACCACGGCCTGGTGACGGCCGACAGCGACGGCCCGGTCGAGTGGTGCCGCCCGCTCCGGCCCGGCGACGCCGAGCGGGTGGCCGCGCGCTTCCCCGACCTCGGGCTGCGCACCGAGCCGGAGCACGAGGAGGCGTACGTCCACCGGCCCACGGCCGAGACCGACCCCGAGGCCTGGCTGGTGATGGAGGCCCTGGCCGCATGGGCGGTCCAGCACGCGAGGTCGGCGTCGGGGCCGGTGCGGGTCAGCATCCGGCCCGGCCCCACCCGCTCCGCGGACATCTCGATCCCGCTGGCGGCCCGCTGACGTCGCGGCGCGCGGTCTACGGGCCGGCCAGGAGCAGGGGGCGCTGCGCGTGGTCCGGCTGGGGCCGGGTGCCCAGCGCCACCGCCGTCGGGTCCTCGATCATCCGCTCCACCACCACGCCCGCTCCGCCGCGCGCGGCGGCCGTGAACCCCAGATGCGACGCCACGAAGTTGCATCTCGCGGCGGTCGAGGCCACGGCCAGCCTCGCCAGGTTGGCCTGGGCCGACGGGATCAGGTGGTCGGCGAGCTCGGCGAAGTAGCCGCCCAGGACGATGACGCGCGGGTTGAAGAGGTTCACCAGGATGGCGCCGCCGTGGCCGAGCCAGCGGCCCACCTCCTCCACGGCCTCCGTCGCGGCCTCGTCGCCCCGCTGCAGGCGGTGGCTGATCTCCGCGATGCGCTCCTGGGGGTCCGGGATCGGGCCGTCCTCCAGGCCGTAGGCGGCGTCCGGGGTGGCCTTGCGGACGAGCTGGGCCAGGCCCACCTTGGTCTCCCAGCAACCGATCCGGCCACAACCGCAGGGTGCGCCGCCCGGCTCCACCGGCAGGTGGCCCACCTCGCCCGAGAAGCCGTCGGCGCCGCGCAGCAGGCGGCCGTTCACGATCACGCCGCCGCCCACGCCGACCTCGCCCGTCAGGTAGACCAGGTCGTCGGTGCCGGCCGCCACGCCCCAGGTGTACTCGGCCAGGGCGGCCAGGTTCGCGTCGTTGTCCACGCCGATCCAGAGGCCCGGGGCCAGGCCGTGCGCCAGCCTCGTCGCCACCGGGACGTCGCGCCAGCCCAGGTTCGGGGCCAGGACGACCACGCCGCGAGCGACGTCGACCAGGCCTGGTACCGCCACCGTCAGACCCACCGGCGTCACGCCCCGGCGCACCAGTTCGGCCACGGAACGGCGCGCCGCCTCGGTCAGGTCCTCGAGGCAGCGCTCCACGTCGCGGTGCATGGCGTCGAAGCTCACGCGCTTCTCGATCACCGTGCGGCCGGTCAGGTCGGCGCCGTGGACGGCCAGGTAGTCCACGTTGATCTCGATGCCGATCGCGCCGACGTCGGGGCTCAGGGCGATGCCGCGCCCGGGCCGGCCGGCCGTGCCCGAGTGCTCGGCGCCGATCTCGCGGACCAGGCGCCGGGTCAGCAGCTCGTCCACCAGGCTCGACACGGTCGCCTTGTGCAGGCCCGTCGCGGCCGCGATCGCGGCCCGCGAGCGCGGGCCGTTCGTGCGGATGTGGCGCAGGGTCCTGGTCAGGTTGGTGCGGCGCAGGGCCAGCTGGTCGGTGGGCTCCTCCGCGGATCCGGCGCCCGCGCGTTCCTTGCTCACCATCGTTCTCACCCCTGCGGCCGCGGCGCGTGCGGGCCGAGGCGGCCGGGACGCGCCCACTCAGTGACTACGGACATGGCGGACCGGCGGCCGGATGCGCCGCGTGGTTCGCGGGCGTCCGTCGCGTGTGGCCTCAGCGGCGCGGTGCTCGTGGGTCCGGTGCGGCGGCCTTGCCGAGGGGCCGCGGCGACCGGGAGCCACCGCATCGATGCGGCTCATTCGTCGGTCCGTCCGACGAATCAACCACGAAACATCCCGGCTGCACCAGACCTACGGGCAACGAATCAGGCACGTTTCGAAACTCGGCGGGACAGGGGCAACCAGCCGCGCATATTCCAACGCGTCAATCACACGGGATGGCACACAACCGAAGAACCGTTGACTTGCCGGTAGCTTGTCTGCAACATTTGGCGCAACGTAGTGCAAGATTCCTACAAGCGCTCGTCAGACTTACGCTACTCTCCGCAACTCGATCGCAGCCGGCACCGCCAACCCGATGCGACCGTCCCACCACCCCGCCTACGGAGAGGGTTGCCGTGCTGCGCATCCACACACCCTGAACGAAGCACGTCCCGACCGACTGAACCTCTGTGGCCGCCGCCGCACCCGGACCGCCGACAGCGCACCGCCAATCCCGCCCGCGGGAAGCGCCCGTTCCGCCCAGCGCGCCGCCACCGCACTGAACACACCCCGTTCGGACGCATTGAGACGACGAAGGATCCCGATGAGCAGAAGGCTCGTGACGCGGAGGGTGCTCGCGGCGTTCGCCGTGGCCACCCTTGTCGCCGTGACGGCGCAGACGCTGCCGGCGCAGGCCGCCGGTGGCCCCAATCTCGCCAGTGGCCGGCCCGCCACCTCCAGCAGCACCAACGGCCAGAACGGCATCGGCAACATCAACGACGGCAACCAGGGCACCTACTGGGAGAGCGCCAACAACTCCTGGCCGCAGTGGGCCCAGATCGACCTGGGCAGCGCCAAGAGCATCGACCAGATCAAGCTGAAGCTGCCCAACGACGCCGCCTGGGCGACGCGCACCGAGACGCTGACGGTGACCGGCAGCAACGACGGGACCAGCTTCTCCACGATCGTCGGCTCGGCCGGGTACATCTTCAACCCCGCGAGCCAGAACACGGTCACGATCGGCTTCAACGCCACGACGACGCGGTACGTGCGGCTGAACTTCTCGGCCAACACGGGCTGGCCCGCCGCCCAGGTCTCCGAGTTCGAGATCTACGGCGTGTCCACCGCCGGCAGCAACCTGGCCGCGGGCAAGACGTTCACGGCCAGCACGCAGAACGCGCAGTACGTGCCCGGCAACGGCGGCGACTCCAACCAGGACACCTACTGGGAGAGCTCCGGCGCCCTGCCGCAGTGGCTGCAGGTCGACCTCGGCTCCGCGGTGCCGGTCAGCTCCGTGGTGCTGAAGCTGCCCGCCGCCTGGGGCGCGCGCACCGAGACCCTCGCCGTGCAGGGCAGCACCACCGGCAGCACGTTCTCGGACATCGTGGCGTCGAACTCGTACAACTTCGCGCCCACCGCCGCGAACACGGTGACCATCCCGTTCACCCAGACGACGACCCGGTACGTGCGGGTCAGCATCTCGGCGAACACCGGCTGGGCGGCCGCGCAGCTGTCCGAGCTGGAGGTGTACGGGCCGACGACCGGTGACACCCAGGCGCCGACCGCCCCGGGGAGCCTCGCGTACACGATCCCGGGCAGCGGCCTGATCAAGCTGACCTGGAACGCGTCGACGGACGACAGCGGCTCCATCGCCGGCTACGACGTGTACGCCAACGGCGCGCTGCGCACCAGCGTCGCCGGCAACGTGCTGACGTACACGGACAGCCAGCCCGACAGCGCGACCGTGAGCTACTACGTGAAGGCCCGCGACGCCGCCGGCAACCAGTCGGCCAACTCGAACACGGTGACCCGCACGGGTACCACTCCGGACACCCAGGCGCCGACCGCGCCCGGGAGCCTCGCCTACACCCAGCCGGGCAGCGGCCAGATCAACCTCACCTGGACCGCGTCGACCGACAACAGCGGCTCCATCGCCGGCTACGACGTGTACGCGAACAACTCGCTGCGCGGGTCGGTCGCCGGCAACGTGCTGACCTACACGGACAGCCAGCCCGACACCGCGACCGTCAGCTACTACGTGAAGGCCCGCGACGCCGCCGGCAACGCCTCCGCGGCCAGCAACACGGTCACCCGCACCGGCACCGGCACCCCGCCGCCGGGGACCAACGTGGCGCTGGGCAAGACGATGGAGGCCAGCGGCTCGGTCTTCACGTTCGTGCCGGCCAACGCCAACGACAACAGCGTCACCACCTACTGGGAGGGCGCGGCCGGCTACCCGGCGACGCTCACCGTGAAGCTCGGCGCCAACCACGACATCAGCAAGATCACGCTGAAGCTCGACCCGAGCTCGGCGTGGGGCACGCGGACCCAGAACGTCCAGGTCCTCGGCCGTGACCAGGGCTCGTCGACGTACACCAGCCTGGTGTCGGCGGCCAACTACACCTGGAACCCGGCGAGCGGCAACTCGGTCGACATCACCGTCAGCGCCCGGGTCGCCGACGTCCGGCTGCAGTTCAACTCCAACACCGGCGCCCCGTCGGGCCAGGTCGCGGAGTTCCAGGTCTTCGGTACCCCGGCCCCCAACCCGGACCTGCAGATCACCGGCATCAGCCAGTCGCCGGCCGCGCCCATCGAGACGGACTCGGTGAACCTGACCGCCACGGTGAAGAACAACGGCTCGGCCGCCTCCGGCGCGACGAACGTCAACTTCTACCTCGGTACCGCCCAGGGCACCGTCCTGGCCGGCACCGCGACCGTGACCGGTCTCGCCGCCGGTGCGCAGGGCACGTTCACCGCGAACATCGGGCCGCGCACCGCGGGCACGTACACGGTGAGCGCGAAGGTCGACGAGGGCAACACGGTCATCGAGACCGACGAGACCAACAACTCGTTCACCAGCGGCTCGAACCTCGTGGTGCAGCCGGTGCAGTCCTCGGACCTCGTCGCCGCCCCGGTGGCCTGGTCGCCGTCGAACCCGTCGGCGGGCAACACGGTCACCTTCACCGTCGTGATCAAGAACCAGGGCACCCAGGCCAGCGGCTCGGGTGCGCACGGGGTCACGCTGACGCTCAAGGACGCCACCGGGGCCACGGTGAAGACGCTGACCGGGTCGTACACCGGGACGCTCGCCGCCGGCGCCAGTTCCCCGGTCGTCAGCCAGGGCACGTGGACCGCGGTCAACGGCAAGTACACGGTGCACACCGTGCTCGCCAACGACACCAACGAGCTGGCGGTCAAGCAGGCCAACAACACCAGCGACAACCCGCTGTTCGTCGGGCGGGGCGCGAACATGCCCTATGACATGTACGAGGCCGAGGACGGCACGGTCGGCGGCGGCGCGCAGGTCGTCGGGCCGAACCGCACCATCGGCGACCTCGCCGGCGAGGCGTCGGGCCGCAAGGCGGTGACGCTGAACTCGACCGGGTCGTCCGTGCAGTGGACCACGCGGCAGAGCACCAACACGGTGGTCGTGCGGTTCTCGATCCCGGACGGCACCACGTCGTCGGTAAACGTGTACGTCAACGGCTCCTTCGCCAAGGCGATCCAGCTGACGTCGAAGTACACGTGGCTCTACGGCAACGAGGCGTCGCCGACCAACTCCCCCGGCACCGGCCCGCGGCACATCTACGACGAGGCAAACGTCCTGCTCGACAGCACCGTGAACGCCGGCAGCACCATCAAGCTGCAGAAGGACGCGGCCAACGGCGGCAACATCGCGGTCGACTTCATCAACACCGAGCAGGTCGCCCCGATCGCCAACCCGAACCCGGCCACGTACATCACCCCGGCCGGCTTCACCCAGCAGGACGTGCAGAACGCCTTCAACACGGCGACGCAGAGCAGCACGGCGGTCGGCGTCTACCTCCCGGCGGGCACCTACGTCACCACCGGGAAGTTCGACATCAACAGCAAGGCGATCCAGGTCGTCGGGGCCGGGCCGTGGTACACGAAGTTCACCACGCCGCAGGACCAGCAGAACACCGATGCGGGCTTCCGGGTCCAGACCTCGGCGAACGGCTCCACGTTCAAGAACCTGGCCTTCTTCGGCAACTACGTCGAGCGCATCGACGGCCCCGGCAAGGTATGGGGCGAGCTGAAGGACAACCAGAACCTGACGATCGACAACGTCTGGGTGGAGCACACCGTCTGCATGTACTGGGGCGTGCACAACAGCGGCATCAACATCTCCAACAGCCGCATCCGGGACACCTTCGCCGACGGCATCAACTTCACGAACGACACGACGAACACCCACCTGAACAACATCGACGCCCGCAGCACGGGTGACGACTCGTTCGCGCTGTTCTCCGCGATCGACAGCGGCGGCTCGGTGGGCAACCACGACAACCTGTGGGAGAACCTGTCCGCGACCCTCACCTGGCGCGCGGCCGGCTTCGCGGTCTACGGCGGGTACAGCAACACGTTCCGCAACATGTACATCGCGGACATGCTGACGTACTCGGGCATCACGATCAGCTCGCTGGACTTCGGCTACCCGTTCGTCGGCTTCGGCACGCAGCCCACGACGATCCAGAACGTGTCGCTCGTGCGCGACGGCGGGCACTTCTGGGGTCAGCAGGCGTTCGGCGCGATCTGGGCGTTCTCGGCCTCGAAGGAGTTCCGCGGGGTCCGGGTGTCCGATGTGGACATCGTGGACCCGACGTACTCCGGCATCATGTTCCAGACGAAGTACAAGGACCCGAACACGCCCGAGTTCACGTTCACGGACACCATCTTCACGAACATCACCATCAGCGGCGCGAAGCGCAGTGGTGACGCGTTCGACGCGAAGTCCGGGATCGGCATCTGGGCGAACGAGCTGCCCGAGCCCGGGCAGGGCCCGGCGCGCGGGTCGGTCACGTTCAACCACCTGACGTTCTCGGACAACGCCGAGAACATCAGGAACACGACGAGCACGTTCACGCTGACGATCAACCCGTAGTACTCCGCTCGAGGGAACGGCCGCCGGGGCTCCCGGCGGCCGTTCTTGCTCTCAGCCGCCGCAGCATGCGCGCGTCCTCGAAGCCGGCCGAGCGGGCCGCGGCGTCGACCGTCGCGCCGTGGCCGATCAGGTGCTCGGCGCGCTCGAGGCGCAGCAGCTGCTGGTACCGCAGCGGGGTCAGCCCGGTCGCGTCGCCGAACGCGCGGGTCAGGGTCCGCTCGCTCACCCCGGCCGCGGCGGCGAGGTCGCGCAGCGGCAGGCGCTCGGTGAAGCGGTCGTCGATGACGTCCTGCGCCCGGTGGACCACGTCGCTCACGTGGTCGCGGTGGCGCAGCATCGCGCTGTGCTGGGGCGCGTCGCCGTTGCGGCGGGCGTAGACGACCATCTCGCGGGCCACCTGGGCCGCCACCGCCGGGCCGTGGCGGGTCGCCACCAGGTGCAGTGCCAGGTCGATGCCGCTGGCGATGCCGGCCGAGGTGACGACCCGCTCGTCGACGACGTAGAGCACGTCGCGCACCACGCGGGCCCGCGGGTAGCGCTCCGCGAGGTGCTCCTGCAGCCCGTGGTGGGTGGTGCAGCGGCGCCCGTCGAGCAGGCCGGCCTGGCCGAGCGCGTCGGCGCCGGCGCAGACGCTCGCGACCGTTCCGCCGTCGGCGTGGTGGCGGGCGATCCGGGCGCGGGTCGATCCGGTCAGCAGGCCGTTGCGGCCGAACTCGGCCCCGCGCCAGCCCGGGACCAGCACGAGGTCGTCGCGGCCCAGCTCCGGCCACCGGGTCCGGGCGCGCAGCGGGAGACCCTGCGCGGTGGGTACCTCCTCCCGCTCGGCCACGTAGTGCAGCTCGTAGCCGAGGCCGAGGTCGCGCACGGTGGAGAACACCTGTGCGGGGCCGGCCAGGTCGAGCAGGTGCACCTGCGGCACGAGCAGGAAGACGATCCTCACCGGGCGAGGACCTCCTTGACGGTGGCGATGGTGGCGAAGCGGCCGGCCAGAGCATATTCGGTGCGTGCGATGACGTCCGCGGTCGACAGCGTGCGCGGGCTGGCGAGGATCTCCTCGTAGGGGCGGCCGCGCTCGTCGCGGTGGGCGATCGGGAAGGTGGCGGTCGCCTCGGTGACGAAGGTGACGTCGTAGCCGAGGTCGCCGGCGACGCGGGTGGTGGTCTCGCAGCACTGCTCGGTCTGGATACCGGTGACGATCAGGTGCCGGATGCCCTCGGCGGTGAGCAGCTGCTGCAGGCCGGTCGTGGTGAACGCGTTCGCGCTGGTCTTGACGAGCTGGGGCTCGCCGGCGACGGGCTCGAGGCCGTCGAGGTGGCGGATGAAGTCGTGGCCGGCCGCGGGGTCGAACACGCCGCCGGTGCCCGGCTCGCTGTGCAGGACCCACACGACGAGGTCGCCGCGCTCCCGGGCGTCGGCGATGAGCGGGGCCACGGTGGCCGCGATGTCCGGGTTCGACACGGCCGCCCAGCTGGGCCGCTGCCGGAAGGACTCCTGGATGTCGATGACGAGCAAAGCACTTCGCATGGCCTCGATCGTGCGCCTCCCGGGCCGGGCCCGCCAGGCCCGTCCCGGACTCCCACCGGACCGATCCGGTCATCCCGCAGATCATATATTGGGAAGATGGTTCCGAATTATGGGAAGCAAATACTAACCTCTGGGACATGCCTTCCAACGTGTACACCCACGGGCACCACGAGTCGGTGCTGCGCTCCCACCGCTGGCGCACCGCCGAGAACTCCGCCGCCTACCTGCTGCCGGTCCTCCTCGACAAGATGTACGTGCTCGACGTGGGCGCCGGTCCGGCCACCATCACGCGGGACCTCGCCGGGCGCGTCGCGCGGGTCACCGCGCTGGAGGTCACCGAGGAGGCCGTCGCGGTGGCCCGGGAGGGGCTCGCCGGGGTGGACAACGCCGAGGTGGTGCTGGGCGACGTGCACGCGCTGCCGTTCCCCGACGACACGTTCTGCGTGGTGCACGCCCACCAGGTGCTGCAGCACGTGGCCGACCCCGTACTGGCGCTGCGCGAGATGCGCCGCGTGTGCAAGCCCGGCGGCTATGTGGCCGTGCGCGACAGCGACTACAAGGCGTTCGCGTGGTACCCGCAGCTGCCCGAGCTCGACGACTGGATGGCCCTGTACCAGCGGATGGCCCGCGCCAACGGCGGCGAGCCCGACGCCGGGCGGCGGCTGCTGGCCTGGGCCCGCGAGGCCGGGTTCGCCGACGTGACCGCCACGTCGAGCACCTGGTGCTTCGCCGACGACCAGGACCGCTCGTGGTGGGGCGGCATGTGGGCCGACCGCGTCCGGCAGTCGGCGATGGCCCGGCAGGCACTGGCGGCGGGGGTACCGCAGGAGGAGCTCGACCGGCTCTCCGCGGGCTGGCGGCAGTGGGCCGGCGACCCGGACGGCTGGCTGTCGGTGCTGCACGGCGAGATCCTGGCCCGCCCGTAAGCTGGGCACGTGAGCGGTCCGGAGCGAAACGGCGCCCGGTCTGGGTCGATCTCCGCGAAGCGACATCGAGCCAGACTGGGCGGAGGGGCCGCTCACCATGGGCACAGTTCTGTAGCGCCGGCACCGGAGCGAAGCGGAGGTGACGGCGTGAGCCTGCCCGCCGATCTGCATACCCACTCCGAGTTCTCCTGGGACACCCGGACCGGCGACATGGAGGGCTCGTGCGCGCGGGCGGTGGAGCTCGGGCTGCCCGCCATCGCGTTCACCGAGCACACCGACTTCGTGTCGTGGACGGTCGAGGCGGACCGGGTGCCCGAGCGGTGGACCCCGCACATGGCCGACGCCACGCACCTGGCGCCGCCGCCCCTGGACGTCGACGGGTACCTCGCGGCGATCGACCGGTGCCGTGCGAAGTACCCCGAGCTGCGCATCATCACCGGCGTCGAGCTCGGCGAGCCGCACTGGTTCGCCGGGCCGGCCGCCGCGCTGCTCGCCCGCGCGCCGTTCGAGCGGGTGATCGGCTCGCTGCACTCGGTACGCGTGGACGGGCTGGACCGGCTCGTCGAGGACGAGTACGCGACCCGGCCCGTCCGCGAGGTGCTGCGCGACTACTTCGCCGAGACCGTGCGGATGCTTGAGGCGTTCGGCGACTTCTCGACGCTGACGCACCTGGACTACCCGGTGCGGTACGTGCCCGCCGGATACGTGTTCCGCATCGAGGACCACGAGGACGAGGTGCGGCAGGTGCTCAAGACCCTCGCCGGGCAGTCCCGCGCCCTGGAGGTCAACACCCGCCGCACCCTGGAGCCGACCCTGCTGCGCTGGTGGCGCGAGGCCGGCGGCGCCGCCGTGAGCTTCGGCAGCGACGCGCACCGGCCCGACGCGGTGGCGGCCGGGTTCGCCGGCGCCGCCGCCCTCGCGGAGGCGTCAGGCTTCCGTCCCGGCCGTCACCCGTACGACCACTGGATCCGCTGACCTACTGCGCGGAGCAGGTAAGCGCCGGCGCGTTGTTCGTGCCGTTCCAGGTACCGTTGAACCCGAAGCTCGTGCTCTGCCCCGCGCTCAGCCGGCCGTTGTAGCCGGCGTTCACCGCGGTGACCGTGGAGCCGCTCGATGTCAGCGTCGCGTTCCAGTAGCTGCTCACGGTCTGGCCGTTGGCGAAGGTCATCTTCACCGTCCAGGAGCTGATCCCCGCCGAGCCGGCGGTGACCGTCACGTTGGCCCCGAAGCCGCCGGCCCACTCCGACGTCTTCGCGTACGACGCCGAGCAGCCGCCCGGCCCCGGCGAGCCCGGGTTGGACGGCGAGGTGCTCGCCGACCGCGACGGCGACGAGCTCACCGACCGCGACGGCGACGCGCTGGCCGACGGCGACCGGGACGCGGACGCCGACGGCGTCGGCGAGCCCGTGCTCCCGCCCTGGCCGGTGAAGATCACGTCGCTGCACAGGTAGTACGACTGGTCCAGGTGACTGGCCTGCCAGATGGTGTAGATGACGTGCCGGCCGGTGCGGGTGCCGGCGTCGACCTCGGCCTGGTACTGCGGGGCGGGCGCATACCGGGCGGTGCGCTGGAGGAGCTCCAGGCTGTTCCAGGTCAGCGGCTGCGTGGCCGGGTCGAAGCCCTGCTTGGTGATGTAGATGAGCAGGTAGTCCGCGCCGTGCTGGGCCTGGTCGGTAAGCGTGAGCGTGAACTTGTTCGGCTTCGTGGCGGCGATCCACGGCCCGACCGTGTCCAGGGAGGCGTAGAAGCCGTTCTGGGTACGGCCGCCGCTGCACAGCTGCCCGTCGGGGATCGCGGCCTGGTGGTTGCCGGCGACGCCCTCGCGGTAGAGGCCGTTCCAGTTCCACATCGTGTTGGGGTTGGCCTGCCAGGCCTGGGCGCACATCGGGTCGGTGTCGGCCATGTGCGGGTTCTGGAAGTCGGAGCCCCAGCGGGCCCAGCAGCCGTAGTTGCGGGACGGCGGGTCGGTGAGCGATCCGTGCGCGGCGGCCGGCTGGGGCCGTTCGAGCGCGATCAGGCCCAGGGCGGCGGTGACCACGACGAGGGCCCCGACCGCGATACGCCGGGCGGTCGATGAAAGTTGCATCGGTACTCCTCGGGGGTGCGCAGCCGCCGACGCGCATCCGAGCGCGGCGGCGACGCGGCTGACATACGGACAGTCGATGTCAACGCGCGCGGCTCCCGCCGGGCAGGGTAGCCGGTTAAAAGTAGAATGTGAATATCTCGACGGGACGGTACCGTCGCGCGGATGGGGCGCACGATCGTCGTCGGAGACATTCACGGCTGTCATGACGAGCTGGTCTCGCTGCTGTCGCTGGCCGGCCTGCGCGACGACGACCTGCTCGTGAGCGTGGGCGACCTCGTGGACCGCGGCCCCTCCCCCGGCGCCGTCGTGGAGCTGTTCCGGCGGCGGCCGAACTCCGTCGCGGTGATGGGCAACCACGAGCGCAAGCACGTGCGGGGGATCTACTCGTACGCCCAGGAGATCACCCGCCTGCAGCTCGGCCCCGCGTACGGGTCCGCGGTCGCCTGGATGGCGTCGCTGCCGTACTGGTTCGAAAACGCCCACGTCCGCGTGGTCCACGCGGCGCTCGTCCCGGGCGAACCGCTCGGCTCCCAGCCCGAGGAGCTGCTGTGCGGCACGACGGCCGGCGCCCGGCTGCTCGGTGACGTGCACTGGCACGAGCGGTACACCGGTCCGAAGCCGGTCGCGTTCGGCCACCACGTGACCGGGCGGGAGCCCCTGCTGCGGGACGGCCTCGTCTTCGGCCTCGACACCGGCGCGTGCCACGGCTGGAACCTGACCGCGGCGTCCTTCCCGGACGGGACGATCTACAGCGTTCCCGCGCGCGACGACTACTGGGCCCGGGCGAAGGCCGAGTGGCAGGAGCCGGTGCTGCGCTCCCGGGAGTGGCTCGACCTGCCGTGGGACCGGCTGGCGGCGGAGGCGGCCCGGTTCGCACACGTGCCCTGGACCGCGTCGCTGCTGGCGTGGTCGGCGTCGTTGCAGGCGCTGGTCCCGGTGCTGAGCGAGGCGGCGCGGGCGGCGGCGGCGACCCTGTCCCGGGCCGAGATGCGGGCCCACCCGGCGGCGCCGGCGCTGTTCCAGGGCTCGGCGGAGCGCATCTGCCGCACACCGCGGCGGACCCTCGACCTGGCGGCGGCCCTGGGCGTGCCGACCCCGCCGTCGCCGCTCTGAAGCTTGACCTTGTCGCGGGGTGAAGCCGCAGTGTGGGGCGCATGGTTCCCTACATCGGCTCCGGCCCGTACTGCTACGCCAACTCCCTCGCCATGGTGCTCGGCCCCGGGGCGCCGGCACCGGCCGTGATCGAGGTGCTCACCGGCTCGCCGTTCGGCTTCTGCCTGCTCAGTGGCCGGCTGCCGCTCTTCGACCCGTACGGCTGGGACCCCGACCTCGGCCTCGACGACGCCATCGGGCGCCTGGGCTGGACCTGCTCGCGCCGCGGCGCCGACGGCCCGGCCGCGGCGCTCGAGCTGCTGCACACGGCGCTGGAGGCCGGGCCCGCGCTCGCCGGGCCGATGGAGATGGGTCTCTTCCGGCACCAGCCCGGCATGACCGCCCCGATCGAGGCGGACCACTTCGTCGCGGTGCTGGCGGCCGACGACGAGCGGGTGCGCTTCCACGACCCGCACGGGCACCCCTTCGCGACGCTGCCCACCGGTGCGTTCCTCGCGGCTTGGAAGGGCGAGACGATCGCGTACCGCAGCACGGAGTACACCATCCGCTTCGGCTTCTCGCGCGACCGCGAGGTCTCCCCCGAGGTCGCGCTGCGGGAGGCCCGGCCGGCGTTCGCGGCGTGGCTGCGCGGCCGGGCGGACCTGGCTCCGCCGCCGGGGACCGTGGGCGGCGCCGAGGCCGTGCACCGGCTGGCCGACCGCGTGGCCGCGGGGCTGCCGGACGATGTGCTCGGGTTCCTGACGTGGTTCGCCGTGCGCGTGGGCGCCCGCCGGCTGGCCGACGCGGCGGCGTTGCACACCGACGAGGCCGCCGAAATCCTGGAAAATCAGGCGATGCTGGTCGGTGAGCTGCAGTACGCCCTCGTCAACGACGACCGCGCCGGCGCGGAGCGGACCCTGCGTGCGCTCGCACCCACGTACGAGCGGCTGGCCGGCGCGCTGTGACGACGGTGATCGTGCGCGCTTGCCTGCGGGACGGCCACGGCGGCAGCCCGACGACTGTCGTGGCCGACGAGGACACCCCCGCGTCGAGGCCGGCGGAGCCTGCCGGGCCTGGCCGGCCGGCGCGGACGACTGCCGCATTGCGGTAGGCGCCGGCCGCACGTAGTCAGCCGGCGGCGAGGTCGAGCACGCCGCACACCGCTCGCTCCACCGCCGCACGCGTCGGGGGCGGGCCCGTCCGGTCGGCGAAGAGCAGGTGCGCGGAGCCGATCAGCATCCCGGCCAGGCCCTGGACGTCCGGGCCCGGCGCGACGCGGCCCCGGTCGCGCTCCGCCTCCAGGTAGTCGGCGAGCATGCGGGCCGCCTCGGTCAGCACCGGCACGCCGGCCGGCCAGGTCTCGCGCAGCCGGGCCCGCAGCTCGTCGCGGAACGTCACCAGCGCCACGATCGCCACCGCGACCGAGCCGAACACGGCCACCAGCGCGTCGGTGACGTTGCCGGCCACGGTCCCGGTGCCCGCCGCCGAGCGCAGGGCCAGGGCCTGCGGGGCCATGCGGTCCACCCGGTCGAGCACGAACGACGCCAGGAAGTCGTCGAAGTCCGCGAAGTGCTTGTGCAGCACGCCCTTCGCCACCCCGGCCTCCGTCGTGACGGCGCGGCTCGTCAGGCCGCTCGGGCCGTCGCGCAGCAGAACCCGGTCCGCGGCCTCGAAGAGCTGCTCGCGGACGTCACGGATGGCGACCCCGGTCGGCATGCCGAACTCCCTTGCTAAGTGGGCGCTTGCCCATTAGCGTGGGCACATGCCCACTCTACCGCACGAGCAGCGAGCGGTCGCGGAGTCCTTCGGCGCCGACGCCGAGCGCTACGACCGGGCCCGCCCCGGCTACCCCGACGCCCTCATCGAGCGCATCGTCGCGCAGAGTCCCGGAACATCCGTGCTCGACGTCGGCTGCGGCACCGGCATCGTCGCCCGGCAGCTGCGGGCGGCCGGGCGCACCGTGCTCGGCGTCGACCCCGACGAGCGCATGGCCGAGGTCGCGCGCCGCCAGGGCCTCGAGGTCGAGGTCGCGAAGATCGAGGAGTGGGACCCGGCCGGGCGCGTCTTCGACGCCGTCGTCGCCGGGCAGACGTGGCACTGGGTCGAGCCCGGCGCGGGCGCGGCCGCCGTGGCGCGGGCGCTGCGGCCGGGCGGGCTCGTCGCCCTGTTCTGGAACGGCGTCGAGCCGCCGCCGGAGGTCGCCGAGGCCACCGCGGAGGCCCTGCGGGGCCACGTGCCGCTGCCGCCGCGGTTCTCGTTCGGCGGCGAGGCCTACCGCCCGCTCGCCGACCGGGCCGCCGACGGCCTGCGCGCCACGAACGCGTTCACCGACCCGGAGCCGTGGACGTTGCCGTGGGAGCGCGAGTACACCCGCGCGGACTGGCTCGAGCAGCTGTCGACGTCCGGCTTCGTCAACCGGCTGCCGCCCGCGACGCTGAGCGCGGTGCTCGCCGGCATCCGGACCCCGGACGCGTTCGTCGTGCGCTACAGCACCGTCGTCGCCGCGGCGCACCGGCGGCCCTAGGCGTCGTCCTCGAGGTCGCCCTCCGTCTGGAGGTACACCTCGCGCAGTCCGTCCAAAGTAGACGGCTCGGGGTGCTCCCACAGGCCCCGCTCGGCCGCCTCCAGCAGGCGCTCGGTGATGCCGTGCAGCGCCCACGGGTTCGACTCGGTCAGGAACTTCTGGTTGTCCGGGTCGAACACGTAGGACTCGGCCAGCTTCTCGTACATCCAGTCCGCCACGACCCCGGCGGTGGCGTCGAAGCCGAACAGGTAGTCGACCGTGGCCGCGAGCTCGAACGCCCCCTTGTACCCGTGCCGGCGCATCGCGGCGAGCCAGCGCGGGTTGACCACCCGGGCCCGGAAGACCCGCGCGGTCTCCTCGCTGAGCGTCCGGGTCCGCACGGCGTCCGGGTTCGTGCTGTCGCCGACGTACGCCGCGGGGGCCCGCCCGGTCAGTGCACGCACGGTCGCCACCATGCCGCCGTGGTACTGGAAGTAGTCGTCGGAGTCGGCGATGTCGTGCTCGCGCGTGTCGGTGTTCTTGACCGCCACGCTGATCCGCTTGTAGGCGCCCTCCATGTCGGTCCGCGCCGCGATCCCGTCGACGCCGCGGCCGTACGCGTAGCCGCCCCAGACCGCGTAGACCTCGGCGAGGTCGCGGTCGTCGCGCCAGTTCCGGCTGTCGATGAGCGGCAGGATGCCGGCCCCGTAGGCGCCGGGCTTGGAGCCGAAGACGCGCAGGGTCGCCCGCCGCTCGTCGCCGTGCTCGGCGACGTCGGCCGCGACGTGCGCCCGGACGAAGTTCACGTCGACCGGCTCGTCGGCCGCGGCGGCCAGCTGGACGGCGTCGTCCAGCAGCGCCACCACGTGCGGGAAGGCGTCGCGGAAGAAGCCGGAGATGCGCATGGTCACGTCGATGCGCGGCCGGTCCAGCTCGGCCGGGTCGATGAGCTCGAGCCGGGTGACCCGGCGCGACGCCTCGTCCCACACCGGACGGACGCCGAGCAGGGCGAGCGCCTCGGCGATGTCGTCGCCGGCGGTGCGCATGGCGCTGGTGCCCCACATCGACAGCCCGACCGAGCGGGGCCAGTCGCCGTGGTCGGCGCGGTACCGCGCGAGCAGCGAGTCGGCCATGGCCTGCCCCGTCTCCCAGGCGAGCCGCGAGGGGACGGCCTTGGGGTCCACGGAGTAGAAGTTGCGGCCGGTCGGCAGCACGTTGATGAGCCCGCGCAGCGGCGAGCCGCTGGGCCCGGCGGGCACGTAGCCGCCGTCGAGCGCGTGCAGCACCATGGTGAGCTCGTCGGTGGTGCGCTCCAGGCGCGGCACGATCTCCTCGGCCGCGAAGCGCAGAACTCGTACAACTTCCGGATTATCGGAAATATCCGAAAAATCGGCTGAGGACCAGTTTCGTCCCTCCATGGCGGCGACCAGCGCCCGCGCCCGCGCCTCGACGTCGTCGACGGCCGCCCGGTCCACAGTGGACTCGTCGTGGCCGAGCGCCTCGCGCAGCCCGGGCAGCGCGGCGACCTGGCCGCCCCACATCTGCCGGGCCCGGAGCATGGCCAGGACGAGGTCGACGCGGGCCTCGCCGGACGGCGCCTGGCCCAGAATGTGCAGCCCGTCGCGGATCTGCACGTCCTTGACCTCGCACAGCCAGCCGTCGACGTGCAGCAGGAAGTCGTCGAACTCGGCGTCGTGCGGCCGGTCGTCCAGGCCCAGGTCGTGGTCGAGCTTGGCCGCCTGGATCAGGGTCCAGATCTGGGCCCGGATCGCCGGCAGCTTGGCCGGGTCGAGCGCGGCGATCGTGGCGTGCTCGTCGAGCAGCTGCTCCAGGCGGGCGATGTCGCCGTACGAGTCGGCGCGGGCCATCGGCGGCACCAGGTGGTCCACGAGCGTGGCGTGCGCGCGGCGCTTGGCCTGGGTGCCCTCGCCCGGGTCGTTGACGAGGAACGGGTAGATGAGCGGCAGGTTGCCCAGGGCCGCGTCCGCGCCGCAGCCGGCCGACATCCCGACCGTCTTGCCCGGCAGCCACTCGAGGTTGCCGTGCTTGCCGACGTGCACGACCGCGTGGGCGCCGAACTCGTCGGCCAGCCACCGGTACGCGGCCAGGTAGTGGTGCGAGGGCGGCAGGTCGGGGTCGTGGTAGATGGCGACCGGGTTCTCGCCGAAGCCGCGCGGCGGCTGCACCATCACCACCACGTTGCCCCGCCGCAGCGCCGCGAGCACGATGGCGCCGTCGGACGGGTCGACGAACAGCTCGCCGGGCGCCGGGCCCCAGTGCCGCTCCATCCCGGCCCGGAGGCCCTCGTCCAGGCCGTTGAAGAACGAGACATAGGCCGAAGCCGGAATGCGGACCGGGTTGCCCTGTAGCTGCTCCTCGGTGAGCCAGTTGACGTCCTGCCCACCGGCCGCGATGAGCTCGTGGATGAGCGCGTCACCGTCGGACGGGAAGCCCTCCCCGAGGTCGTACCCGCGCTCCTGCAGCGCCGCCAGCAGCCGCACCACGCTGGCGGGCGTGTCGAGGCCGACGGCGTTGCCGATCCGGGAGTGCTTCGTCGGGTACGCGCTCAGCATCACGACGATCCGCTTGTCCGCGTTGGCCAGGCGCCGCAACCGCGCGTGGGCCGCGGCGATCCCGGCCACGCGCCCCGCCCGCTCCGGGTCGGCGACGTAGACGGTCAGGCCGTCCTCGTCGACCTCCTTGAACGAGAACGGGACCGTGATGAGCCGCCCGTCGAACTCCGGGATGGCGACCTGGGTCGCGGTGTCCAGCGGCGACAGCCCGTCGTCATTGCCGTCCCACGTCTCGCGGCTGCTGGTCAGGCACAGCCCCTGCAGGATCGGCACGTCGAGCGCGGCGAGCGCGCCGACGTCCCAGGCCTCGTCCTCGCCGCCGGCCTGCGCGTCGGCCGGGCGGGTGCCGCCGGCCGCGAGCACGGTCACGACGAGCGCGTCGGCCCGGCGCAGGGTGTCGAGCAGCTCGGGCGGGGCGGTGCGCAGCGACGCGGCGAAGACCGGCAGCGGGCGGGCGCCCTCGGCCTCCAGCGCGGTGCACAGGCCCTCGACGAACGCGGTGTTGCCGGCCACGTGGTGGGCCCGGTAGTAGATGACGGCCACGGTCGGCCCGTCGACCGGCGCGGCCGTGCGCTCCAGCACGCCCCACACGGGCGTCTCGACCGGGGCGGCGAAGCCGTGGCCGGTGAGCAGGACCGTGTCGGAGAGGAAGCGGTGCAGCTCGGCGAGGTTGGCCGGGCCGCCGAAGGCCAGGTAGGCGTGGGCCTGCGCGGCGAGGCCGGCCGGCACCGTGGAGTGGCTCATGAGCTCGGCGTCGGGGGCCTGCTCGCCGCCGAGGATCACCACCGGGAGCCCGGTGGCGAGCAGCGTGTCGAGGCCGTCCTGCCAGTCGCGGTACGCCCCCAGGAACCGCACCACGATCAGCTCGGCGCCCGCGGCCAGCCCGGGCAGGTCGTCCACGGTGGTCCGCGACGGGTTGGCCAGGCGCCAGCCGGCGCCGCTGGCCCGCGCGCTGAGCAGGTCGGTGTCGGACGTCGACAGCAGCAGGATCACGCCGGTCCTCCCTCGGGGTCCGCGCCCCAAGACGGTGGGTTGGGTCCGGCGACGGAAAGTATCCTGGCTCCCGGATCGTCTCCGGTCACAGTGGCGGGACCGTCCCGGACTCGCACCGGGTTCCTCCCACATCGCCGTTGTACAGCGCCGCCAACTCTTCAGGACGAGCCTGGGCGCCGTCAAGCGCAGGTAGTATCCGCCCCGTGCAGGCTCCCAGCGGACGCGACGCCCCCGACCGGTGCCCCGGCGCCGTGCAGGTCCACGCGGCCGCCGACGGCGGGCTGGCGCGCGTCCGGCTGCCCGGCGGGCGGATCACCGGGGCCCAGCTCGCGGTCCTGGGCGCCGCCGCGGCCGAGCTCGGGGACCCCGCCCTGGAGCTCACCTCCCGCGGGAACGTGCAGGTCAGGGCGCTGCGGCCGGGCGCCGAGCACGAGCTGGCGGCCCGCCTGACCGACGCCGGCCTGCTGCCCTCGGCCACCCACGAGCGGGTCCGCAACATCGTCGCCAGCCCGCTGGGCGCCGCGGTCCGCCCGCTGGTCGCCGAGCTCGACGCGCTGCTGTGCGCCTCGCCCGCCCTCGCGGCGCTGCCGGGCCGGTTCCTGGCCACGATCGATGACGGCCGCGGCGACGTGACGCCGCTGCTCGGCGACGTGGGCCGACACGGTTCCCGGTTGGTTCTGGCGGGTGTACCCACTGAGCTTCACGGCGGCCCCGAGCTGCTCGTACGCGCCGCGGAGGCCTTCCTGGCCGAGCGGGCCGCGCAGGGCGCCAACGCGTGGCGGCTCGCCGAGCTGGCCGACGGCCCGGCCCGGGTCGCCGCGCGGCTCGGCACCGGACTCGCGACCGTCCGGCTCGCGCGCTCGGACGCGCCCGAGCCCGGGATCCACGGCTCGTCCGCGGTGCTCGTCGTGCCGCTCGGGCTGCTCACCGCGGCCCAGTCGGCGACGCTCGCGGCCGCGGCGGAAGAGATCATCGTCACGCCGTGGCGGACCGTCGTGGTCCCGGCTCCGGCGATGTCCGACGCTGTGGCGTCCGGACTCGTCGCCGACCCCGCCTCGCCGTGGGCCGGGGTGACCGCGTGCGCCGGCCGGCCGGGCTGCGCCAAGGCGCTCGCCGACGTCCGCGCGGACGCCCGGGCCGCGGTGGCCGCGGGCACGCACGAGCCGGCGCACTGGGTCGGATGCGAGCGCCGGTGCGGCGCGCCGAAGGGAAGGCACGTGGAGATGCTGGCGACGGGCGCGGGCTACCGCCGGAGCGTGACGTGAGCGGTCCGGAGCGGAGCGGAGGGGCCGCTCACCATGGGCTCAGTGTTGTCGCGCCGTCGCCGGAGCCTGCGGAGGTGACGGCGTGAGCGGTCCGGAGCGGAGCGGAGGGGCCGCTCACCATGGGCTCAGTGTTGTCGCGCCGTCGCCGGAGCCTGCGGAGGTGGCGGCGTGAGCGGTCCGGAGCGAAGCGGCGCCCGGTCTGGGTCGATCTCCGCGAAGCGACATCGAGCCAGACTGGGCGTTGGGGCCGCTCACCATGGGCACAGCTTTGTCGCGCCGGCGCCGGAGCCTGCGGAGGTGACGGCGTGAGCGGGTACATCCGCGACGGGGCCGAGATCTACCGGCGCTCGTTCGCCACCATCCGGGCCGAGGCCGACCTGTCCGGGCTGCCGGACGACGTGGCCCGGGTCACGGTCCGCATGATCCACGCCTGCGGCATGGTCGACCTGCCCGCCGACGTCGGCTACTCCCCCGGCGTCGTCGCGGCCGCGCGCGCCGCCCTGCGGTCGGGCGCGCCGATCCTCTGCGACGCCGAGATGGTCGCGTCGGGGGTGACCCGCGCGCGGCTGCCCCGGGACAACGAGGTCGTGTGCACGCTGCGCGATCCGGCGGTACCGCCGCTGGCTCTAGAATTGGCCAACACGCGCAGCGCGGCCGCGCTCGAGCTTTGGCGGGGCCGCATCGACGGCGCCGTGGTGGCCGTCGGCAACGCCCCCACCGCCCTGTTCCGGCTGCTGGAGCTGGTCGCCGAGGGGGCCGGCACACCCGCCGCGGTGATCGGCATCCCGGTCGGGTTCATCGGCGCCGCCGAGTCGAAGGCGGCGCTGGCCGCGTCCGGCCTCGAGCACCTGGTGGTGCACGGCCGCCGGGGCGGCAGCGCGATGACGGCCGCCGCCGTCAACGCGATCGCGAGCGAATCGGAATGAGTGGCGCAGCATGAGCGAGGACAGTGGACGGCTGTACGGCGTAGGTCTCGGGCCCGGGGACCCCGAGCTGATGACGGTGAAGGCGGCCCGGCTGATCGCCGCGGCGCCCGTCGTCGCCTACCACAGCGCCCGCCACGGCCGCAGCATCGCCCGCGCGATCGCCGCGCCGTACCTGCGCCCGGAGCAGATCGAGGAGGCCCTCGTCTACCCGGTGACGACCGAGGACACGCCCGACTACCGGGGCGTCATCGAGGAGCACTACGACGCGTGGGCGGCGCGGCTGGCCGCACACCTCGACGCGGGCCGGGACGTGGCCGTGCTCTGCGAGGGCGACCCGCTGTTCTACGGCTCCTACATGCACATGCACAAGCGACTGCGGCAGCGCTACCCCACCGAGGTCGTCCCGGGCGTGACGTCCGTGGCCGCCGCCGCGGCGGTGCTCGGCCGCCCGCTCGTCGAGCGCGACGAGGTGCTCACCGTGCTGCCCGGCACCCTGCCCGAGGAGGTGCTCGCCGAGCGCCTCGCCGCCACCGACTCGGCGGCGGTGCTGAAGCTGGGCCGCACGTTCGGCAAGGTGCGGGACGCGCTCGAGCGGGCGGGCCGGCTCGACGACGCCTGGTACGTCGAGCGCGCCACCACCGCCGGCGAGCGCGCCGCCCCGCTGGCCGAGGTCGACGCGGGCTCGGTGCCGTACTTCTCCATCGCCCTGCTGCCCTCCCGCGTGCACGACGAGACCGCCGCGGCCCTGGCCGAGCGGCCCGCGCCGGCACCCCTGGGCGAGGTGGTCGTCGTCGGCCTCGGCCCGGGCGGGCGCGACTGGCTCACGCCCGAGGCCCAGGCCGCGCTCGCCGCCGCCGACGACCTCGTGGGCTACGGCCCCTACCTGGCCCGCGTCCCCGGCAACCCGCGCCAGCGCCGGCACGCCTCCGACAACCGCGTCGAGGCCGAGCGCGCCGAGTTCGCGCTGGCCCTGGCCAAGGAGGGCCGCCGCGTCGCGGTCGTCTCCTCCGGCGACCCGGGCGTGTTCGCGATGGCCGCCGCGGTGCTGGAGGTCGCGGCCGAGCCGCGCTGGAAGGACGTGCCGGTCCGCGTCCTGCCGGGCCTGACCGCGGCCCAGGCCGTGGCGAGCCGCGCGGGCGCCCCGCTGGGCCACGACTTCTGCGTGCTGTCGCTGTCGGACCGCCTCAAGCCGTGGGACGTCATCGCGTCCCGCCTCGAGGCCGCGGCGCGCGCGGACCTCGTCATCGCCGTCTACAACCCCGGCTCGAAGTCCCGCACCTGGCAGGTCGAGGCGGCGAAGGCCCTCCTGCTGGCCCACCGCGCGGCCGACACCCCGGTGGTGATCGGCCGCGACGTGGGGGGTCCGGAGGAGTCGGTGCGGGTGGTGCGCCTGGCCGAGCTGGACCCGTCCGAGGTGGACATGCGCACGCTGCTCATCATCGGCTCGTCCCAGACGCGAGTCCGCGACCGCGAGGACGGCGGCCCTCCGGTGGTGTGGACCCCGCGCCGCTACCCCGCCTGACGCCGCTCATCAGCGCGACGACGGCGAAGGCGGCCGCCAGCGCGGCCCCGGTCCAGGCCAGGGCCGGGTAGCCGGCGCTCGCGGCGAGGGGTCCGGACAGCCCGCCACCGGTCATCGCGGCCGCCCCCATGCCGACCTCGCCCCAGCCCTCGAGCCGGGGACGCGCGGGCCCCGGCACACCGTCGACGAGCAGGGTGCTGCCCGCGACGAGGCAGAGGTTCCAGCCCGCGCCGAGCAGGAACAGCCCCGCGACGAGCGCCCCGGCGCCGACCCCCACGCAGGCCAGGACCAGCACGCCGGCCCCGAGCAGCGCGGTGCGGGCGGCCCCGCCCGCGGCCACCAGGCGCGTGGACACGACCGACGGGGCGAACATGCCGGCGATGTGGGCGCTGACCACCAGGCCGATCATGGTGCGGGACGCGCCCGCGTGCGCCAGGTGCACCGGCGCGAACGTCATCACCCCGACCATGACGAGGTTCGCGCAGGTGAGGATCGCGAGCCCGGCCCGGCTCGGCGGCCCGGCCGGCGCCGGCGGCCGCGCGGTCGCGGTCACGGGCGCCGCCGCCCGCCCCCGCACCGGCAGGTAGCAGGCGGCGGCGAGGACGAAGCCGGCCGCGGCCACGAAGTACGGGTCGGCGAACCCGAGCAGCAGCGGCCCGGCGACCGCGCCCGCGGCCGTCGCGGTGAGCACGGCGGTCATCGTGCCCGCGAGCTCGGCCGCCGCGTACCGGGTCAGGGTCACCGCCGTGTTCCCGGCCCCGGACAGCAGCGTGCCGGCGAGCACGAGCGGCAGGCTGCCGAGGTGCCCCGCGACGATCACGACCGCGCAGCCACCGGCCGCCGTCAGGGCGCCGGCCGCGAGCGCCCGGGGCCGGCCGGCGCGCCGGGTGAGCGCGGACAGGGCGAGCGCGGCGAGGGCCGCCCCGGCGACGAGCGCGGCCTGCGGCAGGCCGGCCGCCGCGGGTCCGCCGCCGACGCGCTCGGCGAGCAGGGCACCGGCGGCGCCGGCGAGGGACTGCGCGAAGCCGCCGATCGCGGCGGCCATCCACAACCAGGTCATGCCACTAAACCGTAGGCAGATCGGGACCGTTGGCCCATGGCCGGCGCCGGCCGGTACCCGCGAAAGACCTTGCGCTCGTACCGTGATCGGCATGGCCACTTCACGATCGTTCGAACCGGACGCGGTCGACTGGCGCCTGCTCGCCGAACTGCAGGCCGACGCGCGGCTGTCGTTCAACGAGCTGTCCCGGCGGGTGCACCTGTCGCCGCCCGCCGTGGCCGAGCGCGTGCGGCGGATGCGGGAGGCGGGCGTCATCGCGGGCTACCGCGCGACGGTGGACCCGGCCGCGGTCGGGCAGGAGGTCCGGGCGTTCGTCCAGCTGCGCTGCCGCCCGGGCGCGTGCCTGCTGCGCACGACGGCCGAGGCGGACTACCCGGAGGTGGCCGCGATCCACCGCCTCTCCGGGGAGTACTGCACCCTGCTGGAGCTGCGGGCCCGGGACCTGACCCACTTCGAGGGCGTGGTCGAGCGGATCGGCACGCACGGCGAGCTCCGCACGCACGTGGTGCTCTCGACGCAGTACGAGGGCCGCCCGGTCGGTCCGCTCGACACCCCGCGCCCGGTCACCCCGTCGGCCGGGTGGAGCCCGCGCGGCGACGGGGAATGACGAGCGCGGTGCCGGTCTCCGGGTCGGGGATCACGCGGCAGGGCAGCGCGAAGACCTCCTCGATCAGCGCCTCCGTGACCACCTCGGCCGGCGGGCCCTCGGCCCGGATGCGGCCGTCGCGCATGGCCACGAGGTGGGTGGCGTAGCGGGCGGCGAGGTTCAGGTCGTGCAGCACGGAGACCAGGGTGCGGCCGTGCTCGCGGTGCAGCCGCGCGCACAGCTCGAGGATGTCGATCTGGTGGGCGATGTCGAGGTACGTGGTCGGCTCGTCCAGCAACAGCAGCGGCGTCTCCTGGGCCAGGACCATCGCGATCCAGACGCGCTGGCGCTGGCCGCCCGAGAGCTCGTCGACGAACGCGGTGGCCAGCGGGGTGACCGCGGTCGCGTCGAGGGCCCACCGCACGGCCGCCTCGTCGGCGGCGCTCCAGGTGCTCAGCGGGCCGCGGTGCGGGTAGCGGCCGCGGGAGACCAGGTCGGCGACGGTGATGCCGTCGGGGGCGATCGCGGTCTGGGCGAGTAGGCCGAGGGTGCGGGCGACCTCGCGGGCCGGGCGGGTGGCGATGTCGCGGCCGTCGAGCAGGACGGTGCCGGCCTTGGGGCGCAGTACCCGGGCCAGGGCGCGCAGCAGCGTCGACTTCCCGCACGCGTTGGGGCCGACGATCACGGTGAAGGAGCCGTCCGGGATGTCGATGGAGAGGCCATCGGCGACCGTGCGGCCGTCGTAGCCGAGGGTCAGGCCGGTGCCGCGCAGGCGGTCAGACACGGGCTCTCCTTGCGGTGCGGGCCAGCAGCAGGATCAGGTACCCGCCGCCGAGCAGGCCGGTGACGACGCCGACCGGGAGCTGGCGGCCGGGGAAGAGGCGCTGGGCCAGCACGTCGGCCCCGGTGAGCAGGGCGGCCCCCAGGAACAGCGACGGCAGCAGGTTCGGGCCCGACGCCCCGGTGAGGCGGCGGGCCAGCTGCGGGGCGGTGAGCGCGACGAACAGCACCGGCCCGGCGGCGGCCGACGCCGCGGCGGCGAGCAGCACCGCCCCGGCCAGCGCGGTCAGGCGCACGAAGCCGACGCCGACGCCGAGGGCGCGGGCCGGGTCGTCGCCGAGCTCGAGGTTGGCCAGGGCCGGGCCGAGGGCGGCGACGACCGGGGCGAGCAGCACGACCGCCCCGCCGGCGACGGCGGCGTGGCCCCAGCCGCGGCCGTCGAGGCTGCCGGTCAGCCAGAGCACGGCGCGGGCCGCGTCGACGATGTCGGCCCGGATGAGCAGGTAGCTGTTGACGCCGGTGAGGATGCCGGCCACGCCGATGCCGACGAGGATCAGCCGGTGCCCGTGCCCGCCGCCGCGCCAGGCCAGCAGGTAGATGGCGGCGCCGGTGGCGATCGCGCTCAGCACGGAGCCGGCGGCCACGGCGGTGGTACCGCCGCCGAAAACCACGACCGCGAGCAGGCCGCCGGTGGCCGATCCCTGGGTGAAGCCGAGCACGTCGGGGCTGCCGAGCGGGTTGCGCACGAGGGACTGGAACAGCGCGCCGGCCAGGGCGAGCGCGCCCCCGGCGGCGAGGGCGGTCACGACCCGGGGCAGGCGCAGGTCCCGCACGATGAACTCGTCGGCCGGCGAGCCCCGGCCGAACAGCGTGCGTACGACGCCGGCGAGGCTCATCGGGTAGTCGCCGCTGCCGATCGCGACCAGCGCGACGACGATCGCGACGGCGGCCAGGGCGGCGCTGACCCCGACGACCCGGATGCGCCCGCGCCGGCTCACGTGGTCCGCCGCCGGCGCACGATGGCCAGGAAGAAGCCGCCGCCGACGACCGCGGTGACCACGCCGACCTGCAGCTCGCCGGGGCGGGCGACCACGCGGCCGAGGACGTCGGAGGCGAGCAGCAGGGCCGGAGCCAGGATCGCGCTGAACAGCAGCAGGAGGCGCACGTCCGCGCCGGTGAACGGGCGGACCAGGTGCGGCACCATGAGGCCGAGGAACACGATCGGGCCGCAGGCCGCGGTCGCCGCCCCGCACAGCAGCACGATCGACACGGCGGCGAGGACGCGGATGCGGCCCGGGTGGGCGCCGAGCGCGCGGGCCGGGTCGTCGCCGAGGGCCAGGGCGTTGAGCGGGCGGGCCAGCAGCGCGGCGACGACGGCGCCGGCGAGCACGAACGGGGCGATCAGCGCCGCGGTGCCGGGGCGGGCCGCGGCGAGCGAGCCGGCGGTCCAGAACCGCATCCGGTCCAGGGAGGCGGTGTCCAGCAGCTGGACCGCGGCGACGTAGGCGTACAGGGCGGCGCTGACCGCGGTACCGCTGAGGGCCAGGCTGCCCGGGGACGAGCCGCGCCCTCCGGCCACGGCATGGACCAGCACGGACACCAGGGCCGCCCCGCCGAAGGCGAACCAGACGTAGCCCGAGAGGTCCGTCACGCCGAGGAACGCGATGGCGCTCACCACCGCCGCCGACGCGCCGGCGTTGACCCCGAGCAGGCCGGGGTCGGCGAGCGGGTTGCGGGTCAGCGCCTGCATGAGCGCGCCGGCCAGGCCGAGCGCGAGGCCGACGAGCAGGCCCAGGACGGTGCGCGGGAGCCGCAGGTCGCGCACGACGGTGGCGCCGGCCGAGCCCGCGTCGGTCAGGCCGTGCCACACCTCGGCCGGGCTGAGGGCCCGGGCGCCGATGGCGAGGCTGGCCGCCAGGACCACGACGAGGACGCCGACCGCCCCGGCGAGGCGTGCGAATGGGTGCAAAAGGTACCGCCTTGACACGATCAACTTAGGTGAGGCTACCCTAAGCACCGATCGAGAGAGAGGCAACCCACCATGTCCTTCAACGTGTCCCGCCGCGGCCTGCTGGCCGGCGTTCTCGGCCTCGGCGCGCTCGCCGCCTGCGGGGACGACAAGTCCGGCGCCGGCCCGGCGGCGAGCGGCGGCGGTCCGTTCGCCTTCACCGACGACCGCGGCACCAACGTGAGCCTCGGGGCCGCGCCGAAGAAGGTCGTCGCCTACGTCGGCACCGCCGCCGCCCTGCACGACTTCGGCGTGACGTCGGCGATCGCCGGCACCTTCGGCCCGATCAAGACGGCCGACGGCGGCAAGGACGCCCTGGCCGGCGAGCTCGACCCGGCCAGGGTCGAGTCGCTCGGCAACGCCTGGGGCGAGTTCAACATCGAGAAGTACGCGGCGCTGCGCCCGGAGCTGCTCGTCACGAACATGTACGAGCCGAACCAGCTCTGGTACGTGCCGGAGGACAGCAGGGACAAGATCCTCGCGCTCGCCCCGAGCGTCGGCATCACGGTGTCGCGCACCTCGCTGCCGAAGGTCATCCAGCGGTACGCCGACCTCGCCCAGGCCCTCGGCGCCGACCTCGCGGCCAGGCCGGTCGCCGACGCCAAGGCCCGCTTCGACGCCGCCGCGGACGCGGTGAAGGCGGCGGTCAAGGCCAACGGGGGCCTCAAGGTGCTGGCCGCCTCGGCGAGCCCGGACCTGCTCTACGTCTCGGACCCGAAGGTGTACGCCGACCTGAGCTACTACCAGGAGCTCGGTGTCGAGGTCATCGCGCCCGGGGCCGTCACCGGCGGGTACTTCGAGAACCTGAGCTGGGAGAACGCGGACAAGTACAAGGCCGATGTGATCCTGCTGGACAGTCGCGCCCAGGCCCTGCAGCCCAAGGACCTCACCGCCAAGCCGACGTGGGCCGGCCTCGCCGCGGTCAAGGCGGGCCAGGTCGTGCCGTGGCAGAGCGAGCCGCGTTTCAGCCACGCCGGGTGCGCGGGCGCGCTGGAGACCCTGGCCAAGGCGCTGACGGGGGCGAAGAAGGTCGCGTCGTGACCTACGACTTCTTCGACGTGCACGTCGTCGCGCACACGGCGCTGACCCCCTCGGCGGTGCGCGTCACCTTCGCCGGCGACGCGCTCGAGCGCTTCGCCAGCGGCGGGCGCGACCAGCGGTTCAAGCTGTTCTTCCCGGCCCCGGGCCAGTCCGCCGCGATCGTGCCGCGCGACGACGACTGGTACCCGCAGTGGCGCCGCCTCGACCCGGCGACCCGCGGCATCATGCGCACCTACACGGTCGCGGCGGCCCGGGACGGCGAGTTCGACGTCGACTTCGCCCTGCACCCGGGCGGCGGCCCGGCGATCCGCTGGGCCACGGACGTGAGCGTCGGGGACCGCCTGCTCGTGCTGGGCCCGACGGTCCCGGACAACGGCGGCGTGGACTTCCAGCCGCCGCCCGGCACCGAGTGGGTCCTGCTCGCGGGCGACGAGACGGCGGTGCCGGCCCTGGACGCGATCCGCTCCTTCGTCGGCGCCGACCTGCCGGTGCACGCGTTCATCGCCGCCGCACCGTCGCGCTGCACGGCGGGCGTGCACTGCCCGTCGGGCCTGGTGGCGCCCGTACGGTCGGCCGAGCTCCCGCCGGGGGTGCCGTACGCCTTCATCGCGGGCGAGTCGGGCGAGGTGCGGGCCCTGCGCCGCCACCTCGTCCAGGAGCGGGGCTTCGACAAGCGCCGGGTGACCTTCACCGGCTACTGGCGCCGCGGCGCGACGGAGGACGACCTGATCGAGGAGTCCGCGGCCGCGTAGGCGGGCAGGACGGTCATTCACCCAACCCGAAGTCGGCGGCGACTTCGGCGTTCGTCGGGGGCGAGTCCCAGTGACCCGGAAGATCCAGCTGTCCGGCGAGCGAACCGATGGCACTCCGGTCGGCGCGGCGGACCACGGGAAGGATTCCCGCGACCGGCGTCCCGGCGCGATCGATGATGCGCGGCCGCTGACTCCGGGCGTCAGGCATGTCGTAGTGCGCGGCCTCGCCGGGCATCGGCGGCTCCGGGTTCGGTTGCGAGGGCCCGGCCGGGTTCGTCGCCCGGCCGGGGTCGGTCGAAAGGTCAGCGGTCCGCCACGCCGAGGCCGGCCGAGCCGGACTCGTCCTCGCCGCCCAGGTTGCCCAGGCGGCTGTGCAGGTCGTCGATGTCGCCGCCGGTGAAGGAGGGCTGCTCGCCCTCGTCGTAGCCGGCGCTGTACTCCATGTGCTGGCCGTGCTCGAGCGCGGTCGTCTCCGCCTGGGCGTGGTCGTGCTCGAACACGCCGAACTGGTTGCTGAAGTTGTTCTCCGCGCCGTGGTCCTCGTGCAGCTGGTCGGCCGCGCTGTGCTCCTGGCCCGCCTCGAAGTGGCCGAAGCCGGCGTCCTGGCCGCCGAAGTCGGGCTGCTCGTCGCCCGTGAAGCCGGGGTCGAGCTGGCCGCCGTCGTCGTAGTCGCTCATGTGGTTTCCGTCCTCGGAATGTCGCCGCTGTCGTTGGCTGAACAATATGCGCCCGGCCAGGGGCCGCGTATCCCCAAACCGCGCCACCCCCGCTCGGCCTATACTCGGCGCCGCGTACTCGGCGCCCGCGTCGAAGGGGCGAGTAGCGACGACTGAGGGGTAGCGAGATGTATCGTCCGGTTCCGGCCCAGGTCGACCTGTCCGAGCTGGATCATCAGGTGCTCGCGCTCTGGAAGGAGCGCGACGTCTTCGGGCGCAGCCTCGCGCAGTCCGAAGACCGGCCCGAATGGGTGTTCTACGAGGGCCCGCCGACCGCCAACGGCATGCCCGGCGCCCACCACATCGAGGCGCGCGTGTTCAAGGACGTCTTCCCGCGGTACAAGACCATGAAGGGTTTCCACGTCGCGCGCAAGGCGGGGTGGGACTGCCACGGCCTGCCCGTGGAGCTCGCCGTCGAGAAGGAGCTCGGATTCGCCGGCAAGCAGGACATCGAGGCCTACGGCGTCGCCGAGTTCAACGCCAAGTGCCGCGAGTCGGTCACCCGGCACACCGACGCGTTCGGGCGGCTCACCGAGCGCATGGGCTACTGGGTCGACATGGACCGGGCGTACCGGACCATGGACCCGCAGTACATCGAGTCGGTGTGGTGGTCGCTCAAGCAGATCTTCGACAAGGGGCTGCTCACCGAGGACTTCCGGGTCTCGCCGTGGTGCCCGCGGGACCAGACCGGCCTGTCCGACCACGAGCTGGCGCAGGGCTACGAGACGGTCACGGACCCGTCGGTGTTCGTGCGGTTCCCGCTGACGTCCGGCCCGAAGGACGCGTCCCTGCTCGTGTGGACGACCACGCCGTGGACGCTCGTGTCCAACACGGCGGTGGCGGTACACCCGGATGTCACCTATGTCGTGGCCACCGACGGCACGGAGCGCCTGGTCGTCGCCGAGCCGCTCGTCGGCAAGGCGCTCGGCGAGCGGTTCACCACCACCGGGGAGTCGTTCACCGGCAAGGAGATGGAGCGCTGGACGTACCGCCGGCCGTTCGACCTCGTGCCGATGGAGGGCGCGCACTTCGTGGTCCTCGGCACGTACGTCACCACCGAGGACGGCACCGGCCTCGTGCACCAGGCGCCGGCGTTCGGCGCCGACGACTACGCCACCTGCAAGGCGTACGACCTGCCGATGGTGAACCCGATCCGCCCCGACGGCCGGTTCGAGGCCGAGCTGGACCTGGTCGGCGGCGTCTTCTTCAAGGACGCGGACGCCACCCTGGTCGAGGAGCTGACGAGGACCGGAAGACTCTTCCGGCACGCCGGCTACGAGCACTCGTACCCGCACTGCTGGCGCTGCCACACGCCGCTGCTGTACTACGCGCAGCCGTCCTGGTACATCCGCACCACGCAGATCAAGGACGCGCTGCTGCGGGAGAACGAGCAGACGAACTGGCACCCGGAGTCGATCAAGCACGGACGGTACGGCGACTGGCTGACGAACAACGTCGACTGGGCCCTGTCGCGCAGCCGCTACTGGGGCACCCCGCTGCCGATCTGGCGCTGCGATGAGGGGCACCTCACCTGCGTCGGGTCCCTCGAAGAGCTCGGCGAACGGGCCGGCCGCGACCTGTCCGGCCTCGACCCGCACCGGCCCTACATCGACGAGGTCACCCTGCCCTGCGCCTGCGGCGCGACCGCGCGGCGCGTGCCGGAGGTCATCGACGCCTGGTACGACTCCGGCGCCATGCCGTTCGCACAGTACGGCTACCCGCACCGGAACACCGCGCTCTTCGAGCGCAGCTACCCGGCCGACTTCATCTCCGAGGCGATCGACCAGACCCGCGGCTGGTTCTACACCCTCATGGCGGTCGGCACGCTGGTGTTCGACCGGTCCAGCTACCGCAACGTCGTCTGCCTCGGCCACATCCAGGCCGAGGACGGCCGCAAGATGTCCAAGCACCTCGGCAACATCCTGGAGCCGATGGCGCTGCTGGAGCAGCACGGGGCCGACGCGGTGCGCTGGTTCATGGCCGCCGTCGGCTCGCCATGGTCGGCGCGTCGGGTCGGGCCGACGCTCATCCAGGAGGTCGTGCGGAAGGTCCTGCTGACGTACTGGAACACCGTGGCGTTCCAGAGCCTCTACGCGCGCACCGCGGGCTGGACGCCGGAGCAGACCGTGCCGGTCGCCGAGCGGCCGGTGCTGGACCGCTGGGTCGTCTCCGAGCTCCACCAGCTCGTCGGCGCGGTCGACGCGGCGATGGCCGCCTTCGACACCCAGAAGGCCGGGCGGCTGCTCGCGGCGTTCGTCGACGACCTGTCGAACTGGTACGTGCGGCGGGCCCGGCGCCGGTTCTGGCGCGGCGACCCGGCCGCCCTGGCCACCCTGCACGAGGCGGTCACCACCGTCACGCTGCTCATGGCCCCGATCACCCCGTTCGTGACCGAACGGGTCTGGCAGGACCTCGTCGTGTCCACGACGCCCGGCGCGGCGGAGTCGGTACACCTGGCCGCCTACCCGGTCGCCGACCCGGCCCTGGTCGATCCCGGCCTGTCGGAGCAGATGGCGCTCGTGCGGCGCCTGGTCGAGCTCGGCCGGGCCGCCCGCGCGGACGCGGCGGTCAAGACCCGCCAGCCCCTCACCCGGGTCCTGGTCTCGGTGCCGGGCCTCGACGCGCCGCTGCTCGAGCTGCTCGCCGAGGAGCTCAACGTGCAGGCCGTCGAGTCGCTGACCGGCTCGCTGGTGAACACGTCGGCCAAGGCCAACTTCCGCAGCCTCGGCAAGCGGTACGGCAAGCGCGTCCAGGAGATCGCGGCCGCCGTCGCCGCCACCGACGCCGCGGCGCTGAGCGCCGCGCTGCGCGAGACGGGCACGGCCACCCTCGACGTCGGCGGGGAGCCGGTGACGCTCGAGCGCGACGACGTGTTCCTCACCGAGACGCCGCGCGAGGGCTGGGCGGTGGCCAGCGATGCCGGCGCGACCGTGGCGCTCGACCTGCACATCACGCCCGAGCTGCGCCGCGCCGGCATCGCCCGCGAGGTGATCCGGCAGGTGCAGGAGTCACGGAAGGCGACCGGCCTGGAGGTGGCGGACCGCATCGAGCTGCGCTACGTGACGGACGACCCGGAGACCGCGCAGGCCCTCGGCGAGCACGCCGCGGCGATCGCCGACGAGGTGCTGGCGACGGCCTTCGGCACCGGCCTCGAACCGTGGCCGGGCGCCGTGGAGCACGAGGCGGCCGGGCTGCGGTTCTGGCTACGGAAGCAGTAGCCGGCGCACCTCGTCCACTGTGGACAGCACGGGAACGCCCGGGGTGACCGGTGGGCGGTCGACGACCACCACCGGGATCCCCAGGGCCTGTGCGGCGTCGAGCTTCGCGGCCGTCAGGGCGCCGCCGCTGTCCTTGGTGACCAGGACGTCGATGCGGTGCTCGCGCAGGAGCGCTGTCTCACCGTCCACAGTGAACGGTCCACGGTCGAGCCGGACCTCTACGTTGGACGGAACGTCCTCGGGCGGGTCGACGCACCGCAGGAGCAGGAACATCGCGAGACCGCGGAAGTACGGCAGGCTCTGCCGCCCGGTGGTGAGGAAGGCCCGCTCCCCCAGCGACGGCACCAGTGCGGCGGCCTCCCGCAGCGACGCGACCCGGTGCCCGCCGAACGCGTAGCCCGGCCGGCGGAGCACCAGCAGACGCGTCCCGGCCGAGGCGCAGGCGGATGCGGCATTGGCGGAGATCTGCGCGGCGAAGGGGTGCGTCGCGTCCACCACCACGTCGACGCGCTCGGCGCGGAGGTAGGCCGTGAGCCCGTCGGGGCCGCCGAAGCCGCCGATGCGGACCTCTCCCGCCGGCAGCACCGGGTCGGCGACGCGGCCGGCGAGGGAGGAGATCACGCGGTACCCCGGCAGCGGCACCGAGGCCAGCCGGCGGGCCTCCCCGGTGCCGCCCAGGATCAGGACGGTCGGCACCGGGGAAGCTTAGCGGTTACGGGTAGCTGACCAGATCCTCGACCTGGTGACCGCTGTTCACCGCGGCCCCCGTGCTGTTGATGACGTGCGAGATGGTGCCGGTGCCGCCCAGCGAGACCGTCACCACGTCGTGGAACTTGACCCCGGCGGTCTGCGGGACCTCGAAGGAGTGGCCGAGCACCACGCTGGGGTTGGTGGAGAAGTAGCAGTAGCTGCCCAGGCCCCACGCCTCGTGCGCGGTGACGCCCGCGCCGACCTTGTAGGCGGCCCAGCCCTGCGCCCCGCCGCCGCTGGACCAGCCCGACTGGTTCGGCACGTCGTAGGGGATCTCGTTCTGGAAGAAGTACGTGCGCCCGCCGTTGCCGTTCCAGATCACCTGGTACTGCTGGTAGTGCTCGACGAAGAGCCCGTACGTGGTGACGTTGGCGCCGTTGACGACGAGCCCGTTCGCGGCGGTGTTCGTGCTCCACCCGACGGTGCCGCCGTTGCCGTGGTCGGCCCGCCAGATCCACATGTGGTCGCCGATCACGTTGTTGCTGTTGATCCGCAGGCTCACCGTGGCCTTGCCGACCGTGGCGCCGCCGATGCGGAAGAACACGTCGTGCAGCGAGGTCGGGTTGGCCGAGTGGTCGGCGCCCGAACCGTTCGGACCGACCTCGAGCAGGACCGGCGAGTTGACGGTGCCCGCGTCGAAGAGCACGCCGGCGATCTTCACGCCGTCGACGTCGGCGACGGTCATCGCGGTCACGCCGTTGTCGGGCACGATCGTGGCCAGGCCGAGGCCGAGCACGACGGTGTCCGGGCGGGTGATCCGGATGGTGTCGTTGACGTGGTACACGCCCGGGGTGAACAGCAGGTTCTGCCCGGCCGCGAGGGCCGCGTTGATCGAGGCCGCGGTGGCGCCGGCCTTGACGATGTAGAACTGGCCGATCGGCAGCGACGAGCCGGGCTGGTTGCCGCCCTGCCACGAGTTGCCGGTCGAGTTGGTGCGCAGGCCCGGCACGAACACCTGGTAGTTGCCGGAGCCGTCGACGTACAGGAACGGCTTCTCCCGTACGACCGGGGTCTGCGCCACGCGGGTGTAGGGCGGGTTCGGGAAGTTGCCGCCGGGCGCGTTGGTGTCGCCGACGAACACCATGTTCCAGTTCGAGCCGGTCCAGCTGCCCATGGTGGAGTTGCGGGTGATCCACTGCTGCTGCGAGCCGGAGCGGATCTGCCCGTCGACGGCCGAGTCGGAGATCCAGCCGCCCGAGGACCAGCCGCCGTCGTCGAGCTGGAGGTTGCCCCGCACGTGCATGCGGCGGTACGGCGCGGCTTGCGACACGGCCCACCGGTCGGTGCCGCCGGTCGGGTTGACCGACAGGTTCTCGGCGGAGCGCCAGAAGTTCTGGGTCGCGTTGCCCTGGAACCAGTCCGCCTCGGCGTGCACGGCCCCGTTGATGGTCACCTGGTCCGGCGAGAGGCCGAGGCCGGCGACCTGGGTGTAGAAGCCGACGTTGGCGTCGACGTTGTAGCTGCCCGGCCGGAACAGCAGCGCGTAGCGCTGGGCGCCGAACTGGTTGCTCTGCTGGGCGTTGAAGACGCTCGTCAGCTTGCTCTGGATGGTCGCGGCCGACATCGACGGGTCGAAGACGGACACGTTCGGCCCGAGGTCGGGGTTGCCGGTGTTGGGCGGGTTCGACGTCGGCGGGTTGGAGGTCGGCGGGGTGGTGCCGCCCGGGAGCGTCCACTTCTGGTTGGCGCTGGCGAAGCAGTCCCAGATCTGCAGCGGCGTGCCGTCAGCCGAGCTCGGCCCGGTCGCGTCGAGGCACTTGCCCAGCGAGCGCAGGGTGCCGTCGCTGTTGCGCGACCACTGCTGGGCCGCCGTGCCGTTGCAGTCGTAGATCTGCACCTTGGTGCCGTTGGCGGAGCTGGCCGCGGCGACGTCCAGGCACTTGCCGAGGGCGCGGATCGTGCCGTCGTCGCCGATGGTCCACTGCTGGGCGGTGGTGCCGTTGCAGGTGTACAGCTGCACCTGCGTGCCGTTCGCGGAGCTGGCCGCGGCCACGTCGACGCACTTGCCGCCGTAGCCGGAGATCGGTCCGACGGTCGCGGCCGACGCGCTCGCCATCGCGAACACGCCGACGCCGGCGGCGGCCACGACGGTCGCCGAGGCGGCGAGCCAGATCCTCAAGCGTGAGGTCACTGCTGGTCCCTTCCTGGGGTGGATTGCGAAGAGAGCCGGTCCACCCCAAGGGACCCGCGCCTAGGCGAGGATCTGCCCCGCGCCACCGGCGGTCTCGTTCACCGACTCGAGCCACGTCTTCATGTCGGTCTTCGCGAGGCCGGTGCCGCCCACGACGACGGTGCTGCCGACGATGAGCGTCGGGTACGTCGCCGCCTGTTCCTGCGCGTAGGCCTTGGCCGCGTTGGCCGCCTTGAACTCCACGAAGATCGCCTGCTGGCCGCGGTGCGGGAGCGCGTCGTTCTTCTTCTCGTAGCAGTCGAACTGCTTGAAGCTCGATACGGAGGAGCGGTACTTGGCCGCCACGCCGGTGGAGTTGGCGTCCCACTGGCCGAACGGGCAGTCGGGGTCCTTGGTGAACAGCTCTCCGGTCATCTTGCCGACGGTGGAGAACTCGAGCTTTCCGGCCGCCCCCGACGCCTTCGGCGTTGCCTTCGCCGAGCCGGAGGTGGACGGCGCGGCGGAGACGGGCGCCGCGGACGCGGGCGCGGAGTCGGTCTTGGGGGCTTCCTTCTTGTCGTCGCCGCACGCGGCGGTCAACAACAGCACGGCGCAGACGACGGGCAGCAGGCGCTTCATCGGGATTTCCTTTATGTGGTACCGCATTGACGCGGGGAGTCTTCGTTGGACGAAGAGCAACCTATGCGCGCCGCGGGCCCGTTGAATCCCGGATGTATGCCACCCGACAAGGAACGTGCGTTACCTCACTTCTTGGAGAAGGCGGGCCGGCCTCGGGTGTATGACCGGCCCGCCTCCTCCTGTGCCGGTGCCCCGGCCGTCCGCTTACCGGGGCACCCGTCCGGGTTCTAGCCCTTGTACTGGGCGATCACCTTGGTGAAGTCCCACGCGCTCTGCGAGACGCCGCTGCACGTGTCGTCCCCGGTGCCGCCGCCGTTGCAGGGCCGGTCGCGGTTGGCCGACCAGAACGTGAACCGGGCCAGGTGGTGCTGCTGGGCGTAGGCCAGCATGGTACGGAAGTCCGCCACGGTGACGGTCTCGCCGACGTCGGTGATGCCGTTCATCGAGGAGATGCCGGAGTGCCGGTACGCCTGGTCGTCGGTGTAGTGGTAGCCGTTCTTGACCGCGTTCTTGAGCCCCTCGGCGGCCTGGATCGTCAGGTTGCCCATGTTCTGCCCGGCCGCGCCGAAGTCGAACGGCATGATGGTCCACGCGTCGACGGTCAGGCCGCTGGCCGCCGCCCGGTTGATCATCGTGGAGTCCGGGCCGGTGCGGTCGCTCGGGAACGTGACGTACACGGCGGTGTTGGGGTTGTTGGCCTTGACGGTCTTCAGCGCGTCGATCGTGCGCTGCTGGAGGGTCGGGTTGTTGTAGACCGTGCCCTCGATGTCGATGTCGATCGCCTTGAGGCCGTAGGCGTTGATGACCTTCTGGTAGGCCGCGGCGAGCGCGCTCGCGCTGCTGCAGGTCTGCTCCAGCCACGGTCCGGCGGCCCCGCCGAACGACACGGCGACGTCACCGCCGGCGCCGCGGATGTTGTTGATGGTGGTCTGGTCCTGGCCGCCGGTCAGCGGCCGGTTGCCGTCCCACAGCGGGTCGCAGGCGCCGTTGGAGAGGATGAACGCCATCGTGAACCACTTGATGCCGGTCGCGGTCATGATGGTGCGCGGGTCGGGCAGGTTGCCCCAGCCGAGGTACGCGTAGGGCGCCGCGCCCATCGCGGGGTTGGACGTGGGCGGGTTCGACGTCGGCGGGTTCGTCGTGGGCGGGGTGGTGCCGCCCGGGAGCGTCCACTTCTGGTTGGCGCTGGCGAAGCAGTCCCAGATCTGCAGCGGCGTGCCGTCGGCCGAGGAGGGGCCGGTGGCGTCGAGGCACTTGCCCAGCGAGCGCAGGGTGCCGTCGCTGTTGCGCGACCACTGCTGGGCCGCCGTGCCGTTGCAGTCGTAGATCTGCACCTTGGTGCCGTTGGCCGAGCTGGCCGCGGCGACGTCGAGACACTTGCCGAGGGCGCGGATCGTGCCGTCGTCGCCGATGGTCCACTGCTGGGCGGTGGTGCCGTTGCAGGTGTACAGCTGCACCTGCGTGCCGTTCGCGGAGCTGGCCGCGGCCACGTCGACGCACTTGCTGCCGTAGCCGGTGATCGGACCGACGGTCGCGGCCGACGCGGAGTTCATCGCCACGACGCCGACCACGCCGACGACGGCGAGGGCGGCGGCGACGATCACACCGCGGCGGATCAGGCGGGTTCCTGCCATGGGAGGCCTTTCATGAGGGTGGCCCCGGAAGGGCGCCGACTGGGCGGCCGGCTATCTGTTAAGCGTCCTTCCAGATTGAGGGCAGGCTATGACCAGATTCATCAGACGTCAATAAAAGAGGCAAAAAAAGGGGTGCCGTTAAGGTCGGCTTGAGCCTCGCGACGAGCCGTGATCAGGACGTTGCCCAGGGCTTTCGCTACGGGCGGGACGCCCGGCGGAGCAGCTCGGCCATGGGCAGCGTGGCGGCGCCGAAGGCCACCGCGTCGGGGCCGAGCTCGCACAGCTCGATCGAGACCTGGCCGAACGGGTGCTCCAGGGCCTGCTCGCGGGCGGCCTCGCGGATCCGGTCGAGCAGGCGGGCGCCGAGGGCCAGGCCGGCCCAGCCGCCGAGCACGACACGCTCGGGGTTGAACAGGTTGACCAGGTTGCCGATGCCCGCGCCGAGCATGCCGGCGGTCTCGGCCAGGGTCTCGGCGGCGGCCGGGGTGCCGGCGGCGATGAGCGCGGCCACGTCGGCGATCTCGCCGTCGGCGGCCGGGCTGTCCGGGTCGAGGGTGCGGTACCGCTCGAGGATCCCCTCGGCGCCGACGTAGGCCTCGAGGCAGCCGCGGGCGCCGCAGCGGCACTGCCGGCCGCCGTAGACGACCGTGGTGTGGCCCCACTCCCCCGCGCTGCTGCTCGCGCCGCGGTACACGGTGCCGTTGGTGATGACGGCCGCCCCGACGCCGGAGCCGACCAGCACGATGACCGCGTTGCCCGCGCCCCGGCCGGCGCCGAACCACATCTCGGCCTGGCCCTGGGTCTTGGCGCCGTTCTCCACGAACAGCGGGGCGGTGATCCCGCGCTCGCGCAGCAGGGCGTGGAAGGACACGCCGCGCCAGCCCAGCGTCGGGGCGTACACCAGCGGCGGGTCGGCCTGCTCGACCGTGCCCGGCACGCCGATCCCGATGCCGATGACCGCCTCCGGCGCGGTGTCCCGCAGCACGGCGCGGATCCCGGCCTCGAGCTGCCCGGCGACCGCGGACGGGTCGGGGCGCGAGGACGGCAGCGGCTCGTCGACGGTGGCGAGGCGGTTCATGGCCAGGTCGAACAGCTCGACCTTGACCCCGGTCTCGCCGACGTCGGCGCCGACGAGCCGGCCGAAGTCGGGGTTGACCCGCAGCAGTACGCGAGGGCGGCCGCCGTCGGACTCGATCTGGCCGGCCTCGATGATCAGGTTCTCGTGCAGCAGCTCGGCGGTGACGCTGCTGGCGGTCGCGGCGCTGAGGCCGGTGATGCGGCTCAGGTCGTGGCGGCTGAGCGGCCCGCGGAAGAACAGCTCCGACAGCAGCGTGGAGCGGTTGCGCCGGCGCATGTCGCGCGTCGTCGCGCGCTCGGTCTCGATGCGCACCACCGCGGTCCCGACCTCCCCCTTGATCTGTCGGTAGCGATCGTGTCACGCGCGCCGATACACGTCGACACCGAGGGGTGGTCTCAGCGCCTGCGGGCCCGCCGGGCGACCGCGGCCACCAGGCCGATCGCCACAACCACGAACGCCCCCGTGAGCAGCGCGACCTTGCCGGTCCGATCCGGTCCCGCTGTTGCCGGAGGCGGGGCGGCCGGAGGCGACGGCGACGGGGGACTCGGCACCGGGCGGTCCACTGTGTAGCGCAGGATGGCCACCGGGCCCGGCTGGTCGGACACGGTCAGGAAGTCGCGGCCGTCCGGGGTGTACGCGACCGCCTCCCCCTGCGGCTCGTCCGGCAGCGGGGTCACCCTCGGCCGGCCCGCGGTGATCGCCTTGGCCACGTCGCCGTCCGGCACGTCGAACTCGTAGGCGTCGGCGTAGGTGCGCACGACCGCGCGGGTGCCGTCGGGCGAGACGGCCGCGCCGGTGACGAAGCCGTCGCCGAGGAAGCCGAACGGGTTACTGGTGCCGCTGTGCGTCGCCTCGAAGCGGCCGACGGCGGTGAGCGGGGCGCCGTCGGCGTTGTCGGTCGGCAGCGGGGTGTCGAGGCGGAACACCTCGCCGCTGGGGTCCTTGGTGACGATGACCGGGCGGCCGGACCCGTCGATGAGCAGCGCCTCGGCGTCGCGCGGGGCTCCGTCGGGGTACCGCAGCCGATGGATCTTGAGGTTTTTCGCCCCGGGCGCGAGCGTCCACAGCGCGATCGTGTCGCGGCGCTTGCCGGAGCCGCCGGTCAGCGGGCTGTTGTCGCCGATGTCGGCGATCCACACCGTGCCCTTGCGGTCCACGGCCAGGTCCTCGGGGTCGCGGGCCGTCGTCGGGTACCCCACGCTGCGCGTCAGCGAGCAGTCGGCGCCGAGGTAGAACAGGCGGGTCTTGCGCGGCTCCGGGTTGGAGTCGTTCTCCACCAGGTAGCCGCCGCCGGGCAGCGCGGCCAGGCCGGACGCCTCGGTGACCGCCGGGTCGGTGATGCGGCACACCTCCTGCGGCCCTGCCGCGTGGGCGGCGGCGGACCCGGGCACGCCGATGGCCAGGGCGGCGACCGCCACGATCACCGCCAGCCGCATGACCGACAGTCTCCCATCCGAACGGACGCGGACAGTAACCGACGCGATTGTGTAATCGCGTGTTTGACGCAGCGTTAATATGGCACATTTCGGACATGAAGACATGGGGGAATGTGACGGCGGCGCTCGGTGCCGCCGGTGTGCTGCTCGGCATGTCGTCGCCGTCGACCGCGAGCGCCACCGACGGCGCCCCGGCGCCGGTGACCGTAGCGCGGTACACCTTCGACGGCGCCGTGCACGCCACCACCGCGATCCCGGCCACCCTGGCCATCACGAACCCGGTACCGCTGAGCATCGGCGGCAAGGGCGACGGCGCCGGCAACGACCAGTTCCACGGCACCCTCGACGACGTGTGGATCGCCCTGGGCTAGCCGGTGACCGGCCCGGAAATGGTGAGCGCCTGCTGGAGTACCTCCGAGGCGTCCTGGCCCGCCGTCGGGTGGACGCCCGCCGGCACGTAGGCCAGATAGTAGGCGTGGTGCGGCTGCAGCGCCGGGATGCCCGGCACCGGGAACGAGAACGGCGGGCTGATCGCGGTCCCCGTCGTGACCGTCGGGTACACCTTGCCCGAGCCGGGGAACAGCAGCCCGTTGGCGCCGTCGTCGACCAGCCACAGCCGGGTGGGGTCGACCGGCGGGCAGTTACTGCCCGGGTCGGTGGCCGTGAACTGCCCGCCCGTGAACGCCAGGTCCCAGCCGACCGCGCACTGGCTCGGCAGGCCGACCGGCGCCGGGCCGCCCGGGAACTGCCCGCTCGAGATCGTCGGCGTCGGCATCCCCGAGGGCCAGACCGGCGGCCCGCTGGGCGAGAGCTGGATGGAGGGGCCGGCGCCGACCGGCCGCCCGTCCCCTCCGCCGAGGCGCCCCGTGGCCACCCCGACGACCAGCACCAGGCCGGCCACGCCCGCGAAGACGCCGGCCATCGCCCACCGGCGCCGCCTCCGCACGCTCACCGCGTGCCGGCGCTCGATGCCCACAGTGGACTCCTCGACCGGCGGGCGCCCGGCCCGCCGCACCACCTCGGCGAGGCCCGCCTCGGCGTCGAACGGCTCGTCCGCGTACGCCCGGCGCACGAGCGCCCGGGTCACCTCGTCAAGCTCGGCCATGCTCACTCGCCTCCATGATCTGCTGGAACCGGCGCACGTAGGGCTGCAGCACCTTGCGCAGCTCGGCCACGTGCGTGCGCACGGTCGACTCGCTCATCTCGAGCACGCTCGCGATCTGCGCGTAGCCGTCGTCGTGCAGGAAGTACAGCAGCGCCACCTGGCGCCGCCGGGGCGGCAGCGAGTCGATCAGCCGCCGCACCGCCCCCTCGAGGCCGAGGCTGTCCTCGACCCGGCCGATCGCCTCGTCGTCGGCCGCGGGCTCGGCCCACGGCCGGTCGTCGAGGCCGATGTACCGCGACTCCGCCTCCGCCCGCCGCCGCGCATAGTTCTTCGCGGTCGTCAGCACGTACGCGCGGCGCTGGGGCGGCACCAGCTCGCGCAGCCGCTCCCAGCGCTCGAGCATCCGCGCGAAACCCTCGGCGGTCGCCTCCGCACCGAGCTCGCGGCCCGCGAACGCGCACATCACGTGCTGCACCCGCGCCGCCTCGGTCCGGTAGAACTCCGCGAAGTCCGCCGGGGCCGTACCAATCTCGTGCATCACGTCTATAGAGAGCCCGCGGGCCCCGATTCCGTCCAGGGGCCACAAGGTACCGCTGAAGGGTGACCCCTCCATCGCCGGGCGTCACCGTCTCCGTACGGGGTCGTTACCGGGGCAGCTAGGTCGTCCCCGTCCCGGCGAGCGAAACGGACCCTCAATGACCCCAGGAGTCGGCGGCGCGCACCGGTCCCGCGAGCGTTGGCTGATGGCATCGGCGCCGCTGACCCTCACGGCCGCCGCCGCGGTCCTGCTCGGCGGCCCGCCACTGGGCCTCGCCGTCCCCGCCGCCGTGCTCGTCGCCGCGGCCGCGGCCGGGCTGCTGCACGCGGGCTGGCTCACCGGGCTCGCGGCCGGGGCCCACCGGTTCGACGCCGGCCGGACCACGGTGGCCGCCGTCGCCGCGCTGACCGCGGGTCTCATCGCGGCCGGCGTGTGCGCCGCGCGGCCGTCCGCCGTGCCGGTCGCCGGCCCGGCCGCCGGGCTCGCCCTCGTCGCGGGCCTGCTCGCCCTGCCCGGCGTGGCGGCCGGCCCGAGCGCCGCCCTGCGCCGCGGCCTCGACGGGGTCTGCGTCGCCCTGTGGAAGTTCCTCACGCTGCTGGTACTCGTCCTGGAGCGGCACGGCGACGTGAGCCGCACCGTCTTCGTCACCTGCCTGCTGGCCGTCATCGGCATCACGATCGCGATGGTCAGCGGCGTGCGGGCGCCGTTCCCGCGCGGGGCCGCGGTCACCGCGGCCGGCGGCGTGGCCCTGACCGTGCTCGCCGTCGCGACCGTGGCGCTGCTGCCGCCCGAGCCCGCCCGGCACGACGCCGGGCTGCTCGTCGCAGCGGGTCTACTCGTCCTGGGCTCGGTACTCGTCTGGTCCGGCGCCTACCGGTGCGTGTACGGCGACGCCAAGATCGCCCGCGTCACCGACGGCACCCTGATCGGCGACCCGCTGCTTGTCGCGCCGGTGCTCGCGGGGGCCGCCGCGGTCCTCTACGCCCTGGTCAGCCGGGGCCGCATCGGTACCCCGGCGATGGTCGTCGGCGCCGCCGCCGTCCTCGTCGTCGTGCTGCGCGAGATCGCCGAGGCGCTCGCCAACCGGCGCTTCAGCGGCGAGCTCGCGGCGACCCGCAGCGCGTTCGCCACCATCGTGGCCGGCTCCAGCGACGTGATCCTGGTGCTGGACAAGGACCTGTCGGTGCGCTGGCAGTCGCCGGCCGCGGCCCGCCAGTTCGGCCTGTCCGAGCAGGAGATCCTCGGGCGCCCGTTCGTCCGGCTCGTGCACGCCGGAGACGTGGCGGCGGTACGGTCGGCGCTCGATCGTCCCCAGTCGTCCCCGAACTCCTCGCCGGAGCCGCGGCGGACCCGGATCTGTGACGGCTCCGGGGTGTGGCGCGACGTCGAGTACACCCTGAGCGACCTGCGCGACGACCCGGTCGTCGACGGCGTGGTCGTGCACCTGACCGACGCCGGCGACCGCCTGGAGCTCGAACGCAGCCTGCGGCGCGACCCGCTCACGGGCCTGGCCAACCGCGGCGCCCTGCTGGACGAGCTCACGGCCGGCCCCGGCTTCCTGCTCACCGTGGGGCTGGACGGCTTCGCCGGCGTCAAGGACGTGCACGGCTCCGACATCGGCGACGCCCTGCTGGTCACGGTGGCCGCGCGCATCCGGTCCGCCGCCGGCCCCGGCGACCTGGCCGCCCGCCTCAACGGCGGCGAGTTCGCGGTGCTCACCCGGGTCGACAAGCTGCACGCCTTCACGCTCGCGACGCGCCTGCTGGCCGGGCTCGGCGAACCGTACCCCGTCCCGGGCGCGACGCTGCAGCTCTCCGCCGGCATCGGACTGGCCCCGACCGGCGGCGCCCCCGAGGAGGCCCTGCGCCGAGCCGGCCTGGCCCTGCGCCGAGCCAAGCGTACCGGCCGCGGCCGCGTCGAGTGGCACGACGACGCGGCCGAGGAGACGTACGTGCGGCGGGCCACCCTGGAGCAGCACCTGCCCCGGGCCATCGAGCGCGGCGAGCTGGACCTGGCCTACCACCCCGTCTACGACCTGGTGGAGGGCCACCCGGTCGGCGTCGAGGCACTCCTGCGCTGGCGCCACCCGCGCCTGGGCACCGTGACCCCGGCCGAGACCTTGACCGTGGCCCGCGAGCTGGGCCTGACCGCCACGATCCAGGACTGGGTACTGGCCCGCGCGGCCCGGCAGCTGTCACTGTGGCAGCACGAGGGGTACCGCCTGTGGATCTCGGTGAACGTGGCCTTCGACGACTTCGTGGACCCCAGCTTCCCGGGCCGGCTGAGCCTGGCCCTGGACAGCCACCAGATCGAACCGGCCGACTTCGTGATCGAGCTGGCCGAGCAAGAGCTCGGCGGCGACCTGGAACGCGCCGCTGACCCCCTGGCAACGGTCCGCGCCATCGGCGTACGAACGGCCCTGGACGGCTTCGGCACCGGCGCGACGTCCCTGGCCTACCTGCGCCGCCTACCGGCCGACCTGCTGAAGGTGGACCGCGCCTTGTTCACGTCCACGCCGGCCTGGGCGGGCCAGGTGGCCCCGATCATCGACGTGGTGGTGGGCCTGGGCCGCCGCCTGGGCGTGACGGTGATAGCCCACGGCCTGGAGGCCCCGGAGCACTTGGAACTGGTACGCCGGGCAGGCTGCCGCTACGGCCAGGGCCACTACTACGGCCAACCGGCCCCAGCGGAGCGGATAGAGGCGGCCCTGGTAAGGCAACGCAGCTTCTAGGGGTGTTTATCAGCTCGCTGCGCTCGCGGTGGGGAGCTTCGCTCCACCCACACCCCCTCAAAATCTGCGCCCGCTCGCACTGGCGACCAACAGGCGCGCCAGTTCGGGGCCGGTCGCCGCGGCCCAGATGTGCCTCGCTCGCCGGCGCGCTCATCCCGGCCTCGGTCCCGCTCAGCTTGTTGACGCTGCCAGCACCGAAGATGATCTGCTCTGTGCTTTACGTCCGTGTTCAAGCCGTCTGCTGGGTCGACGAGGGAGTGGCCCGGATGGGTCGAGGTGCAGTTCGCCGAGTCGGACGGCACCACCGTGTCGATTGTCGAGAAGGCGCCAGTCGTCGACCACGACGACCGCGTGGTGCCTGGCGTCCGGTTCCCGGTCGACGTGGAAATTCCTGACAATTTAAGGCTCTTCGCTCTTTGCTCTTCGGCTTGCCTCCGTTTGAGCGTCCGCCCACCCGTGCACGCCGGCTGAGGTCCGCCTGCCAGGCGGCTCAGCGGCCGAATGCGAAGCGGCGGCGCTTCTTCTGGCGGCCGAACCGGCCCTGCACGAAGTCGGCCCCCTCGCGCAGCAGCTTCGTGCCTCGGCTCGGGCCGCGCCGGGCCTCGACGACCTGGCTCAGCTTGCGTACGCCCGCCGCCGCCAGCGGTACCGCGACGGCCACGACCGCATAGCGTCGGAGCAGGTTGAACAGCATGGCGTTCCCCTCACCGTGAGTGCCGTGCCCTGCCTTGTACCCCGATCAGGGGCTCCACACGCATGCCTCAGTCCGACGTTTCGTAGTCCTCGACGATCCGGCCGATGCGGCGGTCCGGCACGATCCACATGATCGCCACCCCTACGTAGCACGCGAGGGCGATCCCCACGCCTACGTGGCCGCCGCGGTCGATCAACAGGGCACTGAGGATGCCGGTGAGGTACACCGCCGGAGAGATCTTGCCCTTCATGTCGGCGCCGATGGCCTGCCGGAGCGGGGAGTCGGTGCCCTGCGTGCGGATGATCACCGTTTGGAGCACGAAGTACGCGATGGCCGCGGCCAGCAGGTTGACGCCGTAGATCACGACCGGGGTCTGCGCGAACGTCGATTCGTCCACCCAGCCCGTGGTGAACGGGAACAGCGAAAGGCAGAACAGCAGGGCGAGGTTCGCCCACAGCACCCCGCCTTTGACGCGCTGGACCAGGTGGAACATGTGGTGGTGGTTGTTCCAGTAGATGCCGACGTAGGTGAAGCTGAGCAGGTACGTCAGCAGGCCGATCCCGGTCGAGTGCACGAGGTCCGAGAAGCTGTGCCCGGCCGGTGGCTTCAGCTCCAGCACCATGATCGTGATGATGATGGCCAGCACTCCATCGCTGAACGCTTCGAGCCGACTCGTTCGCACCCGCGTCACTGCCCCTCGTCGTCGGTGATGTCTCGCGCAATGGGAAAGATCTATCATGGCCGCCGTGGTGCTGGATCCTGCGCTGATCGAGCTGCTGTGCGACGTGCCCGGGGCGACCGCGGTCTACTGCGTCCGGGATGATCGCGGGCGGACGATGGACACGCTGAAGGTCATCGCCGACCCGGCCGGGGGCTACCTGGCCGTGTACCACTGCGGTGTCGGTCAGGGCATCTACGAGGTACACGTCGCGACCTCATCGGACCTCGCAGCATGGACGTGGCGGGCACGGCTGGACGGTTTCGCCTCCCAGCCGTACGTGACCGCCTTGCCCGACGGCGGTTTCCTGGTCGCGGTCGAGGCGGGCGGGGCCGGCACGCCGCCCGGGCTGCGCCTGCTGGACTTCGCGAGCCGGGCCGATCTACTGGAGGGCAAGGCATCGCGGTCGTTCGACGCTCCGCACACGCTGGTCCCCCGGCGGAAGTACGCCGAGGGTACCCCGAACATCTACGCGGTGTCCGCCGATCGGTCGCACATCGACGTCGGCTTCCACTACTTCCGGCAGGGCAAGGTCGACCGGCAGGCCCGGGGCGTACTGACCGGGTTCGCCGACTGGTCGACGCGACGCGAGCCGCAGATCGACCAGGCCCTCGAATGGTGGGGTGTGCACGGCAACATCGGCGGGCGGGACATGTTCGGCTGGAAGGGCCGGGAGTACCTGCTCGTGGAGGGGCAGGGCGAACGGAACCGCTGGCAGACGTGGCGGACGTACCTCTACGACGCCGCCGGGCGCACGGCCTGGCCCCTCCCCGTCCGCACGCACGGCGGCAGCGCGGCGATCGCGAACCCCACCGTGACCCTGCTCGGCACGCCGTCCGGCGAGCCGGCGCTCCTGGTCACCGCGTACCTGTTCCACGACGGGGCGGCCGGGGGCGAGGGAGGCCCGCTGCTGTACTACCGCGCGCTCGGCTCGCCCTGAGCAGGCGCCACCGCTCAGGGACGCCCGGCGTCCTCCCACCGCAGCGTCACATCGGCCCGGGTGCTGGTGAACTTGTCGGCCGGGTCGGAGTACCAGCTCCAGGGATCGGCCCCGCAGTACCCGCCGATGGCGAAGAACTGGTTCATGGACTCGCGGTTGCGTCCCGCCCGGGAAAGTCCGTAGGCGAGCCAGTGACGCAGGTAAGGCAGCTTGACGTGCCCCGGATCGCCGGCCGCCGCGTCGTGGATGCCCGCGCTCAGTGCGCGGTTGACCCTTTCGCCGGCGTAGAACGCCTGGCGCGCCTCGTCCCCGTCCGGCCGGAACTCCTCCTCGAGCATCTGGATCCGGGTCATGGTCAGCAGCGAGCCCACCGGCGCGGCGGCGATGGCGGTCTCGAGGAAGTTCTCCATGAGCTCCAGCGAGCCGAACCAGCGCGGACGCCAGTAGTTCCAGGCGCGGTGGGTCGCGGTGAACGAGTGCGGCGCCCGCGCGGAGATCTCGCTCCACAGCGCCCGGTACTCGTCGTTGGACCACTGCAGTCCGAGCGCGCCGGTCTGCAGCGCGATCCAGGGCGCCGGATCGGCCGGGTCGATGTCGATGGCCCGCCGGCACACGTCGGGCACGTCGCGCAGCACGCGGAAGAAGCCCGTCCACTGCTCCCGGCTGACGTTCTGCGCGCGGTCGCTCGTGCGGATGTCCCACGCCGCCGAGACCAGAGACTCCGCGTAGACGGTCAGCGCGTTGACGCTGCGCGGGTCCGCCGCGAGCCACTGGCGCAGCCAGCCGTCGTTGCCGGCGGCGGCGTTGCCGAGCCGCGACAGTACGGCGAACCGGCGCTCGGACGTCATCGCAATGGTGGCGAGGAAACCGGCGAGGTGCGGCCAGTTCCCGGTCGCGACGAGCGGATCGACGACGTCGAAGTCCGGTGCGGGCCCGGCCCGGTCGGCCCGCAGCTGCGCGGCCGGCACGTACCCGTACGCGGCCGGGTCGATGGTGCGGGGCGATCCCGCGTCCTTGGCGCGCCAGTTGAAAAGACCCATGCCAGGATTCCCCGTTCCCTTCGGCACCGCACGCGGGCTCCGCTCCATGATCCAACATGCCTGCCGCCACCGTGGTCAACCGGTGGCGGCCCACGGTCGGGTCAGGACCGTCGCCCGATGATGCTCGCGAGCGGCCCGGCGACGGCGTCGATGTGCTCGCTGCGGGGTTCGAACGGTTCGGCGGTGGTCTCGAACCACCACCGGTCGCCCGGCCACTGCTCGAGGCGGGTGAGCCGGCCGTCGGCGTGGAGTTGTTCGAGGACGCCGAGGCCGCCGATCGCGGCCAGGTGGCCGGGGCCGATCAGGTTGCCCCAGTGCACGCCCCGGCTCATCACGTCCAGGCGCTGGTGGCACCATGACGCGCCCGTGCGCAGTTCGAAGGGCGATACATCGCTGAACTGGCCGGCCGCGTGGGCGTACCCGGTGACCGCCCCGATGGTGGTCGCGGCCGTTCGCGCCAGGCCGCGCACGGTGTCGATCCCGCCGTCGACGTGGCCCAGCAGCGACCGGGCGACGCTGATCTCGACGGTCGCGGGGCGGTCGGGCGACGGCGAGCGGAGGTCGACGGCGATCGTGACGCCGCGGCGGTACCGCGACAGGTTGCCGGCCCCGTCGAGCTGGTCGATCTCGGCCTGCAGGTGGTGCAGCTGCCCGGCGCGCAGCCGGCCGAGCGCCCGCGGCCAGTTCGCCTCGTCGCCGGTGGGGTCCGACCAGCGGCCCCGCACGGACTGCATCTGGATGCGGCGGCGCGTGCCGGAGGGCATGGGGTCGATGAGCGCCCGGTGGGCCGCGTCGAGCCATCCGGCGAGTTCGTCGAGCCGCTCGGCCAGGTCGGCGTACGTGTACAGCACGCAGCCCAGGCGCTGCTCACACGCCCGGCTCGCGCGCCGTGCGACGCCGCTGGACGGCTCGCCGATCCACGCCGCCGCCTCGGGCGTGTGCAGGGTCTCGCGATCCGGTGCCGGGGGCTCCAGGTCGGCCGCGACGTTGGCCCGCGCCCATCGAGCCGCCCCGGACGGGTCGGGGCATTCCGGCGGTACCAGGTGCCAGGGACCGACGGCCGGCAACCCGTCCTCGGTGCCGATCGCGGCGTAGCTGTAGAACAGGTCGATCGGCGGCTCGGTGGCCAGCATCAGCTGCCAGCCCACGCGGCTGTCCAGCACGCCGGCCGCGATCTGGGTCAGCGAGCACACGAGGATGCAACCGGGCCGGCCCCAGCGCTCGAGCTCGTGGGCGACGACGAAGGCGTCCCAGGACGGGTCGGTGTGGTCGATCGCGGCCGCGAGGTACACGATCTGCGCCTGCCGTGGCAGGCCGCCCGAGTCGCCGCCGGCCATCACGAGCGGGTACCGGCGCGGGGGTGGTTCTTCGTCGTCGGGCCGTTCCGGCGACTCCGGCCCCGGTCGGACCGGGACCGGGCCGACCTGCCGGATCTGCGCACCCGGCCCGAGGACCGCCAGCTCGGCCAGCGCGGCGAACAGCCCCTCCCCGGCGAAGACGTACCCCCGCGCGAGGATGTCGTCGAGCCGCCCGCCGTCGGCGCCGGCGAGCCCGGCCGCCTCCGCCCAGGAGAGCATGGCCGCGACGACCGGGCGGCGCTGGGCGGCCTGCGTCGCCTCGTCGGGCTCCACCGTCCGGCCGGGGAGGCCGTACGCGGGGCCGAACTCCTCCTTGAACAGCCAGCGGAACCGTTCCTGGCCGTCGTGCCAGCCGATCAGCATCGCGGCGTCGCCGTCCAGGACCACGGCGGTGAGCACCGGGCCGCGGACCGCCGACCAGGGGGCTTCGGGTTTCGCCGGGTCGGCGCTGCGGCACGCGAAGACCGACCAGCCCTCGACGGTACCGGTGGCAGCCGCCCAGGACGCCGTGTCCGCGGGCGCCTCGGCGGTGGGCACCAGCACGTACGCCGCCCACAGTCCCACGGCTCAGCCCCTTCCACCGGACGTCGGCGGAACCGTATCGGAGCAACCGCGTGGACCGACGTGGGGGGCGTCACGTGGGAAGGGATCGAATACGGCGCGGCCGAGGCGCAGGATCGAGCCATGAAGGTGCACGAGCGGATCGACGGGCGGCTGCAGGCGTTTCTCGCGGCGCAGCCCATGTTCTTCGTGGCCACCGCGCCCAGCGGGTCCGGCGGGCACGTCAACCTCTCGCCCAAGGGCATGGCCGGCACGTTCGTGGTGCTCGGCGAGCATCGGGTGGCCTACCTCGACTATCACGGCAGCGGCGCCGAGACGATTGCCCACCTGGAGGAGAACGGCCGGATCACGCTGATGTTCTGCGCGTTCCAGGGGCCGCCGAACATCGTGCGCCTGCACGGCCGGGGGCGGGCGGTGCCGGTCACCTCGCCGGAGTACGCCGGGCTGTTGCGCGTTTTCCCGGAGCCGCCGGACACGCACGCCGTGCGGGCGGTCATCGACGTCACGGTGGAGCGGGTCAGCGACTCGTGCGGGTTCGCGGTGCCGCTCATGGCGTACGAGGGCGACCGCGATCTGCTCATCCGCGCGCACGAGCGGCGTACCGATGCGGATCTGGCCGAGTACCGCCGGGTGAAGAACGCCGCCAGCATCGACGGCTGGCCGTTGTTCGCCGAGCACGAGTAGCCGCGCCCAGGCGGACGGGAGGCTGCGTCGCCGCCCAGTCGGGCGACCGTGGCGCTGTCGTCGACAGCCGCGTGGAGGCGTTGCGCTATGCCGGCCAGCAGCGGGTGTCGAAGTACGCGGCCTTGTGGAGGTGCTCCTCGAACGAGCGCTGGGCGGTCACGTCCTGCGGCGCCAGCACCACGCCGCGGCCCTGGGTGAAGCGCATCAGGTCCCGCTGGACGAAGGACCGCAGCAGCGCAGGAACCATGCCGTCGTCATCGACCGCGAACGCCGCGAGGTGAGCCGAACCGGCGGCTACTGCGGGGCGAACGCCGGGGCCAGGTCGTTGAGCGACTCGCGCATCACGTCGGCGAGCTCGGTGCCCTTCGGGCGGTCCAGCCACTCGTGCACCGCGACGCGCACGGCGACCAGGAACGCCGCCGCCATCAGGCGCGCGCGCATCGGCTCCAGCGGGCAGCGCCGCGCGAGCTGGGCGGTCAGCTCGTCCTCCATCGAGGCGTAGGCCGAGACCTGGTACGCGGCCAGGGCCGGGTGCCGGCGCACCAGGCGGAACTGGCTCACCCAGTCGGGGTCGCGGGCGCCGAGGTCGCGCTCGAAGTGCAGGGCGGCCGCGGTCAGGGCGGCCCACGGCGGCTCCGCCGGCGGGCGCTCGGCCACCGCGTCGACGAGGCGGCGCACGCGCTGCCGGTCGCCGTACAGCAGCGCCTCCTCCTTGCCGGCGAAGTAGTTCGAGAACGTCCGGCGGGACACCTCGGCCGCGTCCGCGATCGCCTCGACGGTGACCTTGTCCAGGCCGTGCCGGATCGACAGGGCCACCGCGGCCTCGTGCAGGGCCTGCCGGGTGGCGACCTTCTTGCGCTCACGCAGGCCTGGTCCCACCGCCCCGATGTTACCTACTTCTCATTGGGCAAACTTGCGCATTGGGCAAGTTTTTTGGATGCTTGTATCAGGCAAGTAATCCGGGAGGGTCCAGTGGAGCAAGTCGACGCGCTGCGGGACGGGCTGCGTGACCTCATGAAGGTCGTACGGCTCCTCAAGCAGCAGCACTCGTCGGAGCCCGGCGCGCTCGGCCCGGGAGTCGCGGGCGTGCTCGGCGCGATCGAGCGGCTCGAGGGCGGCTGCCACCTCAAGGAGCTGGCCGCCGCGTGCGCACTCGACCAGTCGACCACCAGCCGGGCGGTCAGCGCGTTCGTCCAGGACGGCCTCGTACGCCGCGTCGCGGACCCCCGCGACGGCCGGGCCAGCTTCCTGGAGCTCACCGGCGAGGGCCGCGACGCCCTCCGGCGGGCCGACGACCGGTACGCCGCCCTGCTCGCCGCCGCCCTGAGGGACTGGAGCCCCGCCGACGCCGAGCTCTTCGCCGGCCTGCTACGCCGATTCGCCACGTCGCTGAGCGAGAACCACCCCGCTAGCAAGACCCTGGAGGCAACACGATGAGTCAGACGCACACCGAGGAGCCGATGACCCATCGGCAAGTGCTGGAGGCGCTCAGCGGCCTGCTGCTCGCGCTGTTCGTCGCGATGGTCAGCTCCACGATCGTCTCGACCGCGCTGCCGAAGATCATCGGCGCGCTCAACGGCACGCAGACGCAGTACACCTGGGTCGTCACCGCCACCCTGCTGGCGGCCACCGCGACCACCCCGATCTGGGGCAAGCTCGCCGACCTGTACAGCAAGAAGGTCCTCGTCCAGATCTCGATCGTGATCTACGTGGTCGGCTCGATCATCAGCGGGATGGCCCAGAACACCAGCGAGCTCATCGCCGCCCGCGCCTTCCAGGGCATCGGCGTCGGCGGCCTGCAGGCGCTCGTCCAGGTGGTCATCGCCGCGATGATCCCGCCCCGCGAGCGCGGCCGGTACAACGGCTACCTCGGCGGCGTCATGGCCGTGGCGACCGTCGGCGGCCCGCTGCTCGGCGGCGTCATCGTCGACACCTCCTGGCTCGGCTGGCGCTGGTGCTTCTTCGTCGGCGTGCCGGTGGCGATCCTGGCCCTCGTCGTGCTGCAGAAGACCCTGCACCTGGTCACCGTCAAGCGCGACAACCTGAAGATCGACTACCTGGGGGCCACGCTCATCGCGGCCGGCGTCAGCACCCTGCTGATCTGGGTGTCGTTCGTCGACAGCTCGTTCGCGTGGATGTCCTGGCAGACCGGGGCGATGGTCGGCGCCGGCGTGGTGCTGCTCGCGCTCGCGGTGTGGGTCGAGTCCCGCGCGGCCGAGCCGGTCGTGCCGCTGAGCATCGTCAAGCAACGCACCACGGCCCTGTCGATCCTCGCGAGCCTCGCGGTCGGCATGGCGATGTTCGGGGGCGCCGTCTTCCTGGGTCAGTACTTCCAGATCGGCCGCGGCTACACCCCGACCGAGGCCGGGCTGCTCACCATCCCGCTCATGGCCGGCGTGCTGGTCTCCTCGATCGTGGTCGGGCAGCTCATCACCCGCACCGGGAAGATCAAGCCTTACATCATCGCCGGCACCGTGGTCCTCGTCGCCGGCTTCGCCGCGCTGGCGACCATCGACCACCAGACCTCGCTGGTCTTCGTGGGCTTCGGCATGCTGCTGGTCGGCGTCGGGGTCGGCATGTCGATGCAGAACCTGGTGCTGGCGGTGCAGAACACGGTACCGCTGAAGGACATCGGCGCCGCGAGCTCGACGGTGGCGTTCTTCCGCTCGCTCGGCGGCACGATCGGCGTGTCGGTCCTCGGTGCCGTCCTGGCCCGCCGGGTCAGCGACAACATCACGCACTCGCTCGCCGCGGCGGGCGTACAGGCCCCGGCCGGCGGCGAGACCAGCAACCTGAACCTCGGCGCCCTGCCGCCCGCGTTCCAGCACATCGTGCGGGCCGCGTACGGCGACGCCACCGGGCACATCTTCCTCATCTCCGCGGCCATCGCGGTGGTGGGCGTGCTCGCGGCGGTGTTCATGAAGCCGGCGATGCTGCGCAGCACGCTGGACCTGTCGGCGCAGAAGCCGGCGACGGAGGAGCCGGTGGGCGCGACGAACCGGTAGAAAAACCCGCAAAGACCCGAGCGGGGAAGGTCCACCCCCTGGAGCCTTCCCCGCTCGCTCGTTTCTGTGGTCAAAATGGCCGCATGCCGTTCGTCGCGCACCTCAGCGATCCGCACATCACCACCGGGCCCCTCGCCGCCGACCCGGCCCGCGGCCTGTACCAGGCCCTGACCCGCGTGCTGGCGCTGGAGCCGCGCCCCGACTGCGTCGTCGTCACCGGCGACCTCGCCGACCACGGCCGGGCCGACGAGTACGCGGTGCTCAAGGAGCTCCTCGAGCGCTACCCGGTCCCGGTCCACCTCGTCCCCGGCAACCACGACGGCCGGGCCGCGCTGCAGGCCGCGTTCGGGCTGGAGCGCACCACGTACGCCGTCGAGTACCCCGGCTTCACCGTCGTCGTGCTCGACTCCCTGCGCCCCGAACTCGGCGACGCCGGCATCCTCGGCCCCGAGCAGCTCGAGTGGCTCGACGAGACCCTCGGCCGGCTCGACGGGGTGCCCGCGTTCGTCTGCCTGCACCACCCGCCGATGCGGGTCGGCATCCCCGGGATGGACGCCATCCGGCTGGTCGACGGGCCCGAGTTCGCCGGCGTGCTGCGCCGTCATCCGCACGTCGTGCGGGTGCTGGCCGGGCACCTGCACCGGGTCGTGACCGCCGGGTTCGCCGGGACGATCCTCAGCGTGGCGCCCAGCACGTACCGTCAGGTGGACCTCGGCCTGCGGGAGGGGCGCCCGGTCGGGTTCGTCGCCGAGCCGTCCGGCTTCCTGCTGCACCGCATCGAGGGCCTGGAGGAGTGCGTGACGCACCTGGTGCAGGTGAGCCACACCGGGGCGCCCGTGATCGCGTATTGAGGCCGTTGGGCCGACGCCGGGTGGCACGTTTCCGGGATTTGGGGCATGGCGGGTGGCCGTACCTTGAATGCAGCACGTGAGCGCACCCCCCTTTGAGACGCACCCGAGAGGAACCACCCCCATGAGCGAGTACGGCGAGATCGACGCGGGCCAGGAGCACGGCTCCCTGGAGGCGGTCCACGAGGGCCAGGGCGCCGAGCTGGACCACCAGTCGCAGTACGGCATCCTCGAGCAGGACCACCACAGCTTCGAGCACGAGGAGTTCGAGCACCTCAAGCACATCGAGTACACGGACGCCGCGGGCAACCACTACGAGGTCACCGAGTACACGCACTACGAGCACACCGAGGTCGAGGACGACCACCGGCTGATGGCCTACGGCCAGGAGAGCACCGGCGACGCGGGCTTCGGCGCGGCCGACGGCACCGACGCGGGCTTCGGCGAGGCGGGCACGGGCGAGTCCGGCTTCGGCGAGGCGGGCTTCGGCTCGGCCTCGGTGATCTCCGGCCTGGAGAGCATCACGTCCCGGTTCGAGAACTTCCTCGGCTCGGGCCTGACGAGCGACAACGAGATCAACGACGCCAGCGCGTGATCGGCCCCTCTCGGGGTGGTGTGACGGCGCTCACGGCGCCGGTCGGCGGACTCGCCGACCGGCGCCGCGTCGTGTCCGGGCTCACGCCGCCCGTCGCCACCCCAGCTGACCGGCCACAATGTGCCGTTCTGTCGTTTGTCAAGGGTTTTCGGGACCGGAAATCGGCGGCGGTCCGGCCGGAATCGTCGCAGACTGGGACGCCATGAGCCTCGACGACGACTGGCACTACCTGCCCACCCGGACCCGGGCCGGCGCGCTGCAGCGCGGACTGGGCCGGGGCGCGGTGCGGGCCAGACAGGACCCGGCCGCGCCGGAGCTCGTGTACGCCTGCATCCGCCGCGACCATCGCTGGCTGCCCCTCGACGACCGCGGCGTCTACCTCGCCCGCCTGGTCCGCGACCTGGAGCTGCCGATCGGCCCGATCGTCGCCCGGCTCTTCACCGCCGACGACGAGACCGGGGAGTTCACGCACGTCCTGCGGGTCGCCGAGGCGCTGGGCCGCGCCGGGTCCGACGGGATGGTCGAGAGCTTGCGACGGTACATCCAGATCGGCCCCTACTGGCGCGAGGCCCTCGGCACCGTCGCCGCCGCGTGGCCCGCGAACTGGTGGGACGACCTGCTGCCGGTCGCCGCCGACCGCCTCGCCAGCGCCGGGCGCCCCCTGCACCTGCCGGCCGCCGCCCCCTGGGGCGACTGGGCCGCGCGGGACGAGCGCATCCACGCCGCCGTGGCGCACGGCCCCGGGCCGCTGACCGGCCTCGGCGAGCTGCTCAGCGCCGCCGACGAGACCGGGTGCCTGGTGGAGCCGTCCGTCGACTCGCTGAAGACCGCCCGGCACGCCGCGGCCGACCCGTCCTCGGCGCGGTACTGGAGCGCCCTGTGCGTCCTGGCCGACCGGGGCGACGAGTCCGACGGCCCCGCCCTGCTGGCCGGCCTCGACTGGCTCGACCGGCGCGACGACGACCTGTGCGGCTACGACCGCCTCGCCGACGGCCTCGCCCGCGTCGGCGGCGACGCCGCCCGCCAGGCCCTGCCGCGCATCCGCTCGCTGTGGTTCAGCCCGCACTCGTACGAGCGCGCCGCCTACCTGCGGGCCCGCCTGGAGCTGGAGCCGGACGCGTGCGCGGGCGCCCTGACCGAGGGCCTGTGGGACTGCGAGGCCGGCGTCCGGCTCATCGCGGTGCGCCGCGTCCCGCTCGACGAGAAACTCGAGCGCCGCCTGGCCTACCTGCGCGACGACCCGATCGAGACCCCCGAGGTCCGCGCGGCCGCGGCCGAGCGGCTCCTCCTCGAATCCATGGTGTAGCGGCCTGTCGCCTGGGTGACACATCGGCGCAAGTGCGTGCCAAGTCCACGCCAAGTGCCGTGCCGCATCCTTGCTTCAGCACCACTTGAAGGGGCCCGGTTCCGGGTCCTCGCACCGCCTAACTCGAGACAGCTCTCGATATCCATATATATGAGCCGGCCCCGCGACACCCCTCCCCCCTCGTGTCGCGGGGCTCTCGTACGTCCGCCTACCGCGCCGTGCCGCAGGTCGCCTGGATGCGCCGGGTCAGCCGGTCGGCGAAGCCGGGGTCGCCGACCACGCGCTGCTGGAACTCGTCGACCGGTGCGGCCGCCATCGTGCCCGCGGCGGCCCCGGCCCCCGGTCGCAGCCACATCGCCCGGGTGCCCGGCGGCGCGACCGAGCTCGCCGGGGCCCGCGGCGGCAGCCGCAGCGGCGTGGCGGCGATCAGGGCGACCGCCGCGAGGAGCACGCACAGTACGATCTGGGCGGCCGAGTCCAACGCGCGCCGCATGCCCGTCCCATCGGCCGGCGGACCCGGATCGTGAGGGTCACACCGCGCCACGTTGACGCACCGGTTGCCGGTGGGACACGATGGCGGGCGAGCGGTCTGCGGAGGAACCCGGTGCGAGTCCGGGACGGTCCCGCCACTGTGACCGGGGAGTCGCCCCTCAGCTCGGACCACGGCCGGCAACGGCTGGAAGGTCGGGGGGCGGCGGCGATCCGGCAGTCAGGAGACTCCGGGCCGCCGACGCAACAGCCGCCTCGCGGGCGCGGACCCGCCGAAGGGAAGAGTGCCCGTGACCTCGCCGTACCCGTTCTCGGCCGTCGTCGGCCTGCCCGACCTGCGCCTCGCGCTGCTGCTCACGGCGGTCTCACCGGCCATCGGCGGGGTGCTCGTCCGGGGCGAGAAGGGCACCGCCAAGTCCACCGTCGTGCGGGCCCTCGCCGCGCTGCTGCCCGAGGTCGGGGTGGTCGCCGGCTGCCGCTTCGCCTGCGACCCGGACGCGCCCGACCCCGAGTGCCCCGACGGCCCGCACACGCCCGGGGCCGGGGCCGAGCGCCGCCGCTCCGCCCTCGTCGAGCTGCCCGTCGGCGCGACCGAGGACCGCGTGGTCGGCACCCTCGACCTGCAGCGCGCCCTCGGCGACGGGGTCAAGGCCTACGAGCCGGGCCTGCTGGCCGCCGCGCACCGTGGGGTCCTCTACGTCGACGAGGTCAACCTGCTCCCCGACCACCTGGTCGACCTGCTCCTCGACGCCGCCGCCATGGGCCGCGCGCACGTCGAGCGCGACGGCGTCTCGGTCAAGCACGCGGCCCGCTTCCTGCTCGTGGGCACCATGAACCCCGAGGAGGGCGAGCCGCGCCCGCAGCTCGTGGACCGCTTCGGGCTCGTCGTCGGGGTCACGGCGCCCCAGGAGGCCGCGCCGCGGGCCGAGGTCGTGCGGCGGCGGCTGGCGTACGAGGCCGACCCGGCCGGGTTCGCCGGGCGCTACGTGGCCGAGGACGCCGCGCTCGCCGAGCGGATCGCCGGCGCCCGGGCCCGGATCGGCGGGGTGGCGCTGCCGGACGCGGAGCTCGACCGGATCGCGCGGATCTGCCTGGCGTACCGCGTCGACGGCCTCCGGGCCGACATCGTGGTCGCGCGGACGGCGGTGGCGCTCGCGGCCTGGCACGGGCGGACGGTGGTCACGACGGACGACGTGCGCGACGCGGCCCGGCTGGCGCTGCCGCACCGGCGCCGGCGCGATCCGCTCGACCCGCCGGGGGCCGACCGGGATCGCCTGGAAGAGGTGCTGGAGCAGGAGACCGGGCCGGACGACGACCCGCCGGGCGGCTCCCCGCCGCCGCCGGACGACGACCCGGTTCCGCCGGACCCGACCGACATTTCGGAAACGTCGGAATCGCCCGACGCCGGTGGGCCGCCCCCGCCGCCCGTCGCGCCCGAGCAGCGGCCTCCGGCCGAGCCGACCGATGGCTCCGTTAGCGATAAGCCCGACCCGCCCCGCGACTCCGATTTATCGGACACTTCGGATTCGTCGGATCTGCCGGATTCGGCCGGGGTCGCGGCGCCGGGGCAGCTCGCGTTCGCCGGGCTGCCGTACAAGCCGAAGCTGCTCAGCATCGCGGGCCGCGCGAACCGCCAGGCCGGCGCCCACGCGGGCCGGCGCTCGCCCGCCCTGTCGCGGCACGGGCGCGTGGTGCGCTCCCGCGCCCCGATCGGCGGGAAGCTCACGAGCATCCACGTGCCCGACACGATCCGGGCCGCCGCAATGCGCGGTTCGAGCCGCGCCGAGGCCCGCGACGTGCGCGAGGCGGTCAAGGTCGGCCGCGAGGCGAACCTGGTGCTGTTCGTCGTCGACGCGTCCGGCTCGATGGCCGCCCGGCAGCGGATGGGCGTCGTGAAGACCGCGATCCTGTCGCTGCTGCGCGACGCGTACCAGCGCCGGGACAAGGTCGGCCTGGTCTCCTTCCGCGGCCACGACGCCACCCTGGTGCTCGAGCCGACCGCGAGCCACGAGGTCGGCGTGGTGCGCCTGGCCGAGCTGCGCACCGGGGGCCGCACGCCGCTGGCCGCCGGGCTGCGCCAGGCCGCCCGCGTGCTGCACGGCGAGCGCCGCCGCGACGCCCGCCGCCGCCCGCTGCTCGTGGTCGTCACCGACGGGCGCTCGACCAGCGGGCCCGATCCGCTCGGGGCGGTACCGCTGCTGGCCGGCGTTCCCGCCGTGGTGGTCGACTGCGAGAGCGGCCCGATCCGCCTGGGCCTCGCGCGGCGGCTCGCCACGGCGCTTGCGGCGACCTGCATTCCACTGTCGAGCCTGGGAGCCTGAGAAGATGCCGCAGGGCAAGGTCGAGAACGTTCCCGACGACGGGCTCACCACCCGCCAGCGCCGCCGTCAGCATGTGCTCGCCGTGCACACCGGGCCGGGCAAGGGCAAGTCCACCGCCGCGTTCGGCATGGCGCTGCGCGCGTGGAGCGCCGGCTGGCCCATCGCCGTGTTCCAGTTCGTGAAGAGTCCGAAGTGGAAGGTCGGCGAGGAGGCCGCCCTGCGCGCGCTCGGCGAGACCGGCAAGGGCGGCTCCGTCGAGTGGCACAAGATGGGCGAGGGCTGGTCGTGGATCCAGCGGCCCGGCGCCGAGCGCGACCACGCCGCCGAGGCGGCCGAGGGCTGGGCCCAGATCAAGCGCGACCTGGCCGCCGAGGCGTACCGCTTCTACGTGCTCGACGAGTTCACGTACCCGATCAAGTGGGGCTGGGTCGACATCGCCGACGTCGTCGAGACGCTGCGCGAGCGGCCCGGCAACCAGCACGTCGTGGTCACCGGCCGCGACGCCCACCCCGACCTGGTCGAGCTCGCCGACCTGGTCACCGAGATGACGAAGGTCAAGCACCCGATGGACGCCGGGCGAAAAGGCCAGCAGGGCATCGAGTGGTAGCACGGATCGTCATCGCCGCACCCGCCTCCGGCCACGGCAAGACCACCGTCGCGACCGGCCTGCTGGCCGCGTTCGCCGCGCGCGGGCGCCGGGTGGCGCCGTTCAAGGTGGGCCCGGACTACATCGACCCGGGCTACCACGCCCTCGCCGCCGGCCGCCCGGGCCGCAACCTCGACCCGGTCCTGGTCGGCGAGGACCTCGTCGCGCCGCTGTTCGCGCACGGCTCGGCCGGCACCGACCTGGCCGTCGTCGAGGGCGTCATGGGCCTCTACGACGGGCGCACCGGCGCCGGCGAGTTCGGCTCCACCGCGCACGTGGCCCGGCTGCTGGCCGCCCCGGTCGTCCTCGTCGTCGACACGACCGCGCAGGCCCGCTCGGTGGCCGCGCTCATCCACGGCTTCCGCTCGTTCGGCGACGGCATCCACATCGCCGGCGCGATCCTCAACCGCGTCGGCTCGGACCGCCACGAGCAGATCCTCCGCGACGCCTGCGCCGAGGTCGGTACCCCGGTGCTGGGCGTCCTGCGCCGCCACGCCGCCGTCGCCGCCCCGTCGCGCCACCTCGGCCTGGTGCCGGTGGTGGAACGCTCCGCGGAGGCGGCCGCCTCGGTCGCCGCCCTCGCCGAGCTCGTCGCGGCGAGCGTGGACCTCGACGCGGTGCTGGCCGTGGCCCGCTCCGCCCCGCCGCTGACCGTGGCGGCGTGGAGCCCGGCCGTCGCCGAGCCCGTCCCCGGCGCGCCGGTCGTCGCCGTCGCCGGCGGCCCCGCGTTCTCCTTCGGCTACGCCGAGACCGTCGAGCTGCTCGCCGAGGCCGGCGCCACGGTCGCCCCGGTGGACCCGCTGCACGACCCGGCGCTGCCCGACGGCACCCGCGCGCTCGTGGTGGGCGGCGGCTTTCCCGAGGTGTACGCCGAGCAGCTCTCCGCCAACGAGCCCCTCCGCCGCGCGGTAGCGGGCCTGGCCGCGGCCGGGGGCGCCATCGCGGCCGAGTGCGCCGGGCTGCTCTGGCTGAGCCGCACCCTCGACGGCCGCCCGATGTGCGGGGTCCTCGACGCCGAGGCGGCCATGACCCCCTCGCTCACCCTGGGCTACCGCGACGCCGTGGCGCTGTCGGACAGCGTGCTCGCCCCGGCCGGCACCCGGGTGACCGGCCACGAGTTCCACCGCACGCGGGTCACCCCGGCGACGGGCGCGGCCCCGGCCTGGGCGTGGCGCGAGGGCCGCGACGGCTTCGTGTCCGGCCGCGTGCACGCCTCCTACCTGCACCTGCACTGGGCCGGAAACCCGGCGTTCGCCCACCGCCTGGTGGCGTCGTGCGTCTAGTCGCCGGCCTCGGTGCCCGCCCGTCGGCCGACCCCGCCGCGGTCGTGGCGCTCCTGCGCGAGTCGGTGTCCACAGTGGACGTCGTGTCCTTGTCCACCGTGGACAGCCGGCGCGATCTGGCGGAGGCGGTGGCGGCCGAGTTCGGCTGGGCGGTGGTCTCCTACCCGCCCGAGGCGCTGCGGGCGGTGGACGTCCCGTCGCCGTCGGCCCGGGTCGCCGCGGCGATCGGCAGCCCCAGCGTCGCCGAGGCGGCCGCCCTGCTCGCGGCGGCCACGCCGGACGGCGCGGCCGTGCTCGTCTCCGCCAAGCGCTCCTCGCCCGACGCCACCGTCGCCGTCGCCGCGCCCGCCCCCGACGTGGTCGTGGTGGGCATCGGCGCCGACGGTGAGGTGAGCGCGAAGGGCCTGGCGGCGCTCGCGGAGGCCGAGGTCGTCCTCGGCGGGCCGCGCCAGCTCGAGCTGCTGCCGTCCTCGGCCGCCGAGCGGATCGCGTGGCCGTCGCCGCTCGTGCCCGCCCTGCCGCGCCTGCTCGCCGAGCAGCACGGGCGGCGCGTGTGCGTGCTCGCCAGCGGCGACCCGATGTACCACGGCATCGGCACCACCCTGGTGCGGCTGCTCGGGGCGGCCCACGTCACCGCGCTCCCCCACCCGTCGTCGGCGTCGCTCGCCTGCGCCCGGCTCGGCTGGGCGGTCGAGGACACCGAGGTCGTCCGCGACGTGGCCGCGCTGCGCCGCCACCTGCACGACGGGCGCCGCGTCCTCGTGCTCTCGGCCGGCCGGCAGACGCCCGCGGAGGCCTGGCAGATCCTGGAGGAGAGCGGCTTCGCGGAGAGCGCCGTCACGATCCTCGAGGACCTCGGCGCGCCGGGCGAGCGGGTCCACCACGACCCGGCCGCGGCGGGCCCGCTGAACATCGTGGCCGTCGAGTGCCGCGGCCCGGCCGGGATCGCGGTGGTGCCGGGGATCGAGGATTCGCGGTACGACAGCGACGGCCAGCTCACCAAGCGCGAGATCCGGGCCGTCACCCTCGCGGCCCTCGGACCGCGCCCGGGCGAGCTGCTGTGGGACGTCGGAGCCGGCTCGGGCAGTATCGGCATCGAGTGGATGCGCGCCCACCGCGCCTGCCGGGCCGTCGCCTTCGAGCGCGACCCGGCCCGCGCCGAGCGCGTCCGGCGCAACGCGACGGCGTTCGGCGTGCCCGGCCTGCACCTGGTGGTCGGCGCCGCGCCGGAGGCCCTCGAGCGGCAACCGGCACCGGACGCGATATTCATCGGCGGCGGCTTCACCGCGCCCGGCGTGTTCGACGCCTGCTGGAACGCGCTCAAGCCCGGCGGGCGGCTGGTCGTCAACGCGGTCACCGTCGAGTCGGAGCGGCTCGTGGCGGAGCTGCAGCAGCGGTACGGCGGGGACCTGACCCGCATCGCCGTCAACCGGGCCGCACCCGTCGGCGGATTCCTGGCGTGGCGGCCGATGCTGCCCGTGACCCAGTGGGTGGTGCACACATGACCGTGTACTTCATCGGCGCCGGCCCCGGCGCGGCCGACCTCATCACCGTGCGCGGCCGCGACCGCCTGGCCGCCGCGCCGGTGTGCCTGTACGCGGGCAGTCTCGTGCCGGTGGAGCTGCTGGCGTACTGCCCGGAGGGCGCCCGGCTCGTCGACACCGCGAACCTCGACCTCGACCAGATCGTCACGGAGCTCACCGGCGCGCATTCGCGGGGCCTCGACGTGGCGCGCCTGCACTCCGGCGACCCGTCGGTGTTCAGCGCCCTGGCCGAGCAGCTGCGCCGCCTGGACGCGGCCGGCGTCCCCTACGAGATCGTGCCGGGCGTGCCCGCGTTCGCGGCCGCCGCGGCGTCGCTCGGCCGCGAGCTGACCGTCCCCGGCGTGGCCCAGTCGGTGATCCTGACCCGCACCGCGGCGCGCGCGACCCCGATGCCGCCGCACGAGGAGCTGGCCACCCTGGCCGCGAGCCGGGCCACGCTCGTGCTGCACCTCGCGGTCCAGCGCATCGACGAGCTCGCCCCGGAGCTGGCCCAGTGGTACGGCCCGGAGTGCCCGGCGGCCGTGGTCGCGTACGCCAGCCGCCCCGACGAGCTCGTCCTGCGCGGCACCCTGGCCGACATCGCGGCCCAGGTGCGGGCGGCGGGCATCAGGCGCACCGCGGTGATCGTCGTCGGCCCGGTGCTCACGGCCGCCGAGTTCCCGGACAGCCACCTGTACTCGACCAGCCGCCACCGCCCGTAGCCACTGCTGTCATGGACATCGGCGGCCCGGTCACGGGCATCACGGTCGGGTTGGTCGTCGCGGGCTGGGGCGGGGCGCACCTTCGCGTGCTTCAGTGCAGCTGCGGCAGGAAGCGGTGCCGGGCGAGGGCCGTTGTCGTGCGGACCGCGAGGGCGCCGATGAACACGGTCAGCGCGAGGATGACGATCCAGGCCCAGATCCGGTAGCCCGGCGGGTGGGCGTAGGAGATCCAGTGCAGCGCGAAGGTGGCGACCGCCGCATACGGGAAGGCGTAGGCCCAGAATCCGGCGCTGAAATGCAGATGGCGGTACACGCCGAAGAGCCGGAGCTGGATGAGGGCGGCCAGGAGCGTGTAGCCGGCGAGCCCGAAGGCCACGGCGTCGACCCTGCCGTGGTTGACGGCCAGGTACGCCAGGCCCGCGAGGGCGGGCGGGGCCGCCGCGATGGCCAGCGTGGGCTGTAGTTGCGGGGGCAGCGGGGGGCGGAAGTACAGCCGGGCCAGGATCATCGACTCGATGACGAGCCACGACACGAGCCCGATGCCGAAGAACACCCGGGCCGGGCCCGGCCAGCCGGCGAGGGCGGCGCCGATCGCGGCGATGAGCCCTCCGGCGACGGCCGGCAGCACGTATCCGGGGTGCAGCTTGTTCAGGTCGAGGCCGCCGGCGACCCATTGGCCGGTCATCCAGCCGGCCAGCAGGATCGTGACCGCGGCGAACACCCCGAACAGCCACTGCCCCGCCGGGCGGTCGTGCCGCATCAGGCCGATGGACAGCAGCATGGCGACGATCGGGATCAGCGCCACGAACGGTCCCAGCACCGGGTCGGCCAGCTCGGCGTGCCAGCCACCGGGTCGCCGCGGCACCTGCGTGACGTAGCCGGCGAGCAGCGTGAACCAGACGACGGCCGCCAGGAGGCACAGGAAGTCGGAGACCACCGCGGGTGCGAGCCGCAGCATCGCGGCGTAGCCCCAGCAGCCGGCCAGGCCGGTCAGGCCGTACGCGATGCCGAAGAGGTTCGGGGTGATCCCGACGTGTTGCTCGCTCGTGCGTGCGTTCACCGCGGCACGCTACCCGGCAATCCGGCGGTCATGCCGTCGCGCCGCAGGCCGTCACAGGTGCACCGGGCCCGGCAGCACCTCCGGCGATCGCTGGACGGAGCCTGACCGGGGCCGGACCGCAGGCCAGGTGAGCAGCACGAAGCCGACCGCGTAGCCGGCCATGGCGAGCACCCCGCGCGGGTAGAAGATGTGGCTGTCGTAGAACTCGTACGTGCACACGAGCAGCACCGCCGTTCCCGGCAGCACCCGCCATCCGTGCCGCACCGCCAGGGCCACCGCCGCCGCGACCACCGCCACCGCCAGCGCCCGCACACCGGCGTGCCCCATCGAGTCGGCGGTGCCGAACAGCGCCGCGATCGACGGCCCCACGTCCTGGCCGCCGGCCGCGTGGAGCTGCACGGTGCCGGCCGCGATACCCGCGACCGCGTCCAGCCCGGTGTACAGCGCCGCGAACGCCGCCGCGGCGAGCCAGGCGACCACGGTGGCGACACCGGCGACGCCGCGCCCCGGCCGCCCCCACAGGGGCACGATCAGCCCGAGTGTCAGCAGCGGGAACGCCGGCAGCAGCCAGATGTGCATCGTCGCCCACATGTGGGCGGTGGACGGGTTCAGCCCGGTCGGGTGGAACAGGCCGACGACCGCGAGCAGCAACGGGGTGACGGAGACGATGACCAGCCGGCCGATGGTGCGTGATCGGCGCATCCCCGGATCGTAGGCCCCTCCCGGACCCGCGATTCTTTCCAGCCGCTTACGAACTAGGAAGCAGAACCCAGGCCGGCCTCGCGGGCGCGGACGATGGCCTCGGAGCGGTCCGCGACCTGAAGTTTCGCGAACACGTTCGACACGTTGTTGCGCACGGTCTTCTGGGACAGGAACAGCGTCTGGGCGATCTGCGCGTTCGAGCGCCCCGCCGCCAGCAGCTCCAGAATCTCGCGCTCGCGTGCGGAAAGCCGAGGAAACGCGGTGCTCGCCGACGGCGGGCCGGCGGCGAAGAACTCGGCGATGCGCCGGGCCAGGGTCGCGCCGAAGACGGCGCCGCCCGAGGCGACGATCGTTATGGCGCGCACGATCTCCTCCTGCTCGGCCCCCTTCACGAGGTAGCCGCGGGCGCCGGCGCGCACGGCCGCGAAGACGGTGCCGTCGTCCTCCGACATGGTGAGCACCACGACGCCGGTCTCGGGCGCCTCGACCGCCAGCCGCCGGGTCGCCTCGATGCCGTTGAGATCCGGCATCTGTACGTCCATGACGACGACGTCCGGCCGGTGCCGCACGGCCGCGAGCACCGCCTCCAGGCCCGTCGCCGCCGTGCCGACGACCTCGATGCCGTCCACGGAGCCGAGCAGGACGGCCAGCCCGTCGCGGAAGATCGGGTGGTCGTCGGCCACGAGCACCCGGATCGCGCGGTCGTCGGTCATGGGCGTCAGCCTAGTGCCGGGGCGGGCAGGGGCAGATGGGCGCGTACGAGCGTGCCGCCGCCGGCGGGGCACTCGATCTCGCAGCGGCCGCCGAGCTCGGCCGCCCGCTCGCGCAGGGAGACCAGGCCGACGCCGCTCGGGGTGCCGGGGGCGATGCCGGCGCCGTCGTCGCGTACCTCGACCGTGAGCTCGCCGTCGCCCGCGGTGAGCGTGACCGTGCAGGTCGCGGCGCGCGCGTGCTTCGTGACGTTGGTCAGGGCCTCCGAGGCGATGCGGTACGCCGCGACCTCGACCGCCGCCGGCAGGTCGGCCGGGAGCTCGGCCTCGACCCGCGTGGTCAGTCCGGGCGCGCGCAGCCGCTCGGCGAGCTGGCCGACCGCGCCGGCCAGGCCGACGTCGTCGAGCGCGGGCGGGCGCAGGTCGTGCACGAGCCGGCGTACGTCGGCCAGGGCGGTCGAGACGTCCTCGCGAGCCTGGCGCAGGATCTCGTCGGCCTGCTGCGGCGCCCGCACCAGCAGGTTGCGGGCGGTGTCGATGCGCAGGGCCACGCCCCCGAGGGCCGGGCCGAGGCCGTCGTGCAGGTCGCGGCGGACCCGGCGGCGCTCCTCCTCCCGCGCCCCGACCAGGCGCTCGCGGCTGAACTGGAGCTCGGCCGCGAGGTAGCCGGAGCGGGCCGCGGCCGCCGCCTGCCGGACCACGTCGGCGAGCAGGCGCTCGTCGCGCGGGGAGAGGGCGGCCCGGTAGCCGCCGGTGGCGAGGATGAGGCGGCCGACGGTCTCGTCGCGGTACGTGATCGGCAGCGTCTGCGTGTCGGCGGGCGCCGTGCCGTGCTCGGCCAGCAGCGCCTGCCCGCCGGTGCGGTGGACCTCGACGGCGACGTACGGCGAGCGGAACGCCTCGGCGACGCTGCGCGCGACGGCCAGCAGCTGGTGCTCGGGGCTCTCGGAGCGCTCCAGCTGCTCGGCCAGGCCGGAGATGATGCGGTACGGGTCGTGCCGTTGCCCCAGCACCACCCGCTGGACCAGCACCCAGAGGCGGTTGCGCAGCGGGCCGTAGACCAGCAGCACCACGAGCAGGCCGACCAGGGCCGCGCCGCGGTCGCCGAGCTCGGTCGTGACGAGCGCGAGGATCGCCGCGTCGACGACGACCACGACGGCGGCCAGCGCGCCGTAGAGCACCGTGCCGCCGAGCAGCCGGTCGATGTCGAGCAGCTGCGGGCGCAGCACGCCGGCCGCGATCGCGGCGCCGGTGATCGCGATCGCCACGAACAGGCCGGCGCCGAGCACGGTCTGGGGCAGCACGAGCGCGGAGAGCATGACGAGCACGTCGACCACGCCCGCCCACAGCAGCCACCGCATGCGCGTGCGGGCCAGGCCACGCGCCGCACGGTACCGGCGGAAGACGACGGCGAAGGGGACCAGCAGGCTCAGCGGGAGCGCCGCGTAGCCCACACGCAGCAGCACGTGCCAGACGGAGTCGGGCAGCGGCAGGGTGAGCAGGTCGACCGACAGGTCGCGGACCGCGGCGGGCGCGGGGCCGTCGTCCATCGCGTCGGCGACGCGGGCGGGCACGAAGAGCAGGGTCGTGGGCAGGATCGCGGTGGCGCCCAGGCTGACCAGCGCCGCCCATCGCCACCGGCCGCGGGGCAGCCGGCCGTCGGGGTAGAAGACGAGCAGCAGCGGCAGGCTGAACAGCAGGCCGGCGCCGACACGCTGGTAGATCCAGTAGGCGAGCGCGGTGCCGGGCTCGACCGGCGGCACGGCGACCGCGTGCGCGACGTAGGCGACCGCGGCCCCGTCCAGCGCCCAGTGCAGCCCGCTCGCGCACAGGATCCAGGCGACGGCGTTGCGGGGCACGCGGTACACCAGCAGCCCGCCCGGCACGGCGAGCGCGAGCCCGGCCAGGCCCGAGATCCAGCCGGCCTCGAGTCCGTCGGCCGCCCGCTGGTGCGCCCCGATGCCCGCCTCGAGCACGACCGAGACGGCGGTCGCGGCGAGCGTGAGGGCCACGAACACGCCGCCGACCAGGGTGGACACGCGGGGCTTGGACACCCGGACATGGTGCCATCCGCGCAGTCCCGAGCACCCGGGGACGCGAGTCCCGATCCGGGCGGGACAACCGCCGGGACGGAACCGGGGTTGCGCGCCCCTGCCGCCCGGGTCGGCGTCCCCGGCAGTCTTCTCGGCATACCGCGCCGCACCGTACGGCGCTTCACATAGAGGACACCGACATGACGATCCGCACCGAACCCGTCCCCGCCCGCACCGACCTCCCGCCCGTCGTCACCGCCCGCATCTCGGCGCGCTCGACCCGCGCCCTGGGCCTGATGCTCACCGCCGGCGCCCTCACCTGGACCGGCACGATGTTCACGGTCGGCAACAACCCGACCGACTCGCTCGGCCTGACCATCTCCGACCTCGGCGGCGGCGCCTTCCAGCTCGGGCTCTTCGCGCTGCTGGCGGTCCAGCTGCGCACGGCGGCCACCGGCACCTCGAAGGTGGCGCGGGGGATGCTGTACGTCGAGCACGTCCTGCTCGCCGTCGCCACCGTGTGGAGCATCCTGCACGCGGTCCCGGCCCTGCGCGACGCCGCCTGGCTCATCCCGATGGACGTGTTCTGGCCGCTGTCGATGCTGGGCATGTTCGTGATCGGCCTGAAGATCCTGTTCACCGGCCGCTGGAAGGGCGCGGCGCGGGTCTGGCCGACGGTCGCGGAGAGCTGGGCCGTGGTCACCGTCCCGACGTTCGCGATCCTCGGCTCGCCGGTCGCCGACTACGTGGGCGGCGCCCACCTGCTGATCGGCTACGCGGCGCTGGGGCTCATCCTGGCCGCCCGCCCCGAGCTGACGGGGGCCCGCGCATGAACCGCTGGGCCGGCCCCTGCTGACCCGAACGCCACGCCACCCGGATCGTCAGGCCTTCTTCGCCATCATGGGAAGGGTCGCGCGGTCCGGGTTGACGTGCAGCACGCTGAACACGATCGGCTCGCCGCCCTGCCAGCCCACGGCCAGGCGGTGTGTCTCGCGGGTGGCCGGGAACAGCATCCGACCCGACGCCACCCGGCCGGATTCCGCCCGCAGCGGAAAGGGGGTCCGGTGGGCGGTCACGGGCCTCCGCGGTCGCCTATGTTCGGCTCATGCGCCCTTACTACGAACGGCGGGACGAGGAGCCGGGGCCGCCGCCGGCCCAGCACGCGCCGTGGCTCGACGAGCAGCTGTTCGGCCGGCGCATGGTCTTCCTGCGCGGGCCGATCGAGCCCGAGATGGCCGCCCGCGCCGCGGCCACGCTGCTCGCGCTCGACGCGAGCGGCCCCGGGCCGATCAGCCTGCACATGAGCGCCGACCAGGGCAGCCTCACGGCGGTCTGGACGCTCGTGGACGCCATCGACTCCATCGGGGCGCCGGTGCACGCCACCGCCGTCGGCGAGGTGAGCGGGGCCGCGCTCGGGGTGTTCTGCGCGGCGGCCGAGCGCACGGCGTTCACCCACGCGCGGTTCCGCCTGGCCGAGCCGAAGGTGTCCTCCCCCGGCGGCACGGCCGACCAGGTGGTGGCCGAGGCCGGGCGCTACCTGCGCGACCTGGAAGACCTCATTCTGCGCATCTCGGGCGCGACCGGCCAGGCCCGCTCCCGCGTCGAGGACGACCTGCAGGCCGGCAAGGTGCTCAGCGCGCCCGAGGCGATCGAGTACGGGCTCATCTCCGGCATCGTCAAGCGCTGAGATGGCCGGCGTCGACGCCGTGCGGCGGGTGGCCCTCGGCCTGCCCCGCACCACCGAGCACCTCATCCGCGACCGGGTCAAGTTCCGGGTCGGCCGGATCGTGTACCTCGCGCTGTCGCCGGACGAGACCGCCCTCGGCTTCGCGTTCCCCCGGGACGAGCGGGCCGCGCTGGTGGCCTCCGAGCCCGACCGGTTCTTCCTGCCGCGCGCCTCCGACCTGCGCTTCAACTGGGTCTGCGGCCACCTCGACCGGCTCGGCGACGACGAGCTGCGCGAGCTGATCGTGGACGCGTGGCGGATGGTGGTACCGAAACGGGTGTATACGGAATGGCACCGTAGCGCCACGTGATGCATCGGCTGCGTTAAATGCTTATAAAGGCGGGATGTCCGAACGGGTCCATAACACCCCGCCGCAGCTCAAAGCCGGTTCACCCGTTTCGACACGAACCTCACCCTCGGGTTACAGTGCCGGGTGCTCAAAGCGCTCACCCCCTCCTCCGGAACGCCGGTGCGCCGAGAGGGCCGTCTTGCCGCGCTCGACGGCATGCGGCTGGTCGCCGCCCTCCTCGTGATGCTGTACCACTACGTCGGCACCCCCCACTCCAACCTGTGGGTGCATCCCAACCGCGCCGTGTTCGGCCGCCTGTACGACCTGGCCAACTACGGCTACCTCGGCGTGCAGATGTTCTTCTTCATCTCCGGCTTCGTCATCTGCATGAGCTGCTGGGACCGCAACCTGAAAGACTTCTTCGTCTCCCGGGTCGTGCGGCTGTACCCGATGTACTGGGTCGCGATCGCGATCTCGTTCGTGGTCGTGCACTTCAACCGGAACGTGGCGGACGCCAGCGGGGTGATCCGGGCCCCGAAGAACCTCTCGGACCTGCTCGTGAACCTCACCATGGCGCAGGACGCGCTCTACGTGAACAGCGTGGACGCCGTGTACTGGACGCTCTGGGCCGAGCTGCGCTTCTACCTGCTGTTCGCGATCGTCGTCGCGTTCGGGCTGACGTTCCGCCGGGCCCTGGCCTTCGCGGTGCTGTGGCTCATCGCGGCCGTGGTCTGCAGCAACGTGGACAACCCGCTCATCCAGATGATCGTGCAGCCGATGTACGCGCCGTACTTCATCACCGGCATCCTGCTGTACCTGATCCACCGCTTCGGCTCGACCCCGCTGCTGTGGGGCCTGGTCGCCGTGACCCTGCTGGTCTGCCAGCACCAGGTGCTCCTCGACACCCGCCACTTCAACCAGTTCCTGCACGTCCGCATGAAGTGGACGTTCTCCATGGTGCTGGTCGGCGGCTTCTTCCTCGTCCTGGCCCTGGCCGCGCTCGGCAAGCTGAGCTGGGCCAAGTGGCGGTGGCTGACGGTCGCGGGCGCGCTCACCTACCCGCTGTACCTGCTCCACCAGGACCTCGGCGTGATCACGATCCGCCGCCTCAAGGGCACCATCGCGCCGTGGCCGCTGCTGGCCGGCATGATCCTGGCGATGCTCATCCTCGCCTTCCTCTGCCACCGGCTGATCGAGAAGCCGTTCGCGCCACGGTTCAAGCGGCTGCTGTATTCGGGGATGAACTTCGACCCGCCGTCGCTGATCGTGCCGCGCGGGGAACGGACCGTGCGGACCGACAAGCCGACGGAGCCGCCCGCAACGCCCGCAACGCCCGCAACGCCCGTTCCGGCCGCTTCGGCGAACGAGCCGAAGGTGCCGGCGCCCACCGGACCCGAACCAGAACCGGAAGCCGGGCCCGAACCGGAGCCGGTGGCCGCGGCCAACGGCCGGCGGCCCGCGCGCGAGTAGGCCCGGACGCACGATCCGCGGCCGGGGCGCCCGCCCCGGCCGCGGGTTACGATCGAGCGTGGACATCGAGGTGATCGGCGCCCAGCCGGTGCCGGAGCGCCCGGCCCCCGGCCGATCCCGCCGCGGGACGCTGACGATCGCCCTCGCGGTCGCCGTCGGTACCGCGTTCGGCTACGCCCTCGCGATCGCCCGCCCCGCTCCCCGCATGATCATCAGCACGCCCGCCGCCCCGGCCACCACCGCGGCGCCCGCCGGCCTGACGCCGGCCGAGCAGCGGACCATGGTCAGGCGGGTCGAGGAGTACAACAAGCCCGACGGCGACGCCGTCGAGATCACCCCCGTGCGGCTCATGACCGGGCTGCGCAACAACCTCACCCGGCTGGACGACGAGCGGTCCTACCCCGCCGGGGAGTACCGGCTGCAGGTGATCTGCCTCGGCGACGGCCAGGTCTGGGCACTGTTCCGCATCGGCGACGACGAGACGTACGTCGACGTGGACTGCCAGGCCGGGCGGCTCGTCGTGACCCAGCTCGTGCTCACCGCCCGGGCCGGGGGCCGCCGCACGGTGACCGCGGTGACCGACTCCACGCTCGGCGTCGTGGTCGGGCTACAGGTTCTCCGGCGGGGGTGACCCGGTGGAGGTTGTCACAGACCCGGACGATTCGCGGTTCACGGCTCTAACGTGTCCAGCATGAGCGCGCCCCCCGAGGACCTCCTGGAATGGCAGCGGCTCGCGCTCGCCGTGCTGCGCAAGTCCGGGCGGGCCGGCGAGGACACGCCGCCGGAGGCGGTGGCGGACCTGCTGGCCACCGAGACGTACGACGGGCTGCGGATCGCCCCGCTCTACACCGCGGCCGACCCGGCCCCGCCCGCCGGGGCGCCGGGGCACGTGCCGTTCGTGCGGGGCGCGAGCGCGGCGCCGCGGCCATGGGACGTGCGGACGCGCCACGCCGGCCCCGACCCGAAGGCGACCCGGGCGGCGGTGCTGGCCGACCTGGAGAACGGGGCCACCTCGCTGTGGCTGGCCGGCATCGCGCCGGGCGACCTGGCCGAGGCGCTCGACGGGGTGCTGCTCGACCTGGCCCCGGTCGTGCTGGACAACGGGGCCTCGACACCGGAGGCGGCGCGGGCGTTCCTGGCGCTGCCCGGCTCCGACAAATCGGGCAACCTGGGCGCCGATCCGCTGGGCCTGGCCGCACGGACCGGCGAGATCGCGAGCCTGAGCGTTTTGTCCGACTTGTCGAAACTGTCGCCGGTGCCGGTCGCGACGGTCGATGCGACGGTGTACCACGACGCCGGCGCGAGCGACGCCCAGGAGCTCGGGTACGCCACCGCCACCGGCGTGGCCTACCTGCGCGAGCTCGTCGGCGCCGGGCTCTCCGCGGGCATGGCGCTCAAGCAGCTCGAGTTCCGCTTCGCCGCCACCGCCGACCAGTTCGCCACCATCGCCAAGCTGCGCGCCGCGCGGCGGATCTGGGCGCGGGTGGCCCAGGTCTGCGAGGCGCCGCACCTCGGCGCCCAGCGGCAGCACGCGGTCACCAGCGACGCGATGATGACCGCCCGCGATCCGTGGACCAACCTGCTGCGCACCACCCTGGCGTGCTTCGGCGCCGGGGCCGGGGGCGCGGACGCGGTCACCGTGCAGCCGTTCGACGCGCGGCTCGGCCGGCCCGACGCCTTCTCCCGGCGCATCGCGCGCAACACCCAGTCGCTGCTCATCGAGGAGTCCGGGGTCGCCCGGGTGCTCGACCCGGCCGGCGGCTCCTGGTACGTCGAGTCGCGCACCGATGCCCTCGCGCACGCCGCCTGGGACGTCTTCACCGAGGTCGAACGGGCCGGCGGGATGGCCGCGGCGCTGCGCTCGGGGCTGGCCGGCGACCGGATCGGCGCGGTGCGGCAGCGGCGCGAGGACGACCTGGCGCACCGCCGGCAGCCGATCACGGGCGTGTCGGAGTTCCCGGACCTCGCCGAGCGGCGGCCGGTGCGGCCCCCGGCGCCGTTGCCGCCCGAGGGCGGATTACCCCGGATGTGGTACTCGCAGGGCTTCGAGGCCCTTCGCGACGCCGCCGACGCCGCCCCCGCGCCCCCCGCGGTGCGCCTGGTCGCGCTGGGCCCCGTGGCCGCGCACTCCGCCCGCGTCTCCTTCGCGGCGAACCTGTTCGCGGCCGGGGGCGTCCGCCTGGCCGAGGACGCCGCGTCGCCTGTCGCGTGCATCTGCGGCTCGGACCGCTCCTACGCCGAGGAGGCCGCCGCGACCGCCGCCCGCCTGCGCGCCGAGGGCGTCACCAAGGTCTGGCTCGCGGGCCGGGGCGACCACGAGGGCGTGGACGCGTACCTGTACACCGGCTGCGACGCGCTCGCCGTGCTGCGGCAGATCCACGAGGACCTGGGAGTGGCGCCGTGATCCCCGACTTCTCCGAGGTCGCCCTCGGCACCCCCCGGGTCGAGCCGGTCGCCGATGAGCCCGGCGAGGTCTGGGCCACGCCCGAGGGCATCGACGTCAAGGGCGTCTACGGCCCCGGCGACCTCGCCGGCGTCGACTTCCTGGGCGGCCTGCCGGGCATCGCGCCGTACGTCCGCGGCCCCTACCCGACCATGTACACCACGCAGCCGTGGACCGTGCGGCAGTACGCCGGCTTCTCCACCGCCGAGGAGTCCAACGCGTTCTACCGGCGCAACCTGGCCGGCGGGCAGAAGGGCCTCTCGGTCGCGTTCGACCTGGCGACCCACCGCGGCTACGACTCCGACCACCCGCGTGTGGCCGGCGACGTGGGCATGGCCGGGGTCGCCATCGACTCGATCCTGGACATGCGCCGGCTCTTCGAGGGCATCCCGCTGGACCGGATGAGCGTGTCGATGACCATGAACGGCGCGGTGCTGCCGGTCCTGGCGCTGTACATCGTCGCCGCCGAGGAGCAGGGGGTGGCGCCCGAGCAGCTCGCGGGCACCATCCAGAACGACATCCTCAAGGAGTTCATGGTCCGCAACACCTACATCTACCCGCCCGGACCGTCGATGCGGATCATCAGCGACATCTTCGGGTACACCTCGAGACACATGCCGAAGTTCAACTCCATCTCGATCTCGGGCTACCACATCCAGGAGGCCGGGGCGACCGCCGACCTCGAGCTCGCGTACACCCTCGCCGACGGCGTGGAGTACCTGCGCGCCGGGCGCGCCGCCGGCCTCGACGTTGACGTGTTCGCGCCGCGGCTGTCGTTCTTCTGGGCGATCGGCATGAACTTCTTCATGGAGGTCGCGAAGCTGCGCGCCGGGCGGCTGCTGTGGTCGCGGCTGGTGCGCGACTTCGGCGCCACCAATCCCAAGTCGCTGAGCCTGCGCACGCACTGCCAGACGTCCGGCTGGTCGCTGACCGCCCAGGACGTGTTCAACAACGTGGTGCGCACCTGCGTCGAGGCGATGGCCGCCACCCAGGGCCACACCCAGTCGCTGCACACCAACGCGCTGGACGAGGCCCTGGCGCTGCCGACCGACTTCTCGGCCCGCATCGCGCGCAACACCCAGCTGCTGCTGCAGCAGGAGTCCGGGACCGCGAAGGTGATCGACCCGTGGGGCGGCAGCGCGTACGTCGAGCGGCTCACCCACGACCTCGCCGCCCGCGCCTGGTCGCACATCGAGGAGGTCGAGCGGGCCGGCGGCATGGCCCGCGCGATCGACGAGGGCATCCCGAAGCTGCGCATCGAGGAGGCGGCGGCCCGCACCCAGGCCCGCATCGACTCGGGGCGCCAGCCGGTGATCGGGGTGAACAAGTACCGGCCCGACACCGACGAGCCGATCGAGGTCCTCAAGGTCGACAACTCGGCGGTGCGCGCGGCCCAGATCGCCCGGCTGCAGCGGCTGCGGGCCGAGCGCGACCAGGCGTCGTGCGACGCCGCGCTGACCGCCCTGACCGAGGGCGCCGCCAACGGCGGGAACCTGCTGGAGCTGTCGGTGGCCGCGGCGCGCGCCCACGCGAGCGTCGGGGAGATCTCCGACGCCCTGGAGAAGGTGTTCGGGCGGCACACGGCGCAGATCCGTACCATCTCCGGGGTGTACCGCGACGAAGCCCGCGGCGCCGGGAACGTGGAGCGCGTGCGCGCGGCCACCGACGCCTTCGCCGACGACGAGGGCCGCCGGCCGCGCATCCTCGTGGCCAAGATGGGCCAGGACGGCCACGACCGCGGCCAGAAGGTGATCGCGACCGCCTTCGCCGACCTCGGCTTCGACGTGGACGTGGGCCCGCTGTTCTCCACCCCGGCCGAGGTGGCCCGGCAGGCGGTCGAGGCCGACGTGCACATCGTGGGCGTCAACTCCCTCGCCGCGGGGCACCTGACGCTGGTGCCGGCCCTGCGTCACGAGCTCGCCGAGCTGGGCCGCGACGACATCCTCATCGTGGTCGGCGGGGTCATCCCGCCCCAGGACCACGACGAGCTGCGCGCGGCGGGCGCGGCCGCGATCTTCGGCCCCGGTACCGTCATCGCCGACGCCGCCCTCGACCTGCTGGAGGTGCTGCGATCCCGGTTGCAGCACTGAGCGAGCTGGTCGACGGCGTGCGCGCCGGTTCCCGGGCCTGGATCGCCCGGGCGATCACGCTCGTCGAGTCCACGCGCGCCGACCACCGCTCGCGCGCCCAGGAGCTGCTGCACGCCCTGGCCCCGCACGCGGGCGGGGCCCGGCGCATCGGCGTCACCGGCGTGCCCGGCGTCGGCAAGTCCACGTTCATCGACGCCCTGGGGGTGTACCTCATCGAGGCCGGCCACCGCGTCGCCGTCCTCGCGATCGACCCGTCGTCGACCCGCACCGGCGGCAGCATCCTGGGCGACAAGACCCGGATGACCCGCCTGGCCAACGACCCCGCCGCGTTCGTGCGCCCCTCCCCGACCTCCGGCACCCTCGGCGGCGTGGCCCGCGCGACCCGCGAGGCGATGGTCGTCGTGGAGGCCGCCGGCTACGACGTGGTGCTGGTCGAGACCGTCGGCGTGGGCCAGTCCGAGACCGCCGTCGCCGACATGGTCGACACGTTCCTGCTGCTGGCCCTGGCCCGCACCGGCGACCAGCTGCAGGGGATCAAGAAGGGCGTGCTGGAGCTGGCCGACGTGATCGCGGTGAACAAGGCCGACGGCCCGCACGAGCAGGAGGCCCGGGCCGCGGCCCGCGAGCTGTCCGGGGCGCTGCGCCTGCTGCACTCCGGCACCACGGTGCTGACGTGCAGCGGCCTCACCGGGGCCGGCCTGGGCGAGCTGTGGGACCGGCTGAGCCGCCACCACGACGCCCTCGCCGAGAGCGGCGAGCTGCGCACCCGCCGCGAGCGCCAGCAGCTGCGCTGGGTGTGGTCGATGACCCGCGACGCCCTGCTGGACGGCCTGCGCACGAGCCCCGCGGTCCGCGAGCTGACGCCCCGCATCGAGCGCGAGGTCCTCGACGGCACCCTGACCCCGGTCCAGGCCGCCGAGGCCCTCCTCGAGGCCTACCGCAGCTGAGTTTCCCGGCTCGCGCGCGGTACGAAATCAGGCTTCGAGCATCTGCCCGGTCTCCAGGTCCGTCACGGTGATCGCCTCCATGGGGCACATCGCGGCCGCGTCGAGCACGGCCTCGCTGGGCTCGGCCTCCGCGTGCACGGGGTGCGAGCGGCCCTGGACGTCGTCGAGCGCGAAGTGCCCGGGCGCGACCCCGACACAGCTTCCGGAGCCGATGCAGGTGTCGCTGATGGTGATCCGCCACATGCACCCCAATCTATCTCCCTCAGGTCGCGCCCGCGCACGCCGATCAGGCCTGCGGTATGACCGGATCACGCTGGCTCGTGGCGGCGCTGTGCGCACTGATGGTCCTGCTGGCCCCGCTCGTGGCCGCCCAGCCGGCGCCGCGCCGCGCCGACGGGTCCTGGCCGCCGGAGACGTGCAGCCTGCACGACCCGACGACTTCGGGCTGCCTCACCCCGCGCGCCGAGCACGCGCTGGAGCAGGTGAAGCTCGCGGTCCGCAACGCCACGGCCCCCGGGGTGATGTACGTGATCTGGTACCGCCAGATCTGGACCCCGGCCACGGGCTGGCACCCGTACTCCAGCGGCCAGGGCGACCCGAGCAGCGACCATACGAACCATGTACACCTATCGGTGTACTAGACATTGACGGACGTCGAGAAGCGTGATCTGATCCGAGAACTCTTCACGTTCTGGGATCGAGGAGACCGCCAGTGTCCAAGTTCCTCCGTGCCGCGCTCGTGGCGACCGTTGTCGCCTCGGGGGCGCTCGCCGCGACCGCCGCCCCCGCCGCCGCCGCATTACCGACCGCCGCCGTCGCCCTGGGTGACAGCTTCATCTCCGGCGAGGGGGCGGGCAGCTACCAGCCCGTCGTCGACGCCAACGGGGTCGCCCAGGGCTTCCCCGGCTGGTCCGCGCCGAACAGCAACGCCTTCTTCTGCCACCGCTCCGCCAACGCCTCGCTGCTGCAGGCTTCGCTGCCGGGCATCCAGGACCGGTACAACCTCGCCTGCTCCGGCGGCCGCCCGTCCGACTTCGCCGCGCCCTCCTCGGCCCGCGACAAGGGCCGGACCGTCGCCGCGCAGCTCGACCAGCTCCGCGCCGTCGCCCAGACGCACGACATCGACCTCGTGCTCGTCGGGCTCGGCTCCAACAACAGCCAGTTCACCTTCGGCGACGTGGCGGAGAAGTGCGCCAACCGCTTCATCGCCGACGCGTGGACGGGATGGTGGGAGTTCTGGGCGTACCTCAACGGCCCGGTCGAGCAGGCCCCGTGCGCCGCGGCCGACCTGGCCACCCCCGCGCAGTTCTCCGCCGCCACCGCCGAGACGGTCGCCGCCGTCCGGCAACTGCTCGTCACCCTTGACCAGGTCGACGCCGACCACCAGCACCGGGTCGTGTTCCAGGACTACACCAACCCGCTGCCGTTCGACCTCGACCCCTCCTACTGGGAGGCCGACGGCCGCCAGGACGACCGGGACAAGTTCCGCGACCTCGGCGCGCTGCGGTACGCGGCGGGCTGCCCCATCCACCGCGCCAGCCTCTCGGCCGGGCACCTCTTCTCGCAGGGCCTCGGCACGATGGTGCAGAGCGTGCACGACACCCTCGCCGCCGAGCGCCCGGGCGACGACCTCGTGTTCCTCGACGTCCAGCACGCCTTCGACGGCGCCCGGCTGTGCGAGCACCCGGGCAGCCCGGCCAATGCCCTGGCCACCCCGATCCGCCTGCAGGACGGCCCGAGCGGCACGTTCGTGACGAGCCTGTCGGGCAAGGACAAGATCGCGATCCAGAAGATCGCCAATACCTGTGTGTCGTACTTCCAGACGTGCCAGGAGTCGTGGCATCCGACGGCCGCGGGCCAGGCCGTGCTGGCCAAGTGCCTGAGCGCGGCCTCGGCGACGCCCGCGCGGGCGGTCACCTGCTCCCGGCAGCCCGACGGCACGATCGTCGCCGCGTAGCGGTTCGTTTCACCGCGGCCCGGGACTCACGGCTCGCAGGCAGGTCAGCAGCGCCTCGACCGCCGGCAGCTGGGCCCGGGCCGCGGTCACGTGCGCGTCCAGGCTGCGGGCGCCGGCGACCGGCAGCGACGTCACCGTGATCTCGTCGCGGTGCACGCCGCGCAGGGCCAGGTCCGGGGCGATCGTGGCGCCGTGGCCGGCCGCGACCAGGGTCAGTACCGTCGGATAATCCACGCAGGCGTGCACCCGGCGCGGCGTGAAGCCCCGCTCGCGGCACACCCGGTCGAGGATCTGGCCCGTCGTCGACGCGGGCGGGCCGGCGACCCACGGGCGGTCGGCCAGGTCCTCGAAGGCGTGGACGGGCGGCCACGCGGCGGGCACGACCACGCGGTACGGGTCGTCACAGAGCGGTACCACCGTGACCTGACGGTGCTGGGCGCTGCGCTGCACCGCGTCGCGCTCGGTGACGGTCAGGTCGATGCCGCCCAGCCGCAGCTCGCGCAGCGCCGGCGCGCCCTCCAGCTCGGTGATCGAGCAGACCACGTCGGGGAAGTCCGCGCGCAGCCGGTCCATCGCCGGTACGAGCAGGTGGCGGATCACCGTCGCGAACGCGGCCACCCGCACCAGGCCCGCCGCCCGGCCGGACATCGCGGCCAGCTCGCGCTCGGCCTCGGCCAGCTCGCGGGCGATCGCCTCGGCCCGGCCGGCCAGCACGCGGCCCGCCGCGGTGAGCACCGCCCGGCGCCCGGAGCGGTCGACCAGCGGCCGGCCCACGCTGTGCTCCAGCTGCGCGAGCTGCTGCGACACCGCCGACGGGGTCACGTGCAGGGCGGCCGCGGCCCCGGCGAGGGTGCCCCGGCGCGCGATCGCGGCGAGGACGGCCAAGCGGCGCGGGTCGAGATCCATGTTGAGGCCTGCTTAAGGTGCGCTGTAGGAATTCTCGTTCACACGTTAGCCCCGCTTGATGCGAGGATCGACGTCATGTTGATCGGCTTCATGGGCTGGATCGGGGCCGCGCTGGTGCTGGCCGCCTACGGCCTGGTGTCAGCCAAGCGCCTGACCGGGGACGGGTTCGCCTTCCAGGCCATGAACATCGTCGGGGCGGTGGCGCTGGCGTGGAACTCGGCCGTCAGCCACGCGTGGCCGTCGACCGCGGTCAACGTGGTCTGGGTCGGAATCGGGGCCGTCGCGATGTTCCGGATCGCCCGCCAGGCCCGGCGGGCGCCGGAGCCTCAGATGGAGTACCAGGGCGCCCGGATCCGGTAGAACGAGAACTCGCCCGCGGTCGCGCACGCCAGGTAGGTGTGGCTCCACGTGCACGAGTCGGGCCGGGCGTCGACGTCGCCGAGGGTGCGCGCGGTGCCGTGCTCGGCGTCGACGCCCATCCAGGCGTAGGCGCCGGCCGGGGGTACCGACGGCAGCAGCAGGTAGCTGCCCTCGTCCAGCCGGGCCGCGCGCTTGCCGGGCCAGCTGTGCACCGCCCGGCCGGCGGAGTCCAGCAGCGTCTCGGTGACGCCGTCCGCGGTCGCGGTGCGCAGCATGACGCGGTCGCCGACCGCCACGGCCTGCGACGGGCGTTCGGCCGCAACGCGGAACTCCACCTGGCCGGTCGCCGTGTCGAGCTGGGTCAGGAAGTGCTCCTCGCCGACACAGATCCGCTCCTCGCCGCACGAGGTGACGAACAGCGGCCGGGCCTGCGCGTCCGGCGACGTCCACGCCCACTCGGCCTTGCCGAGGCGGGTGCGGTCGTACGCGCGCAGCTCGAACCCGGCGCGGCTGGGCGCGACGAAGATCTGGTTCTCGTACGGGTACACGAGATCGCCCGGCTCGGCGAGGCCCGTCCCGGCGCCGAGCACGTGCCCGCCGGAGAGCCCGACGACCTCCAGGCCCCGGTCGGCGGTGGCCCGGACGATGTGCGGGTCGACGGTCAGCGCCTCGTCCAGCGGCTCCCCCGCCGTGGACGTCGGCACCTGCTGGCCGCTCCAGTTGTCGGTCAGCCACCAGCTCGCCGCGCCGCCCGGCTGGTCGAGGTCGGCCATCGGCTTGCCGGTGCCGACGTCGGTGATGCTCAGGCGGTGCGTGGCGCCGACGTACCGGACGAAGTACTTGCCCACGAGCGCCCAGCGGTCGGCCGACTCCACGTCGAAGGCCGCGAACGGCACGCCGTTGTTGGCGTTGAGCAGCGTGATCCGCCGGTGCCCGGCCGCATCCGGCATCCCGGTGACCTGCACCATGCCGCGGGCCGAGCGGAAGGTCTCGACGTCGCTCAGGCCCGTGTTGGTCCACAGCGCGACGCCGGGCTTGTCGGAGTCGACGGCCCGCAGCTCGTAGCCCCCGGCGCCGGTGGCCCGGCCGAGGAAGGCCCGGCCGCCGTCGAGGTAGGCGCGGGCCCGCTCGCTGTCGGCCGGCAACGCCACGCCGCCGATCCGCTCGAAGCGCTCGAAGCCGTACGGGCGCTGGCTGACGCGGTACACCACGCTGAAGATGAGCAGCACGACGGCGAGCACGGCCACGGCGGAAGCCGACCACCGCGCCCGCTCGGAGAGCCATAAGGACCGCACGTGCCTGTGCACCCGCCGAGGTTACCCCGCGGCGACCTCAGCTGAAGCTGTTGGGCCCGAGCAGTGCCTTGAGGTCGCCCTTGAGCGCCGTGGTCGGGTTGACGTGGTACGGCCCCAGGCGCAGCAGCGTCACCCGCGAGCCGTGGCTGAGCTTCACGTGCACCTCGGCCTTGCCCGGGTGGTTGACCAGGATCTCCTTGAGCCGGTCGACGAGCGGCGGGGTGCACCGGGTGGCGGGCAGCGACAGCACGACCGGCCGGTTCTCGTCGGCGGCGCTGATGTCCGGCATCGACAGGTCCATCGCCATCAGCCGGGGCGTCTCGTCGCGCCGGTCGACGCGGCCCTTCACGACCACGATCGCGTCCTCGGCGATGTACTGCCCGACGAGCTCGTAGGTGTTGGGGAAGAACAGCGCCTCGACCGCGCCGCCGAGGTCCTCCAGCGTCGCCGAGGCCCACGGCTTGCCCTGCTTGGTGATGCGCCGCTGCACGCCGGTGAGCATGCCGGCCAGGGTGACGACGGTGCCGTCGGCGATCGCGCCCTCCTCCGAGAGGCGGCTGATCTCGGTGTCGGCCGCCTTGGACAGCACCGACTCCAGGCCGAACAGCGGGTGGTCGGAGACGTACAGGCCGAGCATCTCCCGCTCGAACGTGAGCAGCTCGCGCTTGTCCCACTCGATCTGGGGGATCTGCACCGACATCGCCGTGCCGCCGGAGGACGAGTCCTCCGTGCCGAACGCGTCGCCGAACAGGTCGAACTGCCCGATGGCCTCGTTCTTCTTGAGGTCGGCGTAGTTGTCGATCGCGTCGGCGTGGATGGCCAGCAGGCCGCGGCGCGGGTGCTTCATCGAGTCGAACGCGCCCGCCTTGATCAGCGACTCGATCGTCTTCTTGTTGCACACGACCGCGTCGACCTTCGACAGGAAGTCGTCGAAGTCCTTGTACGGCCCGTTCGCGGTCTGCCGGCAGCGCGCGATCGCGTCGACGACGTTGTGGCCGACGTTGCGCACCGCGGCCAGGCCGAAGCGGATGTCCTTGCCGACCGGGGTGAAGGGGCCGGTGGACTCGTTGACGTCGGGCGGGAGGACCTCGATGCCCATGCGCCGGCACTCGGCCAGGTACATGGCCATCTTGTCCTTGTCGTCGCCGACGCTGGTGAGCAGGGCGGCCATGTACTCGGCCGGGTAGTTGGCCTTGAGGTAGGCGGTCCAGTACGAGACCAGCCCGTAGCCGGCGGTGTGGGCCTTGTTGAAGGCGTAGTCGGCGAAGGGCACGAGCACGTCCCAGAGCTTCTGGATCGCGTCGTCGCTGTAGCCGTTGCCGCGCATGCCGTCGCGGAACGGCACGAACTCCTTCTCCAGGACCTCTTTCTTCTTCTTGCCCATGGCCCGGCGCAGCAGGTCGGCCTGGCCCAGCGTGTAGCCGGCCAGCTTCTGCGCGGCGCGCTGCACCTGCTCCTGGTACACGATCAGGCCGTACGTCGGGCCGAGGATCTCCTTGAGCGGCTCCTCCAGCTCCGGGTGGATCGGGATGATGTCCTGCTGGCCGTTCTTGCGCAGCGCGTAGTTCGTGTGCGAGTTGGCGCCCATCGGGCCGGGCCGGTACAGGGCCAGCACGGCCGAGATGTCCTCGAAGTTGTCGGGCTTCATCAGCCGCAGCAGCGAGCGCATCGGGCCGCCGTCGAGCTGGAACACGCCGAGGGTGTCGCCGCGGGCCAGCAGCTCGTAGGCGGGCTTGTCGTCCAGCTCGAGCGCGAGCAGGTCGAGGTCGATCCCGCGGCTTTTGATGTTCTTCACCGCGTCGTCGATGATCGTCAGGTTGCGCAGGCCCAGGAAGTCCATCTTCAGCAGGCCGAGCGTCTCGCAGGTCGGGTAGTCGAACTGCGTGATGATCGCCCCGTCGGCGTCGCGCCGCATGAGCGGCACGTGGTCGATGAGCGGCTCGGCGGACATGATCACGCCGGCCGCGTGGACGCCCGTCTGCCGGATCAGGCCCTCGAGACCCTTCGCGGTCTCGACGACCTTCTTGACGTCGGGGTCGCTGTCGTACAGCGCGCGGAACTCGACCGCCTCGGAGTACCGCGGGTGGTTGGGGTCGAAGATGCCCGAGAGCGGGATGTCCTTGCCCATCACCGCGGGCGGCATGGCCTTGGTGATCTTGTCGCCGACCGCGAACGGGTAGCCCAGCACGCGCGCCGAGTCCTTGATCGCGGCCTTGGCCTTGATGGTGCCGAAGGTGGCGATCTGCGCGACCCGGTCGTCGCCCCAGCGCTCGGTCACGTAGCGGATGACGTCGCCGCGCCGGCGCTCGTCGAAGTCGATATCGATGTCGGGCATCGAGACGCGGTCGGGGTTGAGGAACCGCTCGAAGATCAGCCCGTGCGGGAGCGGGTCGAGGTCGGTGATCCCCATCGCGTACGCGACCAGGCTCCCGGCCGCCGAGCCACGCCCGGGCCCGACGGCGATGCCCTCGTTCTTGGCCCAGAGGATGAAGTCCGAGACGACGAGGAAGTACGCCGGGAAGCCCATCTTGATGATGATGTCGGCCTCGTAGTCGGCCTGCCGCTGGTGCACCTCGTCGACGCCCCCGGGGAAGCGCCGCGCCAGGCCGCGGGCGACCTCGGCGAGGAACCAGGACTCCTCGGTCTCGCCCTCCGGCACCGGGAATCGCGGCATCAGGTTGCGGAACTCGAACATGCCGTCGGTGTCGACCTTCTCGGCCACCAGCAGCGTGTTCCGGCAGCCGTTCTGCCACAGCTCGGACGAGTCGACGGCCCGCATCTCGTCGGCGGACTTGAGGTAGTAGCCCGAACCGCCGAACCGGAACCGCTTCGGGTCGTTGATGTTCGCCGCGGTCTGCACGCACAGCAGCACGTCGTGGGCCTCGGCCTGGGCCTGGTGCGTGTAGTGCGAGTCGTTGGTGACCACGGGCGGGATGTTGAGCCGCTTGGAGATCTCGGTCAGGCCCTCGCGGACCCGCTTCTCGATGTCGAGGCCGTGGTCCATGACCTCGAGGAAGTAGTGCTCCTTGCCGAAGATCTCCTGATACTTCGCGGCAGCCTGCAGGGCCTCGTCGAACTGGTCGAGCCGCAGCCGCGTCTGGACCTCGCCGGACGGGCAGCCGGTCGTGGCCATCAGGCCCTCGGCGTGCTCGGCGATGATCTCGGCGTCCATCCGCGGCCACTTCACGAAGTGGCCCTCGATCGACGCGCGCGAGTTGAGCCGGAACAGGTTGTGCAGGCCGGTCTTGTTGCGCGCCCAGATGGTCTTGTGGGTGTAGCCGCCCGAGCCGGAGACGTCGTCGTCCTTCTGGTCCGGCCGCCCCCAGCGGATGCGCTGCTTGGTCAGGCGGGACTCGGGCGCGACGTACGCCTCGACGCCGAGGATCGGCGTGACCCCGGCCCCCTTGGCCTGCTTGTAGAAGTCGTACGCACCGTGCATGTTCCCGTGGTCGGTGATCGCGACGGCGGGCATGCCGAGCCGGTTGGCCTCGGCGAACATCTCCTTGAGCCGCGCGGCGCCGTCGAGCATGGAGTACTCGGTGTGCACGTGGAGATGCACGAACGAGTCGGCCATGCTCAACCCCCCAGGGCTCGGTCTGACAGGTCCGGCCCTGGACCCTACCCCTATCCGGACCGCTGTGCGGGGATGCCCCTCGGACGTGTCGAAGGGCACTGCGCTACTGCAGTTCCGCCGTTACCGTCAGTCGCAGATGGGCGTCGACCCAAGCCTCGGCCGCCGCCGCGCCGGGGTCGGGCCCGAGCGCCGCCCGGAGCCGCTCGACGGCCGCGGCCGCCTTGTACAGTCCCGTCTGGTTCAACCCGTCACCGGCCTTGCGCAGACGGTCACCGAAGCCGGGCGGGAGGTGGCGCATACCCCGGTGGGGCATCTCGGCCAGGGTGGCTATCGCGTGGTCGAGGGCGGCCTGGACGGGGTCCTTGCGCCCCTCCCACGCCGGCCCGATGTCCCGGCGATCGGCCTCGGCCAGATCGGGAACGACGACGCGCACACCGTCGGCGATCGCGAGGGGGTCGATCTCGATGCCGCCTTGGGCGCGCCTGACCACCCCGCTGATGTACACGACCGCGTCCTTGGCGCTCGCGTTCGCGTCTTTGGCGTTCGCGTCTTTGGCGTTCGCGTCTTTGGCGCTCGCGTCTTTGGCGCTCGCGTCTTTGGCGCTCGCGATCGCGTCTTCGGCGCTCGCGTCTTGTGGATGCGCGTCCTTGGCGAACTGTGCGGTGCCGGCGAACGCGTCGAGGCTCGCGGCGATGGCGTCCAGGCGACCGGGGGCGGCGGCCGTGTGCGTCGCGGTCAGGGTGGCCAGGTTGCCGTGCCGATCGGCGAGCACGGCCTCGAGCCGCTGAGCCCCCGGCGCGTACGCCACGGCCCGCACCTCCGCGACCTCCAGCACCCGAACGAGCTCGGCCTCGATCCGCGGCCGGACGACCCGCGGCGGCAGCCGATCGAGCTCCGCGGCGAGCGCGGCCAGATCCCGCACGAGCAGCGCCTCGGGCAGCCCGCCCCAAGCCCCGCGCGACACCGTAACGGTGGCCTTGGCGACGCGGCTCGTAGCCAGCCGTACCGCCCGGCTCGCACTACGCACCGCCGACTCCGTCACGAGGGTCCCCGCCGCGAGCCCGCCGACGCTCGACCCCGCGAGCCGCCGCCGCCCGAGCACCGCACCGCTGTCGTCCCCGTCCCAGGCCCGGCGCAGCACGAGCACGGTGGCACTGTCGGCGTGGGCCAGGTACACCTCGACAACCCGCCGCTCGTCCCCGCCCACCGCACTCCCGGCCGCCACGACCCGGCACCCGAGCCCATCGAGCCGAACCCGCCGCAGCGGCGTCTCGGCCGCCTCCTCGGTCCCGAGCACCCGAGCCCGCCCCTGCCCGCCGCGCGCCGCCCGGGCCCGAGCGTGCAGCTCCCCGACGAGCTCGGCAACCCGCTCGGGCGTGTAACCGCTCCCCCGCTCCCGGTACGCCTCCAGCTGCTCCGCCAACTCCCCGACCGCATTCAACGGCCACCGCAGCCCGGCCCGCTCGAGCCGCCGCCGCACCTCGGCTACGCGCCCCGCGAACCCGGCACCGAGGTGAATCGCCCCGCCGAGCAACACCTCGTCGGCGAGCAAAACCCCGGCCTCCTGCTCCCCCGGCAACGCCCCGCCGCCGCCCGCCTCCCGCTGACCCGCCTGCGCCCCGCCGCCGCCCGCCTCCCGCTGACCCGGCCGCGCCCCGCCGCCGCCCGCCACCCGCTCGTCGGGCTGCGCTCCTTCGCCTCCGGGCTCCTGCGGCTCGCCGACGTCGACCTGGACATCGGGTACGCCCGGCGCCTCCTCATCGGCGACCCGGAACGCCCACACCGCAAGCGCGATCACGTCGTCCCGGGCCCCGGCAACCGCATCGGTGTGGACGAACCCGAGATCGTCCGGCACCAGGAACCGCACGGTGGCCGACCCGAGGTCGACGCGCGCGGCGGGATCGGCGGCGCTGGGCCGGTACACCCGCGCGTGGTACCCGGCCCGCCGAGCCCTCCGCGCCGCCGCCAGCATCCGCGGCCCGATGCGCTCGGCGAGCCGCTCGTCGCCGAACCGCCCCGGCGACCAGTCCACGACCCGGCCCGGTGTCTCCTCGGCCGCCGCGCCCACCTGGTACGCGAGGATCAAGCCGAGCACATGCCGGCACACGCCGGCCGCCCCGCACGTGCAGCTCGCCCGCTCCAGCCCCCCGCTCGGCAGCACTGGCGCGGCCCCGTCGGCACAGGTCCCGCGGAGCGTTCCGTCCGGCTCCTCGACCACGGCCGGCGGCGCCGCGTCGACCTCCTTGGCGGCGCGCTTGACGAGCCCCCGGTTGGTGAGCGCCGCGAGCGCATCGGCCGTCAGCGCGAGCACGTCGTTTCTCATCGCCCCACCGTCGTCCCGCAGCGCACCGGCCCGAACCCGTTCCCGGCCGGCGCCGAGCGACGCATCAGCGGGAGCCGGTCCCCAACTCGTCTTGCGCTCATCGGCCCACGTGCTCCGCCACGAAGGCCGCCAGCTCGCCCGGGGTCATCGCGCCCACCGCGGCCCCGACGTCGGCGAGGTGCCGGCCCATCTCCGGGTCGTACGCGGGCTCGGCCTGCTCATCCAGCGCGGCCAGGCACAACACCTTGGTGCCCTGCTCGACGAGCGCCCGCACGCCGCGCACCAGCCGCCCCGGGTCGCCGCCCTCGTAGAAGTCGCTGATGAGCGCGACGATCGTGCGGCGGGGCTGCTCGACCAGCCCCGTGGCGTACGCGACCGCGCGCCCGATGTCGGTACCGCCGCCGAGCTGCACCTTCATCAGGATCTCGACGGGATCGTCGATCTCGCCGGTCAGGTCGGCGACGTCGGTGTCGAACGTGACCAGGTGCGTCTTCACGCCGGGCAGCCCCCAGAGGCACGCCGCGGTGACGGCCGCGTGGATCACGGAGCCGGCCATCGAACCCGACTGGTCGACCAGCAGGATCAGCTGCCACCGCTCGACGTGGCGGCGGGTACGCGAGAAGAAGTAGGCCTGCTCGACGTACACCTTGCGGTCCTGCGCCCGATAGTGCCCCAGGTTGGCCCGCAGTGTCCGCCGCACGTCGAAGTCGCGCGCCAGCCGGAACCGGCTCGGGGTGCGCGACCGCGCCCCCGTGAACGCCCGCCGCACCTCGGTCGCGAGCCGGTCCATGAGCTGTTTGACGACCGCCTCGACGATCCGCCGCGCCTGGTGCAGGACCTCGGGGTTCATGAGATGTCTGGTGCGCAGCACGGCCCGCAGCAGCGTCTCGTTCGGCTCGATCCGCGCCAGCACCGCGGGGTCCGTCACCACGTCATGGATCTGGTACCGCTCCACCGCATCCCGCTCGAGCCGCTCGATGGTCTCCTTCGGGAACAGCTTCGTGATCTGATCGAGCCAGTCGACGGTCGTGATGATCGACGGCCCGTCCCCGCCGTGCCGCCCGGTCCGCCTGACCCCGCGCCGCTGCAGCTCCTCATCCCGCCCGTACAGCCAGTCCAGCGCCGCGTCCTGCCCGACCCCGCCGGCATTGAGCACCGCACCGCCGAGCGCCCCGTCGGCGGCTTCCCCGAGCACGAGCCGCCACCGCTGCAGCCCCGGGTCGACACCGCCGTCCGAGTCCGTACTCATGACACCAGCCCCTGACGCGCCAACGCGGCATCCACCCGCTCCTCCAGCGCGGCCGCCCGCGCCAGTACGCCCGCATCGACCGCGGGCGCCCGCAGCAGGGCCCGCCCCGACCCCGCGACCCCGCGCCGGGCCAGCACATGTTCGGCGATCGTCTCCCGCTCCCGCGGCGGGAAGTACGCGAACGCCTGCCGCAACGCCGGCAACGCGATCAGGAAGTCCTCGGCCCCGAACCCGCACACGAGCTCGTCGAGCAGGTCCAGCACCCCCTGCGCGTGCAGCACCTCCTCCCGCGCCACCGCGAACAGCCCCGCCAGCCAGTCCCCGAGCGCGACCGGCCCGCCCGCGCCCCGGACCGCCCGCAGCGGATCGCCCTGCGCCCCGAGCGCCCAGCCGAACCCGAACGCCCCTCCGCGCAGGTCGGGCGGCCCGTCCCGCCCGGCCGCGACCCGCCCCATCGTCGCCAGCGCCGCGTCCCGATCGAGCCCGAGCTCGGCCCCGGCGTGCCGCGCCGCGTCCCGCAGCGCGACGACCGCCCCGATCCGCCCCGGGTCGGCGGGCGCAGAGGCCCCCCGCGCCCCTTCGGCCAGCCAGAGCACCCGGTCGTGCGCCGCGGCGATGACCACCCCGAGCGCCGCGGACCCGGCGGTGCCGAGCAGCCGATCATGCCGCCACAGCGCCAGCAGTACCCCGAGCAGCCGCCCCACCTCCCCCAGATCCTGCGCCGCGGCGATCCCGCGCCCGAGATCGCGCAACACCTGCTCCGACAGCCGGGTCGTGCCGCACAGCGCCGCGTCGAACAACGCCTCGGCGAGCACCCCCACGCGACCGCCCGCCCCCGCGATGCGCTCGGCGATCATCGCGGCCGCGGCCGCCTCGAGCGTCGCCCCGTACGCCCCCGCCTCGATCAACGCCGGCAGCCGATGCTCGTGCTCGCTGACCGTCCACTGCTCGTCGAGCACCGGGTCGATCCCCGTCGCCGGCCCGTGCCGCCGCGCAAACCCCGGGATCGCCAGCACCCGCAGCCGATGCAGCATCCGGCTGCGCCGCAGCCCGTCGGGGTTCGTCAGGCTCAGGGCGACCGCCCCGCCCGCGGCCAGCCCCTCCCGCTCGATCTCGGCCGCCACGTCGTGCACGAGCGGCGGCAACGGCGTCGCCTTGTGCAGCCGCCCGACCCGTTCCCCGCTGAGCGCCGCGACCATCTCGACGACGACCGGATGCGTACCGGGCCGCAGCCTCCCCCGCGTCGCCCACGGCAGTGGCTCGTCGAGCGCGTCCTGCACGAGCGCGGCGGCGAGCCCGTCGAGAATGTCGGTCCGCCCGGGGTGCCGGTGCCCGCGTACCGCCGCGAGCCCGGCCGCGGACGCCCGCGCCGCGATGAGATCCGCGGTCGAGGCCCGCTGCCGCCGCTCCCGCAACCGCCCGACGACCGCCTCGACCAGCCCCTCCGCGGCCCGCTCCGGCCCCGAGTCCCACAACCGCTGGTAGTACTCCGGCGACGGCATCCCCGACTGGTACCCGTCGAAAGCGTCGAGCCGCCGAAACGAATACGGCACCAAGTAACTCCCGCCGACGGCCCCTTCCGGCAACACCGGCGCGACCGGCCACGCGTCGCTACCGTCGCGCTCGGCCCCTGCAGGCGGCAACCCGTCGCCGTCCCCCTCGGGGCCCTCACCCGCGAGCCGAACCAGCGCCGGCCGGTGAAACCCGCCCGTGACCACGACCACGGGCCGTTCCCCGGCCTCGCGCACCGCCGCCCGCACCCACCGCGCCATGTACTCCTCGCGCGCCCGATCCCCCTCGCTCGCCTCCGACTCCCCGCGCAGCAGATCGAAGTACGCCGTCAGCCGAGCCTCGATCCCGCTCCCGTCCCCCGTGGGCTCGATCTCGAAGAGGTGGTCCCACAGCGAGTCCACGTTGTCGACCGAGAACGTCCCGCACAGCCGGGCGATCGCCTCGGCGTAGCGCTCGTCGGCATCGGAGTACCGGTTCTCGCGCCCGGCCAGTGCCTCGTGCCAGGCAGGCAGGTCGATGAAGCGCACCTCGGCCCCGGCGGCGTGACCCTCCCGCAGCGCGACCCACTCCGGCGAGTACTCGCAGAACGGCGCCCACGACCCGGCGTGCCGATGCTCGTCGCGGTAGCTGCTGAACACCGCGATGGGCAGGTCATGCCCGAGCAGCAGCTCGCCGATGCGGTCGTTCATGTCCGCCGGCCCCTCGACGAGCACGTACGCGGGCCGAAGGGCGGCGATCGTCTCGCCGACCAGTCGGGCACAGGCGGGGCTGTGGTGCCGCACCCCGATGAACGTTGCCGGCATCGCGCACCTCAGCCCGGCAGCTGGTGCCGTGCGGCGTGCAGGGCCCGCCACTGTTCGCCGCCGCGCCAGGTGACCTGCTGCTCCAGGTACCGCCGCAGCTTCGCCAGATCCTCCGGGCTGTCCTTGGCCGCGGTCCCGGCGATGCAGGCCACGAGGTCAGCCGCGGTGCCCGGCTCGCCGCGCAGGAACCACCCGCGCAGCCCGACCGCATGAGCGACGGCCACCGCCTCGGCCGTGCTCATCACCGCCGTGAGCCGGTCCATCGAGTCGCCGCGCGCCGTGCGCCCGGTCCGCAGCTCACGGAACGTCGTCACCAGTACCTCGAGCACGTCCTGCCGCGGCGGCGCCGTCACCCCCGAGCGGCGCAGCAGCGCCCCGGCCTCGGCCTCGACAAGGGCGAGCTCGGTCTGCAGGTCCGCGATCGGGAACACGGTCTCGAAGTTGAACCGCCGTTTCAGCGCGGCGCTCATCTCGTTGACGCCGCGGTCGCGGGTGTTGGCCGTGGCGATCACGTTGAACCCGTCGCGCGCGAACACCATCGCGTCCGGCCCCGTCAGCTCCGGGACGGCCAGCACCCGGTCGGACAGCGGCGACAGCAGACTGTCCTGTACCTCCAGCGGACAGCGCGTGATCTCCTCGAACCGCACCGTCCGCCCCTCCGCCATGCCGCGCAGCAGCGGCGCCCGCACCAGCGAACGGGTCGACGGTCCCTCGGCGACGAGCAGCGCATAGTTCCAGGAGTACTTGATCTGGTCCTCGGTCGTCGCCGCCCCACCCTGGATCGTCAGCGTCGAAACCCCGCTCACGGCCGCCGCGAGCAGCTCGGACAGCAGCGACTTGGCGGTTCCCGGCTCCCCGACGAGCATCAGGCCCCGGCTCGTGGCCAGCGACACCAGCGCCCGGTCGATGAGCGACGGGTCGCCGACGAACTTCCGGCTGATCCCCGCGGCCGCGTCCCCGACGACGAACCGCCGCGCCGCGGTGAGGCTGAGCACCCACCCCGGCGGCCGCGGCCCTCGATCGGTCTCGGCGAGGAGCCGCAGCTCATCGGCGAACCGCACCTCGGCCGGCGGCCGCTGCACCGACTCCAACTCCGCGTCAAGCCCGTCCACCGCAACGACTTCCGGCCCCGGCGGGCCGCCCGCGGCGCTCACTGGGTCACCTCGCGCAGGTCCCGCAGGATCTCCGACGCCGTCACCGGGTCGAGCGTGGCGAACGGCAGGCCGCGCCGCCGGTCCCAGCTGGAGCTGCCCGCGGGCAGGATGAACGCGGTCCCGAGCGTCTGGTTCTCGAACTCGGTCACGAGGCCGACGACGATCCCGGGGTCGAGGTCGAGCATCAGCGTCGCCCCGCCGGGCAGGTCGCGCTCCATGGCCGGCTGTATTCCCGCGTCCTGCGGCGCCGCCCGCCGCCACCCGCGCCGCTCCAGCCCGAGCACCTTGGTGGTGGGGACCTTCACCCCGGCGCACCGGTGCAGCTCCGTCGCCGGCCGCTCCGCCTCCGTCAGCGTCTGGACATCGCGGGCGAGCTGCTCGAAGGGCTGCAGGATCTCGTAGTCGGCGAACACCCCGGCCCATCCGGCGAGGTCGTCACCGAGCTCCAGCGGGTGCGCGAGCCCGATCACGGCCCCGTCGGGAATCGCGGCGGGCTCGTCGTCGACGCCGGCCAGCGTGCGGTCCTCGGCAACGCGAAGACTGACAAGCATTGCCCCGCCGACCGCCACCACTGCGTCGCCGCCCTTGGCCGAGCCCGACGTCGAGGGCGTGGCACCAGCGTCCGCTACGCCCGGCGTGGCCGGGGCAGCGCCGGCGGCCCGCGCGGCTGAGACGACGCCAGCGGCCGGGACGCCCGGCGCGACGCCAGCGGCCGGGACGCCCTGCGCGACGCCAGCGGCCGGGACGCCCGGCGGGGCTGAGGCGGCGGCAGTGGCCGGGGCGGCGTAAGCGGCCCACACCAGGCGCCGCGCCACGTGCCACACCAGCGGGTGCTCGACGATGAACCGCCGGAACTCCTCCGGCGTCCAGCGCCGCCGCCACACCATGGCCCGTTCGAGGCGGCGGATCTGGTCGGCGGCGACGGTCCGCACGTCCTTCTTGAGCGCGGCGAACCGGGCCGCGGCCGCCGGGGCGAGCTGCGGGTCGTCCTTCGCGCCGGGCTTGGGCAGATCCTTGCGGCGCTTGCCGTCCTCCTCCGCGACGTACGGCTTGAGCTGCTCGTCGAAGCCCACCACGAACCGCCGCGGCCCGTAGTCGAGCATGAGGGTGCCGTCGGGCTCGAGGCCGAAGTCGGGCACCAGCCGGTCGGCGAGCTGCTCGGGCGAGAGGCCGAGGGCGTCGGCCACCTCGGCGATCTTCTCCTGCGCCCGCTCCTTCAGCCCGCGGAACTTCACCTTCTCCGCGATGCCGTGCAGGTGCATGAGCGCCACGTCGGTGCCGATCTCGGCGAGCACGTCGAGCGCGGCGACCGCCCGCTGGTGGCCGCCCTCGCCGGGCCAGGCGCGGATCAGGGGCGCCAGCCGCCGCACGGTCTCGTCGTCGCCGAGGAACCCGAGCGCGTCGAGCGCCCACGACTCCTTCGACGGGAACCCGGCGAGCTGCCAGCGCTGGAACAGCGACCAGGCGAACTCGGCCAGCGACCCGGCCGTGCACGTCTGGGTGACGACCGCCAGTCCCGCGTACGGCTCGCCGATCCGCGACATCGCCAGGATCGTCAGCACCGAACCGGCCGCCGCGGCGGGCAGGCTCCCCGAACCGTCGGCCAGCTCGATCGGGGCCAGCAGCGCGGCATCGGCCCAGTCGGGCACCACGGGCAGCTTGGCCGGCAGCAGCTGGACCGGGTCGGTGTCCAGCAGCGCGGCGATCCCGTCGGCGGCCGCGGGCCCGTACCCCTCGGCCGCGGCCCGGATCGTGTCGGCGTGGCCCTCGCCCGCGAGGAAGTACAGCGCTCGTTCCGCATATCGCCGGGCCGCGCCCGCCTTGCCCAGCGCCGCCGGAACCAGCTCCCGGGCCACGGCCGCCGGATGCCGCCGCAGCCAGGCCGCCGCCGTGGGCCGCACCGACTTGAGCCGCCCGAACCACTCGGCCATCAGCGGCCCGACCGGCGGCCCCGTGAACGGCTGCAGGACGGGGGCGACGGCCGTCGCGGACGAGGCTCCGGCCAGCGCCACCGGGAACACCGCGAGCCCGTAGCGCGCGACAAGGCCCCGCAGCCAGTGCTCGGCGTTCCAGAAGTCCCTTGGCTGCCAATGCTCCAGCAGTGGTACCGCCAGTGCCTCCGGCGCCGCCTGGAAGAACCCGACCTCGTCGTAGGGCCGGGCCCGTCCGGCGCGGATCTCCTCCGCGAGCCGCTCGAAGTCGCGCCGGCCGTGCGACCGGTACCCCTGGCCGGCCCTCAGCCACACCTCCTGCTCGCCCTCGGCCCACTCCAGCCGCACCGGGTCGGTGCACCGCAGGCCCGCGACCACGATCGGCTTGCGGGGCTTGCCGCCGGCGGTCCACGGCGGCGCGGCCAGCAGCGGCGGCACCGCCTCCGCCGGGGCCTCCCGCACCGCGTCCAGCCGCGCGGTGATCGCGGTGATCCGGCGGGCCGCGGCCTCGGGCAGCGTCGCGGCGACCTCGTCGGCCTCGGCCCGGTGCCGCACGACCTGCGTGCGCAGCAGCTCGCCGAGCACGACGCCGCGGGAACCGGACCCGGACGCCGTGGCGAGCAGGCGGACGGCCCGGCGCGGAAAGCGGTCGGCGGCCTCGCCCAGAGCGAGGGATCCGGCCTTCGAATCGGACCGTTCGAGCAGCGCGAGAAAAGCCTCGTCCGACGGTACCGCCGCAATCAATGTCAGCAGCAGGCGCACTCCATCGCCCCAGGCCGCGTTGGACGACAGCAGCTCCTGGTAGACCGGCAGCCCGTGCGCGCCGAGGCCTTCCGCGAGGGTGTGGAGATACTCCGGCGATCCCACGAGATGGTTACGCGTGTAGCCCATGCTGAACAGCGGCCGCAGCCGGTCGGGCCCGGTGATGCAGGAGGTGAGCATCAGCTCGAGCCACTCCTGCCCCGGCCGCCCCGCGAAGGCGCCCACGTCCCGGTTGACCCATGCGTCCTCGGTCGGGGCGAGGAAGGTGGCGACGACGGCCTGGTGCGGGGCGAGCCCGCCGGCGCGGAGCCGGGCGAGCGCGGCCACCGCCGCGGCGTACTCCTCCTCGGACGCCGCGGCCGTTGCGGTCCGGAGCCGGTGCAGCAGCAGGCTCACGCCGTCGGCGTTGAGGTGCTGCGGTGGCCGGTCCCGGCTGTGTCGTGTGATGGGCGCCGGCCCGGCGTCCTGCCCGCGCAGGTCCTCGCGCTCGCTGATGAAGCGCAGGTCGACCAGCTCGACGGCGGCGCTGACCGCGAACGCGAGCCCGCGGCCGCGGACCCATTCGTCGGCGATGGCCCGGCTGGTCTTGGCGTCGGTCTTCTTCGGCGGCCCGACGGCGAACACGGCCACGGCGGCGGCGCCGAGCGGGGTGCTGTCCGGTTCTCCGGCGAGGTGGGCGAGCCCGGCCGCCGAGATGTCGCCGGGGGTCTTGTCGTGGGTGAGGGCCCGGCGGATTCGGGCCGGCGCCTCGGTTTCGCGGGCGACGATGGTAGCGGCGCCCGGGTCGGGCTCGTAGGGCACGGGCAGCCCGCCGCGGCGCGGCAGCAGGTGTCTGCGCCACTCGGCTGGCGTGTTGAACCGGTCCTCGCTCATCGCCTGTCGTCCCCTCGTGATCGGTCCCGACGAGCGACACCATAGCCACCCCCACCGACATTTTCTCGCGGCAGGGCCCGCTAGCTGCGGCGATGCCGATCCGGCCGGCAAGGGTCGACAAAGTCGCCAAATGGGGAAAATCGGATCCCAGGAAAAGTGTCGTACCGTCCTGTTACACCAGAGTCATGGGATTGCGGACCGTACGCGGGGTGAGCGTCGACGAGGCGCTACGGATGGTTCTCATGCTGCCCGAGGTCGACCAGCGCCAGCACGGCAACCACATCGGTTTCCGGGTGCGGGACAAGGCTTTCGCGTACCTGTGCGCGGACGACTTGACCATGCTCGTGAAGGCGACGCGGGAGGAGCAGGCGGCGCTGGTGGAGGATGACCCGCGGGCGTACAAGAAGGCACGCGCGTCCGGGCGGATCGGGTGGGTCCAGGTGCGGTTGCGCAAGGCCCACGAGGACGAGCTCGGCGACCTCATCACAGAGGCGTGGCGGATCACGGCGCCGCGGCTCATCGTGGCGCGCGCCGACCTACCGCTCTGCTGAACCCGTGAACCGAATCAGGCCCTCGATCCGATGAGTAGCTGAACGGGCGAGACGGAGGCGGTTCAGGTGGCGGCGGAGATGATGGTGGTGATCAGGCCCGCGGCGAGGGCGGTGACCAGGACAGCGGCCAGGGCGATGCGCCAGGTGAGGCGGATGGCCAGGGCGGCGTGGGTGGCGGTGTGCTTCATCCACCAAGGGAAGCAGGGCGACCTGACGCCCGGCTGTGGTGAACCTGAAGTGCTCCGGCGGGAGGGCTCAGATCCTCGGCCGGGCTGCCGAATGCGGCGGCGTGGACGTTCGGGTGCTCGGCACGATCGAGATCATCGACCCCGCGGATGCGACCGGGCGGCGGCTGATCGGGGCGGACCTTCCCCGTCGGGCGCGGCAGGTGCTGGGGGTGCTCGCGGCCCGGCACGACCGGGTGCAGTCCAAGGACGCGCTCGCCGACGCGGTGTGGGGCGAGGAGCTGCCGGGCAACCATGCCGCGGCGCCGGAGCACTACGTGTCGGTGCTGCGGCGGGCGCTGCAGCCGGGGGTGCCGACGTCGCGGTCGTTCATCGTGACGCGGGCGGGCGGCTACGTGTTCGCCACCGACCGGGCGCGGCTCGACCTCGCGGAGCTGCGTGCGGCGGCGCGGGTGGCGGAGGCCGAGCCGGACCGGGCCGACGTCCGCGAGGAGATCGTGCGGCTCGCGCGGGACCTGCCGTTCACCGAGGACGAGTACGCGGACTGGGCGGCGCCGGCCCGGGCCGAGGTCAAGGCGGCGCTCGTCGGGGCGCTGCTCGACCTGGCCGAGCGGGCCGTCGACGGCGATCCGGGGCGGGCGTTGCGGCTGGGGCGGCAGGCGCTGGAGCTTGAGCCGTACGCCGAGCGCGGGTACCGCGTCGTGATGCGCGCGGTCGCGGGGCTCGGGCGGAAGGACGAAGTGCTGCGGTGGTACGAGCGGTGCGTTCGTGCGCTCACCGACGAGCTCGGGATCGCGCCGGCGGGGGCGACCACGGCGCTGCGGGATGCGCTCGTCGTCACGATCGAGGGCGGGCCGCCGGCGTTTGATCGGCGGCGCGGGGATCGGCGCAGGGCTTCGCGTGACGGTACGGCTGGTTCCGCGGCGGGGCCGGGGCTGGGATTTGGGAGGGAGCCGGAGCCGGGATCGGCGTTGGGGCTGGAGTTCGCGGCTGGGGCGGTGCCGGGACCGGTGGACCATTAGGCGGTGCCGGGGCTTGAATTCGCGGCGCCGGCACGTCTTCGTCGTCGGAGGTCGGCGGCACGTCGGGGCTCGGTGTGGTGGCCGAGCTCGGTGGGGTGGCAGGGCTCGGTGGGGTGGCAGGGCTCGGTGGGGTGGCAGGGCTCGGTGGGGTGGCAGGGCTCGGTGGGGTGGCAGGGCTCGGTGGGGTGGCAAAGCCCGGTGCGGTGGCAGGGACCGGTGCGGTGGCAGGGACCGGTGCGGTGGCAGGGAGCGGTGCGGTGGCAGGGACCGGTGCGGTGGCAGGGACCGGTGCGGTGGCAGGGACCGGTGCGGTGTCGGAGCCCAAGACGGTGGCGGCCGCGGGGGGCGAATGGGCTTCGGGGGCTTTATCGGAGGCGGGGCGGGCGAACCTGGCGGTGGTCAGGGACGTGGAAGAGGGCATGGGTACCGTTGCCGCGCTGGCTGCCGTGGGGCGGGCTGGGCGCGATCGAGACAGTGTCGTGGCCGGGCGGGGCGGGTTTGTCGGGCGGGGCGCTGAGCTCGAGGCGCTTGCCGCCGGGGCCGATGTTGTGCACGTTGCCGGGCCCGCCGGGGCTGGGAAGTCGGCTTTGCTTGGGCGGTTGCGGGAGCTGTACCCCGATGTCGTGGGGCTGGGGCATGGGCCCGGACCCGGTGGGGCGCTTCGGCTCGGGTGGCTGCGTACCGTGCTGCATCAGCTCGGGGTGCCGGCCGATGCCGTGCTCGATGCGGCCATGGCGGAGCGGCGGCATCTCTCGCCCGGTGAGCTTGACGGGATTGCCGCTCGGCTGCCCCATGGGAAGCTTCGCGCCGTCGTTGCGATCGACGACGCCGAGCACCTCGATGCCGACTCCGTCGCGGAGTTGCGGTGGTTGCAGGAGCGGGGGGTGCGGGTCGTGGTGTCCTACCGGTACCCCTCGGCGATTGTCGAGCGGCCGCTCGGGGCGCTGGGTGCCGATCTCGTGCTCCGGCTTGCGCCGTTGACCGAGCGGGATCTCGAGGCCGGGGTGCTCGCGGCCAGTGGTGGGATTCCGGGGCTGGTCGCGGCGGCCCGGGAGCTCGGGCCGGGGCTCGGGGGCGAGGTGGCCATGCATCTGGCCCGGCAGCGTACGCGGTGGATGCCGCCCGCGGCGTGGGAGATTCTGCGGCTCACGGCGGCGCTCGGGTCGTTGCGGGTCGAGCAGGTCGCCGCCGCGGGTGGGGTCGAGCTTGATGACGTGCTCGGGGCCGTTGACCAGCTGGTGCACGCGCATCTGCTGGTCGAGGGGCCCGGGGGGCATGTGCGGCATCGCAGTGGGCTGGTTCGGGACGCCGTTGCGGCTCAGGTGTCCGCCGCTCGGGGGCAGCATCTGCGGGCCCGTCCGGCCTGAGACGCCTGAGACCGGGGAGAGGAGGGAGAGAGCGTGTCAGCCCCGGGCGGTCCGCTTGCCCCAGGGGTTCGGGTCGTTCCACGTGCGCGTGTGGATCAGGGCGACCACCAGCACGCCCGCCGCGGCTGACAGCCAGCCGGCCAGGGGGTTCGACGGTACGTCGGCGAAGTACCACGCCGTGCCCGAGATGACGAAGGCGAAGACCCCTACCGCGACGCTCACCGCCGGGCGGTCCGGGAACGGCGACGGGTTGCGTCCCACGCCGAGGCTGCCCTGCACGTAGTACGGCAGGCCGTTGCCCGCGAAGAAGCCCGCTACCAGCGCCAGCAGGATCGTGATGAACATGACGGGCCTCCGGACGTACAATCGGATTCGTGACTCCGATTGAACAATACGGAGCGGGCGCTCCGGAAGTCAACCGGCCGCTGCGCGCCGATGCGCGGCGGAACCGGGCGCGGGTGCTCGCGGCCGCGGAGGCCGTGTTCGCGGCCGAAGGGGTCGGGGCCTCCACCGAGGCGGTTGCGCGGCGGGCGGGCGTTGGCATCGGTACCGTGTTCCGGCACTTCCCCACCAAGGAGGCGCTGCTGGAGGCGGTGCTCGTCGAGCGGATGCGCGCGCTGGTCGAGCACGCGCGGCGGGCCGCCGAGGACGAGGACGCCGGTACCGCGCTGTTCGGGTTTCTGGAGCACGTGGTGGAGCAGAGCGCCACGAAGAACGCGTTCGCCGATGCGCTGTCCGGGGCCGGGGTGGATGTGACCGAGGTTGTCGGTGACGTACGCGGGGAGCTGCTCGGCGCCGTCGGCGCGCTCGTGACCAGGGCGCGCGACGCCGGGTCGCTGCGCGGGGACGTCGGGGCCGCCGAGGTGGTCGCGGTGCTGGTCGGGGCCTCGCACGCGGCCATGTGGGCGCCGGACGAGCGGACCCGGGCGACCGCGGTCAAGGTCATCCTGGACGGGCTGCGGAAAATGCCGTGACCCGGACGAGGGGCGCGACGCACAATCAGGGCCGTTATGGAATATCAGCAGTTAGTCAAGATCAGTAAGCGGATGTCGAAGGCACTCCGCCATGAGCCCGCGCGCGTCGGGCTCACGCTCGACCCCGCCGGGTGGGTGCCGGTGACCGACTTCCTCGCCGCCATGAAGATCGACCGGGCCACGCTCGACGAGGTCGTCGGCGGCAACGACAAGCAGCGCTTCGCGGTGGCCGTGGGCGAGGACGGCGTCGAACGCATCCGCGCCAACCAGGGGCACTCGGTGCCCGTCGAGCTGGGGCTGGCCGAGGCGGAGCCACCGGAAGTGCTGTTCCACGGTACCGCTGCCGCCGCACTTTCCTCGATCCAGGCGACCGGACTCAACCGGGGCGGGCGGCACCACGTGCATCTGTCGCCGGACACCGCGACCGCGCGCCGGGTCGGGGCCCGCCGCGGCGGCGCCATCGTGATCCTCACGGTGCTCGCGGGCGAGATGGCCCGGGCCGGGCACGTGTTCTACCGGTCGGACAACGGCGTGTGGCTTTCGGACGCGGTGCCGCCGGAGTTCATCCGGACCGGGTGAGCAGCCGCTGCAGCAGCGCCGCCAGCGGCATCGACTCGCCGTCGCGCGCCCCCTCGCCCACGATGAGGCGCGGCGGCTGCGGGCGGGGGTCGGCCCCGGTGAACAGCGCCATGGCCGACGACGGGACGAGCAGCGAGTAGTACTCCCCGGTCTCGGAGATCGCGATGGTGCGGGCCGGGTTGAGGTACCAACCCCGCAGCGCCGTTCGGTAGGACCGTCCGCTGTAGGAGCGCGCGCGCAGCGGCTCGGCCGGCGGGCCCGCCTCCCGCGCGGCGGTCACGAAGTCGGCGATCAGGGCCCTGGCCTGCACGGCCTCGGCCTCGCGGCGGCGCTCGAGCTCGGCCCCGTGACGGGCCACCGCCCGTGCGCGCTGCTCCGCCCAGTCCTCGGTCACGCCCTCACCTCCGCGGCCGGGTAGCTTCAGGGCGCCATGCACCTATGGTGAGCGGCCCCTCCGCTTACTCCTGGGCCGCTCACATGAAACCTTATCCGGTCGCAGATCACACACGGCGACCGCGCCAGGCGGGCGTCCCGAGGCGTTTGGGATGCTAGAGGAGCCTGCAATGCCCTGAGTGAGGAGCACCCCCGTGACCGCGAGCACTGACGATGAGGACGTGACCGGTTTCGGCGAGCTGGGGCTGCGTGACGAGCTGCTCAAGGCGCTGGCCGGCCTGGGGTACGAGGAACCGACCCCGATCCAGCGCGAGGCGATCCCGCCGATGCTCGCCGGGCGGGACCTGCTCGGGCAGGCCGCGACCGGCACCGGCAAGACCGCCGCGTTCGCGCTGCCGCTGCTGCAACGCCTGCCCGCGCCCGGGGGCGACAACCCGTCGGCGCTGGTGCTCGTGCCCACCCGCGAGCTCGCGGTCCAGGTGTCGGAGGCGATCCACCGGTACGGCCGGGATCTGGGCGTCCGCGTCCTGCCCATCTACGGCGGGCAGCCGATCGGCCGCCAGCTGCGCTCGCTCGAGTTCGGCGTCGACGTCGTGGTCGCGACCCCGGGCCGGGCGCTGGACCACCTCGGCCGCGGCACGCTGCGCCTGCACGACCTGCTGGTCGTGGTGCTCGACGAGGCCGACGAGATGCTCGACATGGGCTTCGCCGAGGACATCGAGGCGATCCTGGCCGAGACGCCCGAGGACCGGCAGACCGTGCTGTTCTCGGCGACGATGCCGCCCCGGATCGAGGGGCTGGCCGCGAGTCACCTCACCGACCCGCTGCGCATCCAGATCGGCCGCGAGCCGACCCCGGCGGGTGAGGCGCCGCTCGTGCGCCAGGTTGCTTATGTGGTACCGCGGGCGCACAAGCCGGCCGCCCTCGGACGGGTTCTGGACGTCGAGGCTCCCGGGGCGGCGCTCGTCTTCTGCCGCACCCGCGACGAGGTCGACCAGTTGACGGAGACGCTCAACGGCCGCGGGTACCGGGCGGAGGCCCTGCACGGCGGCATGGGCCAGGAGCAGCGCGACCGGGTGATGGCCCGGCTGCGCAGCGGCACCGCCGACCTGCTCGTCGCCACCGACGTCGCCGCCCGCGGCCTGGACGTCGAGCACCTCACGCACGTGGTGAACTACGACGTGCCGTCGGCGCCGGAGTCCTACGTGCACCGCATCGGCCGCGTCGGGCGCGCCGGCCGCGAGGGCGTCGCCATCACCCTCGCCGAGCCGCGCGAGCACCGCATGCTCAAGACCATCGAGCGCGTCACCAAGCAGCGCATCACCATCGAGAAGGTGCCCTCAGTCGCCGACCTGCGCGCCCGCCGCATGGAGCTGACCCGCGCGGCCCTGCACGAGAGCCTCATCGCCGACAACGGCCTCGAGCGCTTCCGGGTGATCGTCGAGTCGCTCGGCGAGGAGTTCGACCCGATGGAGATCGCGCTGGCCGCGATCAAGCTCGCCCACGAGTCGTCGGCCGTCGGGGAGAACGACGAGGAAGAGATCCCGGACGTCACGCTGCGGCAGCCCCGCGAGCGCGACGACCGCCCGGCGCCCAACCGGCGCGTCAGCGTCCGCGACGCCGACGGGCGGGCCCGGGGCCGCGAGACCGGGGGGCGGCGCGCTCCCACCGGCGGCATGACGCGGCTGTTCGTGGGCGCGGGGCGTGCGGCCGGCATCCGGCCTCAGGACCTGGTGGGGGCGATCACCGGCGAGTCGAGCCTGAGTGGCCGGGACATCGGCGCTATTGAGATCGCGGATCGGTTCGCGCTGGTCGAGGTCCCGGACGGGGCGGTCGACGAGGTGATCGACACGCTGCGGCGTACCACACTGAAGGGCCGCCGCCCGGTGGTCCGGCGGGAGCGTCACCGGCCGTCCTGATCCTGGTTACGCTGCGTCCACTGCGGCCAAGGTCAGTTAGGTCGGGGGTGTTACCGTTGGGATATCGGAACGCCCACGACGGCCTAAGGCTGTTATCGCCAGCGCGTTCGATCTCCTTTCAGTGATTTGCAGTCGCTCATGTGCTCGTTCGTTCGTCCGGCCGCGCGGTGAGCGGCGGCTTGTCGTTCGCTCGGCCGCGCGGTGAGCGGCGGCTTGTCGTTCGCTCGGCCGCGCGGTGAGCGGCGGCTTGTCGTTCGCTCAGGCGACGCGGTGCGCAGCGACTCGTCGTTGGCGCAGGACGCGCGGTGCGGAGGCTCGTCGGTTCAGCCCGGCGAGGTTCAGCCCCCGCGAGGTTCAGCCCGGCGGCGCGGTGCGTCGTTCGCTCGGCCGCGCAGTGCGGAGGCGGCTCGTCCACCCGGTGGGCGGCGGCTCGTCGCTCGGCCGCCACGGGTGGGTGGCGGACGGCGGCTCGCCCACCGCGGTGGGCGGCGGCTCGTCGTTCGCTCGGCTGCCCGGTGAACGGCGGCCCGTCACTCGCTCAGCCGCACGGCGAGCGGCGGCCCGTCACTCGCTCAGCCGCACGGCGGGCGGCGGCCCGCCACTCGCTCAGCCGCGCGGCGGGCGGCGGCTCGCCACTCGGTCGGCTGCCCGGTGAACGGCGGCCCGTCACTCGCTCGGCTACGCGGTGAACGGCGGCTCAGAGGTCCAGTACGAGCTGTGAGCCATCCGCCAGGCTGAGCGTCAGGTCGGCCGTCAGCTCCGGCGCCGCGAACGTCACGGTCTCGTCGGCCGTGGCGCCCGGGCGCAGGTCGACCGCGGCCGGGGCGCTGCGGCGAGCGAGGGGCTGCCCGTCCGCGAGCACCTCGAAGCCGTCCAAGCGCTGGACCACGCGGCCGGTGTTGGTGAACCGCACAAACCGCACGGTGGCGTCCAGCTGGTTGCGCCCGAGAAGGTCGACGCCGGTGACGATGGCGTGCGCCGCCGCGGGCGAAGCAGCCCCGGAAACAGCAGATCAAGGAGCCAATGAAGAAGACGACGAGGAAGAAGACGAGGAGGAGGAAGAAGAAGAAGAAGACGAGCCCGACGCCGCTGAGGCTGGCATTGGGGCCGTGAGGCCGAACGGGCCCCCGACCGCGAGGCCCGCCGCGGCCGTCAGGGTCAGCGTCCGGATCACGTCGCGTGCCATGCCCATCGCCGCCCCCGATTCGATCACTGTATGTAAGGACAGCGTGCCACGTGCGGCTGTGGTTCGGGTTTGGTGCGACTGGGTTGCCAGTTCAGGACGTCAGCCGGCCGGATGGCTTCTTGGCCTCGGCCGTCGGGCCCCAGGACTCCAGCACCACCTCCGCCCCGAGCTCCGCCTCGACCGCCCCCACCCAGTCGCTGACCTGCGAATACTCGGGCTCCACCGCGCCCAGGGCCCGCGTCATCGCCGCCTGGCGGGTCAGGTCGCCCGGCGGGCCGGCGCGCAGCGGGCTAGGGCCTCGGTAGCGGCGGCACATCTGGTCGACGTCCAGATCCAGGTGGGTCAGGACCAGGCCGTCCACGCCGCCGGCGACGTTCAGGGCGTACCGGTGTAACTCAGCGTCGAAGTGGCCCACCCTGAAGGCGCCCTGCCAGGCGTTCGCCGGGTTGTTAGGGTCGGAAATGTCCGAAAAAGGGAGCTCCGTCGGCAGCGGGCCCGCGCCGTGGCGCGTGGTCACCGTCCGCAGAACTCCCAGGCGCGTGACCGGTTCGTCCGGATTTATCAGACATAGGGCGTTCGCGAACGTCGTCGTGCTCCACGTCGTGTACGGGTGGAAACCGTGCCACTCGTCAAGCAGTACGCCCTGAGCGCCCTCGAAGACGCACGGGCCCGACGCCACGAAGGCGTCCACCAGGCGCACCGTCGCCGCGAAGCCCGTGAACGCCTCCACGCACGCCGAGACCGGCGGGCCGTCCACGCCCAGGCGCGCGCGCAGCTGGGCCAGCTTGCGGCTGAGCGTCGGCACGTCCAGGCAGTCGCCGGCGCGCAGGGCGTCGTCGGGGTACTCCAGCGCGTACGCCATCGTCTCGCCCACGCCCATGCCGCACGAGCCGTGCCGGTCCGCGCCCCGGGCCAGCTCCTTGGCCTGGTTGGCCAGGCGGTGGTACGGCGTCGCGAGCAGCGCCGCGCGGTCGACGGTCAGCCGCGCCCAGATGTCGGTGGCGCCGAGGGCGATCAGGTGCGCCGCCTCGGTGACCAGCGCCAGCGGGTCGACGACCATGAAGCGCGAGAGGTGCGTGCGGACCCCGGGCCGCAGCGAGCCGGACCCGAACTGGGCGAACGTGTGCTTGCGCCCGTCGGCGAGCACGACCGTGTGCGCCGCCTGCGCGCCCCCGTTGAACCGCACGACGGTGTCGATGTCGCGGGTGGCGCACAGGTAGTCCACGGTCGTGCCCTTGCCGCAGTCGCCGAACCCGAGGTCCACGACGATGTAGTGCATCGCGGTGTTACAGCCGCTCGACGCTGACCGGGCCGGCGAGGTCCGCCGGCGCCGAGCCGTGCGCGAGCGGGGCACGGCCGCTGCCGATGCGGGCCAGGGCCTTGCCGACCGTGTTCGCCGCGCCGGAGCCGACCTCGTCCAGGTCCGCGAGGCCCTCGTCGAGGTCGATGCTGTCCTCGCCCAGGCCGATCGTCAGCGCGATGGTCTCGCAGACCGCGTCGAGGTCGTCGAGCGCGATGACGTTCTGGCCGAGCAGCTTGCGCCAGAAGTCGAGGATCGCGGTGTTGCCCGCGTAGGAGGAGCCCGCCGGGAGGATGTAGTAGGTGTCGTACTTGCGCCGGACCTCCTCGACGATGGCGCGCAGGCTGATGGCCTCGCCGAGCTCGTCGCCGATGAACCGGCGCACCTCGTTCGGCTTGACCTTCGCGTACGCCTCCTCGTCGCCGATGATGAAGAGGTACCCGCGGCGGTTGCGCTTGTCGAGGCAGTCGAGCGACGTGTGGCGGGCCATGAAGTACATCGCGAGCTCGTACGACTCCGTCATCTGCCCGCCCCCGCCGCCCTCGAGCACGAAGCGGCCGAGGTCCTCGTCGAGGCGGTTGTCCGACTCGAACTGGCCCACCTGCAGCGGCACCCGGTCGCAGGTGGCGTCGCCGATGGCGCCGAAGAGGATCTGCGGGTCGGTCACGTAGCCCTTGCGCAGCAGCAGGCCGAGCAGCTGCGGGAGCTTCTGCTGCAGCACCCGCGGCACCGAGCCCATGGAGCCGGTGACGTCGAAGAGCACGGCGATCGCGACCGACTCGGGGTGCTCGTCGGAGTCGCGGCTCTCCCGGGCCTTGATGCCCTTCGGGTCGAGCGCCGTGTGTGCGGTACGGGCGCCGGAGTCGCTGTAGGCGAACGCGCTCGCGCCCGTGGCCCGCCGGTAGCGGTCGGCGGCGTCGTAGACGTCGGTCGACCAGGTCCCACTTCCCATCTCAATCCCCAATCACAGAACGAACGGACGGAACTTGCGCGGGCCGTACAACCGGTGCAGCAGCTCGTCGAACTCGCCGAGCAGGCTCCAGGCGTCGTCGGGGCGCCGGCGGGGCGAGGGGAGCCGGCAGCCGTCGGCGAACCGGCGCAGAGCCTTCGGGGCGCGGTCGCCCATGAGGCCGCTCATGAGGCCGGCGGCCATGTAGATGTCGGTGTAGGCGCCGGGGGTACCTCGGGAAAGCACTTCCGGCGGATAGTCGTCGCGGTGCCCGGGCACGAGCGCGGCGATGGGTTCGTCGGGCTGGGAGACGCTGTAGCACCAGTCGATGAGCACCACGCCGTGCTCGTCGGGTTCGATGAGCACGTGCTGCGCGACGATCGCGCCGTGCACGACGCCCGCCCGGTGCGCCAGGCCGAGCGCGACGAGCAGGCGCCGCCACATCCAGGCGGCATCGCGAGGGTCCACGCCGTGAGGCCTTTTCGCGTGTACCTCCTGAAGGCTGTGCAGCCGCGACGCCGACGTGGCGATGACGTTGGCGCGCCGCGTGCGGCCCGCCTCGTCGCGGTGCCGGAAGGAGTCCACGAGCCGGGGCACGTACGGCAGGTACCGCGGGTCGCCGTGCTCGGCCATCCGGCGCAGGGCCGCCGCCTCGCGAGCCATGAGGTCGTTGCAGGACGGGTCGCGGACGAGCTTCAGGTGGCCCTCGGGGACGCGGTACAGGTTGGCCAGGTCGCCGCGGTGGTCCAGGACGTCCGTGGCGTAGGTGCCCCGGGCCGTGCGGATCGCGCCCCGGTTGCGCCACAGCTCGGACAGGCGCGCGAACGCCTTGGTGCCCCTCGGCCCCGCGGCGTCGGGGTGGACCAGCTTGGCCAGGGTGCGGTACCGCCGGTGCGCGTCCCCGCCCCCGAAGAGCTCCTCGGCCGTGGCCCGCTCGATCAGGGCAATGGCGTCGTCGGTGTTCACCGCACCGTCTCCTCCCGGCTCGGCATCAGCAGTGCGGGGTGCAGGAGCTGGGCGTCGCCGGCGCGGTACAGCTTGGCGCGGGGCCCCCCTCGAGCCCCGCCCCGTTCCGTCGTGGCCCCGGTGCCCTCCACGAACCCCGGCACCGACAGCACCTTGCGGTGGAAGTTGCCGGCGTGCAGCGGCTCGCCCCACACGGTCTCGTACACCGCCCGCAGCTCCGCGATCGTGAACTCCTCGCCGACGAACCGGGTCGCGAGCGGCGAGTACTCCAGTTTCGAGCGCGCCCTTTCGAGGCCGTCGGCGAGGACCGTGGCGTGGTCGAAGGCGAGCGCCTCCGGCCGTTCGTCCATCGCGATCCAGGCCGCGTCGCGCGCGTCGCTGCCCGACACCGGGTCGGGCAGGTGCGGGGCGAACGCGAGGTACGCCACCGAGAACACCCGCATCCGCGGGTCCCGGTCGGGCGCGCCGTAGGTGCCGAGCTGCTCGAGGTGCAGCCGCCGGTGCGCGGTGGCGACCCCGGTCTCCTCGGCCAGCTCCCGGGCCGCGGCGGTGGGCAGGTCCTCCCACTCCCCGACGAACCCGCCGGGCAGCGCCCACATGTCCTTCATGGGCGGGCAGGCGCGGCGCACGAGCAGCACGTGCAGCCGCCCGTCGCGGATCGTGAACGCCACGACGTCGACGGTGACCGCCACGGGCGGGTACCGCCGCGGGTCGTAGCCGGCGAGGAACTCGGCCTCTTCGTTCGCCACGTCGCCAGTCCTTCTCAGATTGAGTCTTACTCCAACTGAGAAGAACCATAAGGCCGCCCGTGCCGATCGCGCAACGCCGATTTCTGTCGCGCCCGCGACTGTCTTGCCTCGGGCCGCCACAATGGACGCGCCACGGCCGCATGACGGGGAGGACGCGCCTTGACCGGAGTCGAGACGGCGTTGATTCAGGTCGGCCGCCTCGTGGTCGGCCCCGCGGTCACCCGATGGCTCGGCGCGCGGCGCCAGCGGGCCGAGCGGGAGCTCCCCCTCGCGGAGCTCATCAACCGCCGGGTGACCGACGAGCTCTCCCGGCGCAAGGTCGAGCGCGAGATCGAGGCGATGGTCGACGCGGTCGCCGAGCGCCTCCAGCCGCTGGTCGCCACCCGGTTCGCGGCGCTGCCCGCCAACGAGCGCGACGCCGCGCTCGCCGCCGTCGCCGACACGTTCGGCCGCGCCGACCTCACCGACGAGGGCCTGTTCGGCGCCGACGCCGACCCGGCCACGCTCGCGGCGCAGCTGCGGCGGCGCTGCGCGGACGTGCCCGTGCGCGCCGGCCTGTCCGAGCCGGCCGAGCGGCTGTACCAGGTGGCGCTGGACGAGTGCTGCGCCTACCTCGCGGCGCTCGTCGTGCAGCTGCCGAGCTTCGCCGCCCGGGCCGACGCCGAGCTGCTGGGACGCACCGCCCGGCTCGCGGACGAGCTGCGCGCACTGGCCGCCCGCGTGCCCGCGACGAGCGTGGACGCGCCGGCCGGCACGCCGCACGACGACGCATTCGGGCAGCGCTACCTCGCCTACCTCGCGAAGTCGCTGAACGAGCTGGAGCTCTTCGGGGTCGACATCCACCACTACCGCCCGCGCACGACGCTCTCGATCGCCTACATCAGCCTGACGGTCAGCACGGACGGCGAGCCGCTGCGGCCGGAGCGGGCCGCGTGGGCGCCGGGCGGCCTGCGCCGCGCGGCCGCCGAGCGGCCGGGCGTCCGCGTCGAGCAGGCCCTGGGCCGGGGCAGCCGGTTCCTGCTGCGCGGGGACGCCGGCTCGGGCAAGAGCACCGTGCTCAAATGGCTCGCCGTGACCGCCGCGCACGGCGGGTTCGAGTCCGATCTGGCGCCCTGGAACGGCTGCGTGCCGCTGCTGGTGAAGCTGCGCAGCCACACCGGCCGGCGGCTGCCCGGGCCCGAGCGGTTCCTCGACGGGGTGGCCGACCCGATCGCCGGGCTGATGCCGCCGGGCTGGGTCCACCGCCGGCTGGCCTCGGGCGCCGCGATCCTGCTCGTCGACGGCGTCGACGAGCTGCCGGCGGCGGACCGGCCGCTGGTCAAGCCCTGGCTGTCCGGTCTGCTGCGGGAGTACCCCGGCATCCGGATGGTGGTGACCTCCCGGCCGGCCGCCGCGGCCGAGCGCTGGCTGACCGACGAGGGCTTCACGAGCGCGATGCTGGAGCGGATGAGCCCGGCCGACATCCGGGCGCTGGTGCGGCACTGGCACCACGCGGTGCGCGACGCCGGGAGCCTGCCGTGCCCGGAGCCGGAGCTGCCCCGGTACGAGAGCGCACTGCTCGCCCGGCTCGACGGCAGCGCGCACCTGCAGTCGCTGGCCGCCAGCCCCCTGCTGTGCGCGATGCTGTGCGCCCTGAACCTGGACCGCAACACGCACCTGCCGCACGACCGGATGACGCTGTACCAGGCCGCCGTCGACCTGCTGCTCGAGCGGCGGGACACGCAGCGCAACCTGGTGGAGGCGGTGCACGGCCTGTCCGCACGCGACAAGCTGCAGCTGCTGCAGGGGCTCGCGTGGCGGCTGTCGGTCAACAACGCCACCGAGCTGTCCCGGGCGGCGGCCGAGCAGCGCGTCGGCGAGCGGCTCGCCGCGATGCCGCAGGTGGACGGGGCGCCGGCGGCGGTGCTCGACCACCTCGTCCACCGCAGCGGCGTGCTGCGCGAGCCGGTGCCCGGGCGCATCGACTTCGTGCACCGGACGTTCCAGGAGTACCTGACCGCCCGCGAGGCCGCCGAGCAGGGCGACGTCGGGCTGCTGCTGGAGCACGCCCACCTGGACTCGTGGCGCGAGACGGTGGTGATGGCGGCCGGGCACGGGAACGCGGTCGTGCGCCGCGAGCTGCTCGCCGGCCTGCTCGACCGGGCCGGTTCCGAGCCGCGGCACGGGCGCGCGCTGCGGCTGCTGGCCGCGGCGTGCCTGGGGACCGTGCCGGCGCTCGACCCGCCGGAGCTGCTCGAGCGGGTGGAGCGGGAGTTCCGGTCGCTCCTGCCGCCCCGCACCGTCGCCGAGGCCCGCAGCCTCGCCGCGGTCGGCGATCCGCTCGTCCGGCGCCTGCCCCGCGACAGCCGGGAGATGCCGCAGGGCCGGGCGGCCGCCGCGATCCGGGCCGCCGCACTGGTCAACGGGCCGGGCGCGCTGGACCTGCTCGCCGCGTACGCCGCCGACCCGCGCCCCGAGGTGCAGCGCGAGCTGGCCCGGGTGTGGGAGTACTTCGACCCGCACGAGTACGCCGAAAGGGTGCTCGCGCAGGCACCGCTCCCCGACGGCGAGGTGACCGTCACGAACCCGGGGCTCCTGCCCGCCGTCCACCGCCTCGGCACGCTGCGGAGCCTGTCGGTCCGGTTCGCCACCACCGTGGACCTGCGCTGCCTCGACGGCCTGCCGCACCTGGCCGAGGTCGCCTTCGACGAGGGCGTGTCCGGCGGCCTGGCGCCCCTGGCGGCCCATCCGGGACTGCGCCGCCTCGACGGCTACTTCGCCGAGCGCACAGCCGACCCGTCGCCGATCGCCGCGCTGACCGGGCTGGAGTTCCTGAACCTCTGGCTGCTGCCCGGCCTGACGAGCATCGGCTTCGTCCGCGATCTGGGCCGGGTCACCCGGCTCGAGCTCGGCTACGTCGACCAGGTGCGCGACCTGTCCCTCATCGCGGCCCACCAGCAGCTGGAGACGCTGCAGGTGCACCGCTGGACGTCGCCGGACCTGTCCCCGATCGCCGCCCTCCCGCGGCTCGAGCTGCTGGGCTTCTACGACTCGCCGGAGCCCCCGGGCGCGCTCGCGGCGCTCGCGGCGGCGGCCCCGGGCGTGCGGTCGCTGTGGCTCAACGGGTGCCGCTGGATTCGCGACCTCCGGCCGCTGGCCGGCCTCGCCGAGCTGGGCGAGCTCGCCATCACCGGTGTTCCGGACGCCGACCTCTCCGCGCTGGCCGGATGCCCGAAGCTGCGGACCCTCTTCCTCGGCTACGGCGACGAGCTCGACCTCCGCCCGGTCGCGACGCTCCGCTCCCTGCAACAGCTCAAGATCGGCCGGGTCACCGGCCCGATCGACCTGTCTCCGCTGGCCGGCCGGACCCTGGAGCTCCACCTGGTCCGCAACCAGCCGGTCCGCGGCGCGGACGAGCTGGGGCCGGGGGTCGCCGTCAGGCGGCTACCGGACTGAGTGCACGACCCGGTCCGGGCGCAGGAGCACGGCCCGGCCGCGCATCCAGCGGCGCAACGCGCCGGACGGGTCCAGCTCGTCGGTGACGTGGACCAGGCGATGACCGTCCGCAGCCGGGGGCGCGCCCGTGTACAGCAGGGCCCAGCCGTCGCCCAGGGCCTCGTCCGGCACGGCCGGGGCCAGGGTTCCCGCCCGCCTCCCGCGGCCCACCCCGCGCAGCGGCGGCGAGGTCGAGCGCAGCGCCAGGCCCTTCATGCCGGGCAGGCGCCAGACCGAGCCCAGCAGCAGCCGGCGCACGGCCGCGGCGCGGTCCTGGCCGCCCGTCATGGCCCAGCCGGCCACGATGGCCAGGCGGATCTGGGCGCGGACGTGCGGCGCCCGCTCGCGCTCGTAGGAGTCGAGCAGGTCCGGCGCGCCGCCCGGCGTCGTCAGGTCGGCGGCGAGCTTCCAGGCCAGGTTGTACGCGTCGCGCAGGCCCGCGCCCAGGCCCTGGCCGATGAACGGCGGGGTCTGGTGGGCCGCGTCGCCGAGCAGGAAGACGCGGCCGGAGCGCCAGGACGAGGCGATGTTCGCGCGGAAGGTGTACTCGGCCCGGCGCACGATGCGCACCGGGACCGCGCCGAGCCAGGGGGCCAGGAGCGGGTCCAGGTCGAGGTCGGACTCGCCGTCGAGGAGGCGGAACTCCCAGCGGTACCGGCGCGGGCCCAGCTGCATGAACGTCGCCGCGCGGCGCGGGTCGCACACCTGGTGCACGCCGCCCCAGGCGCCCAGGTCCTCCGCGCAGACGCCGTCGACGACCAGCCAGCGCTCGGCGAACCTCAGGTCCACCAGGTGGGCGCCGATCAGGTCGCGCACGGTGCTGTTGGCGCCGTCGCAGCCGAGCACCGCCGCCGCGGGGACCGCGCAGACCTCGGAGCCGAGCCGGTACGAGACGGTGGGGAAGTCGACCGCGAACACGGTGGCGCCGCCGACGAGCTCGATCAGGGGGTCCGCGGCCGCCCGGGCCCGCAGGAGGCGTTCGAGGTCGGGCTGGTCGAACATGTTCGCCTGCGGGTAGCCGTGCGGGCCGCCGCCCGGGGCGCGGTCGAACGAGGCCATCACGCGGTGCCGGGCGTCGAGCAGGCGCAGGCCCAGGCCGGGCCGGCTCACCTTCAGGAACTCCTCGGCCACGCCGGCCGCCTGCAGGATGCGCACGACCTCGTCGTCGACGTGCACGGCCCGCGGCAGCGGGTAGGGCTCGGCGTAGCGGTCGAGCACCAGGGACGCGACACCCCGCCGGGCCAGCAGGATGGCGGCGGTGAGCCCGACCGGGCCCGCGCCGACGATGACCACCCGATCCATCCGCCCAGGTTGCAACCTGAAAGTCCTCGACGGCAACCGGCAGACGGTCGATCAGTGACATCGTGCCGTCGTGGGTCCGCAATCGCAGCATCGCCACCAAGATCGTGGCGATCGCGATGCTGGCCCGATCACCGGGTCGGACATCATCGAGCGCGACGTCGAGGGCGAGGCCGGCGAGCGGACGGCGCCGTAGCCGGTGGCGTCGTGCCCATCCAGCCGGTGGCCGGCATCCCTTCTCGTTGCCGGGCAATGTATTAACCGGCTCAGTAAGGGTCGGCGAACCACCCGCTGAACACCCCGCCACCAGCGCGGGCTCCGTGAGAATTGCGGGTAGGTCAGCCCGTCCCCACTTCGAGACAGCACAGGGAGAAGCACATGCCAATGGACAACCCGGCCGACCTGTTCCTCTACGAGCTGTCGGGCATGTACGACGCCGAGCACAAGAGCAACCAGCTGGTCGGCGAGATCCTCGGCCGCACGGAGCAGAGCCCGCTGGCCCAGATCCTGCGTGCCCAGCAGCAACAGGGGCAGCAGAAGATCCAGAACCTCGAGACGTGCTTCGCGATGATGGAGGCCGAGCCCGAGGACGTGCCCTGCATGATGATGGACGGGATGCGCGCCGAGTTCCAGGCGTTCATGGGGCAGGCCCCGTCGATGGAGGCGATCGAGATCTACACCGTCGACGCCGAGACGAAGATGGCCCACCTGGGCATCGCGGGCTACCAGGGCCTCATCGACAAGGCACTGCTGATGGGCGAGATCCAGTGCGCCCAGATCCTGCGCACCAACCTGGTGCAGATGCAGGAGAACGCGGGCACGTTCGAGCGGATCAGCCACGAGCTCGGCCAGCGGGTGGCGATGAACGTCTAGCGCCCGGCGACGACCACGTGGGTCTCGGTCTCCTCGTCGGTGACCGTCCGCGGTTGCAGGCCGCCCGTGCGCAGCAGCGCGTGGGCGGCCGGCAGCTGCGCCGGGCCGGCCTCGGTGAGCAGCGCGCCGCCGGGGGCGAGCCACGCGGCGGCCTCGGCGGCGACGCGGCGCAGCACGTCGAGGCCGTCGGCGCCGCCGTCCAGCGCCGTGCGGGCCTCGTGCACGCGGAACTCCTCGGGGAGGTAGGCGATCTCGGCGGTCGGCACGTAGGGCACGTTGGCGAGCAGGAGGTCGACGCGGCCGCGCAGATCGTGCGGTACCACCGAGAAGAGATCGCCGGCGAAGACCTCAGCGGTCACGCCGGAGAGGTTGCGGCGCGCGCACGCCACGGCGGCCGGGTCCAGGTCGGTCGCGACCAGGCGGACGCCGGGGCGGCCCTGCGCCACGACCAGGCCGAGCGCGCCGGTACCGCAGCACAGGTCGAGCACGGTGCCGCCGTCGCGCAGCATCGTGCGGGCCGTGGCGGTGAGCAGTTCCGTGCGGTGCCGGGGGACGAAGACGCCGTCGGTGACGGCCACGCGCACCCCCGCGAAATCGGCGAAACCGAGGACGTGCTCCAGCGGCGCACCGGCGACCCGGCGGGCGGCCATCGACTCCAGGGCCCCGGCGTCGGGCGCGGCCGCCAGCAGCCGGTCCGCCTCCTCCTCGGCGAAGACACACCCGGCCGCGCGCAGGCGGGTGGTCAGCTCGGCGTGGTTCATGCGTTCAGGTACGCCAGGACGGCCAGCACGCGGCGGTTGTCGTCCTCCGACGGGGGCAGGGCGAGCTTGCCGAAGATGTTGTTGATGTGCTTGCCGATCGCCTTCTCGGTGACGAAGAGCCGGCCCGCGATCGCCGCGTTCGAGCGGCCCTCGGCCATCAGCCCGAGCACCTCCCGCTCGCGCGGGGTCAGCGCGCGCGTCGGGGCGCCGGCGTTGCGGGCCAGCAGCTGCGAGACGACCTCCGGGTCCATCGCGGTGCCGCCGGCGGCGACGCGCCGGACGGCGTCGACGAACTCGCCGACGGTGGCGACGCGGTCCTTGAGCAGGTACCCGACGCCGCCGCGGCGATCCGAGAGCAGCTCGCGGGCGTAGAGCTGCTCGACGTGCTGGGACAGGACGAGCACGGGCAGCCCGGGGATCTCGGCGCGGGCCGCGATCGCCGCGCGCAGGCCCTCGTCGGTGAACGTCGGCGGCAGCCGCACGTCGACGACGGCGACGTCGGGGCGGTGCGAGAGCAGCGCGGCGCGCAGGTCGGTGCCGTTGTCGACGGCGGCGACGACCTCGAAGCCGTACGCGCCGAGCAGCCGTATCAGCCCGTCGCGGAGGAGGGCGAGATCTTCGGCGATGACAACACGCACGGCAGCTCCATGGTCAGCACGGTCGGTCCCCCCGGCGGGCTGTCGACGCGCAGAACCCCGTCGAACACGGCCAGCCGGCGCTCGACCCCGGCCAGCCCCGAGCCGGCCCGGGGCGCGGCGCCGCCCACGCCGTCATCGCTGACGCTGCAGTAGAGGGCCCCGTCCAACCCGCCGCCGGCCGACTCCTTCCCCACCGACGAGGCCTGTGTCGCATGACAGTAGGACAACGATACCCAGGCCGCCGCGGCCCCGCTGTGCTTGACCACGTTGGCGAGCGCCTCGGCGACGGCGAAGTACAGTGCCGACTCGACCGGAGCCTCGGGCCGGCCCGGCAGGTCGCCCTCGACCACGACGGGCAGCGGGAGCGTCAGGGCCAGCGCGCGCAGCCCGCCGACCAGCCCGCGCTCGGCCAGCACCGGCGGGTGGATGCCGCGCACCAGGTGCCGCAGCTCGGCCAGGGCCAGGCCGCTGGCCTCGCGCGCCTCGGCGATGAGCCGCTGGGCCGCGGCCGGGTCGTGCAGCACGATGTCCTCGGCCATGCCCAGGCTCATGCCGAGCGCGACGATCCGGGCCTGCGCGCCGTCGTGCAGGTCGCGCTCGATGCGGCGCAGCTCGGCCGCCTGGGCGTCGACGACCTGGGTGCGGGTCTCGGTGAGGCGGTTGACGCGCTGGGCGAGCACCGAGCGGCTCGTCGGTCCGAGGAGGCTGTGGTCGTACCGCGCGAGCGCCCACTGCACCCACGGCGCCGCGTAGAGCACGCCGGCCGCGATCAGGGCGCCCTGGAACGGTACGGACAGGTAGCTGATCGGGTTGAGCGGCCAGGTGACCCCGTAGCCGCCGTTCTCCCCGGACGTCACGTTGATGATGACCGGCAGCAGGGCGATCCCCGTCAGGCCGTAGAGCATCAGGATCGCCGTGCTGAACCCGAACGCCACCCCGAGCGGCGCCCCGCCGAGCAGCCACAGCAGGTCGCGCCACGTGGCGGGGTCGCGCACGAGCCACATCCACCGCCGCGGCGAGCCGATGAACGCCCCGTCGGGCCGCGGCCGGTACGGCCGGGGAATGTCGACCCCGGACCACCGCCCGGCCAGGTGCCGGCGCAGGTCGGCGTAGGCGCGCACGAGCAGCTGAACGAGCGGCGCGAGCACGAGCCCGACCCCGATCACGGTGAACGCGAAGGACAGCACGGTGAGCACGATCAGCGCGATGTGGATCGGCACCCCGAGAATGCCGACCACCGCCACCCGGGCCACGCTGGTCAGCCCCCGGCGGACGAACGGCCACGGCTTCATGCAGCCATTCTGTCCGCCCGCCGGGCGGTTGGCAGTAGGTCTAAACCCCCGGGTCGCCGGGTTCTAGGCCCCATAGAGGCCGCGGCGGTAGGTGCTCTCGGCGTAGTAGGCCTCGAGCTCCTCCACCGACTCCGGCATGTCCTGCACGCTCTTGACGAGCTTCGCGTGCGTCGGCAGGAGCTCCGGCGTCCAGGTCTCGGGCTTCCACAGGGCCGACCGCATGAAGGCCTTCTGGCAGTGGAAGAAGATCGTGTCGATGTCGACCACCAGGGCCAGGATCGGCCGGTGGCCCTCGACGACGAGGTCCTCGAACCAGGGCGCGTCGGTCAGCAGCCGGGCGCGGCCGTTGATGCGCAGCGTCTCCCGGCGGCCCGGGACGAGGAAGAGCAGGCCGACGTGCGGGTTGGCGAGGATGTTGTGGAAGCCGTCGGCGCGGCGGTTGCCCGGGCGTTCCGGGACGACGATCGTGCGGTCGTCGAGCACGTGCGTGAAGCCGGGCGGGTCGCCCTTCGGCGAGACGTCGCAGTTGCCGCCGGCGTCGGCGGTGCCGACGAGCACGAACGGGGAGAGGGCCAGCCAGTCGCGGTCGGTCTGGCAGAGGCGGTCGCGTTCCTTGGTCACGGCCCGGGGCATCGGCGACCCGAGCAGCTCCTCCAGTTCCGTCACCGAGGTGATCTGCATGGCGCCAGCATACGACCGGTAACAATCTGAAACAGACAGGTTATTGTCCGGGCGCACGTGTGCCATTAGCGTCGGCTCATGACGGGACAACGCACCGAGGCGTACCGCGACGACCGCGCGCACGTCTTCCACTCGTGGTCCGCCCAGCGGATGCTCGACCCGGTCGTGGTCGAGGGCGGGCTCGGGGCCACGTTCTGGGACGACGCCGGAACGCGGTACCTCGACTTCTCCTCGCAGCTGGTGAACCTCAACCTCGGCCACCAGCACCCGCGGGTCGTGGCCGCGATCCAGGAGCAGGCCGCGAAGCTGTGCACGGTCGCGCCGACGTTCGCGAACGCGGCGCGCAGCGAGGCGGCCCGGCTCATCGCCGGGGTCGCGCCGGGCGAGCTGGAGCACGTGTTCTTCACCAACGGCGGCACCGAGGCCAACGAGCACGCGATCCGGATGGCCCGGGGCACCACCGGCCGGCACAAGATCCTGGCCGCGTACCGCTCCTACCACGGGGCCACCACGGGCTCGATCACGCTCACGGGCGACCCGCGCCGCTGGGCCAACGAGCCCGCGATGCCGGGCGTGGTGCGGTTCTTCGGGCCGTACGCGTACCGCTCCCCCTTCCACGCCGAGACCGAGGAGCAGGAGGCCGAGCGCGCCCTCGCCCACCTCGAGGAGATCTTCACGTTCGAGGGCCCGCAGACGATCGCGGCGGTGATCCTCGAACCGGTGGTGGGTACCAACGGCATCCTCGTGCCCCCGCCCGGCTACCTCGCCGGCGTCCGCGCGCTGTGCGACCGGCACGGGGCGCTGCTCATCGCCGACGAGGTGATGAGCGGCTTCGGCCGGTGCGGCGAGTGGTTCGCGGTCGACCGCTGGGGCGTGGTGCCCGACCTCGTCACGTTCGCCAAGGGCGTCAACTCCGGCTATGTACCGCTGGGCGGCGTCATCCTCGGCCCCCGCGTGTACGAGACGTTCGCCGAGCGCCCCTTCCCCGGCGGCCTCACGTACTCCGGGCACCCGCTCGCCTGCGCCGCCGCCGTGGCCACCATCGAGGTCATGCGCGACGAGCGGATCCCCGAGCGCGTGCGCGACCTCGGCGAGCGGGTGGTGCGGCCGCGGCTGGAGAAGCTGCGCGACCGGCACCCGTCCGTCGGCGACGTGCGCGGCCTGGGCCTGTTCTGGGCGATCGAGCTGGTGCGCTCGAAGGAGACCCGGGAGATGCTGGTGCCCTACAACGCCGCCGGCCCGGCCGCGAAGCCGATGGCCGAGGTGGTCGCGGCGTGCAAGGCCGGCGGCGTGTGGCCGTTCACCCACTTCAACCGCGTCCACGTGGTGCCCCCGCTGATCATCTCGGAGGACGACCTGGTCCGCGGCCTCGATGCGGTCGACGACGCGCTCGAGGCCGCGGACGGGTACTGCGCCTGAGGGACTACGCCCCGCCGGCGGTCAGCGTGACCGTCTGCGGGGCGAAGGAGGAGCCCGTGGTGTCGACGCCGGCGGCCTTGGCGGCGTCGAGGGCCTTCTGCATGTAGTCGTTGGTGTAGGCGAGGCCCTCGGGCTTCTTCTTCAGTACCGTGTCGCCGGTCTGGTTCTTGGTCGTCATCGAGATGTCCACGGTGCGCGCCCAGTCGGCCTCGTCGACCAGGCCGACGCCCTTGGCCGCGGGCCAGACGAGCTTGTTGACCTCGTTCATCTGCCACAGCTGGTGGGTCTTGCCGAGCTTGGAGCCCTTGGCCACGACCATGTCGCGGCACTCCTCCGGCTTGTCGCGGCAGTAGGCCCAGCCCTTGATGGTCGCGGTCAGGAACTTCACGGTCCGGTCCTGGTAGCCCGCGTCCTTGAGCTTGTCGGTGTTGGCCCACACGGCGTCCTGCAGCATCGAGGAGCCGACGTTCTTCCAGTCGATGATCGAGAAGTCCTCGGGCTTGTAGAGCTGGCCGGTGGCCGGGTTGGTGGCCTCCAGCAGCTGGGCGTACTCGTTGTAGGACATGGCCTGCGCGACGTCGATCTCCTTCTTCAGCAGCGCCTGCATGTCGAACTGCTGCTGCACCAGGGTGACGTCCTTGCCCGGGTCGAGCCCGGCCTTGGTCATGCCGGCGAAGAGCTCGAACTCGTTGCCGAAGCCCCAGTTGCCGACCTTCTTGCCCTTGAAGTCGGCCGGGGACTTGATGTTCGAGCTCGCGAAGGCGACCTGGTAGGTGCCGGAGCGGGCGAAGATCTGCCCGACGTCGGTGATGCCGGCGCCCTGCTCACGCGAGGCGAGGGCCTTGGGCACCCAGGCCACGGCGTAGTCGGCCTTGCCCTGCGCGAGGACGGTCTGCGGCACGATGTCGACGCCGCCCTCCAGCAGCTGCACGTCGAGGCCCTGCTCCTTGTAGAAGCCCTTGTCCACGGCGGCGATGTAGCCGGCGAACTGGGCCTGGTAGAACCATTGCAGCTGCAGCTTCACGGTGGTGAGGCCGCCGCTGCTCGTAGTGGTGGGGGACGTGGAGTCGGCAGTGCCGCAGCCGGCCAGGACGAGCCCGGCCGCGACCACGACAACGAACTTCTTCATGGGGGAACCTCCGTCAGAAACGGGACTTCCAAGGCATCGCGAGACGCTCCAGCAGCAGCGTCGTGAGGTAGAAGACGAGCCCGAGGACGCAGGCGCCGAAGACGAACGCCCACGCCCGGGGATACGCGGTGAACGCGGCGGCGGAGGTGATCCGCGCGCCGAGCCCGTCCTGCAGGCCGCCGAAGTACTCCGCGACGACGGCGGCGATCACGGCCAGCGACGATGCCTGCCGCAGGCCGGTGAACAGGTGGGGCAGCGCGCCCGGCAGGCGCACCAGGCGGGCGAAGGTCCAGCCGCCCGCGGCGTAGCTGGCCATCAGCTCGCGGTGGGTCGGGTCGACCTCCCGCAGCCCGCGCAGCGTGTTGAGGAAGACCGGGAAGAACACGATGATCCCGGCGACCAGCCGGCGCGGCAGGCTGCTGGTCGACTCGAACATGTTGTTGAGGATCGGCGCCAGCGCGATGATCGGCAGCGCGTTGAGCACCGCCGCGAACGGCACCGAGACCTCGCTGAGCAGCCGCACCCGGCTGGTGGCCAGCGCGGCGAGCACGGCCACGACGGTGCCGCCGACCAGGCCGACGAGCGCGTTGGCCCCGCTGGCCAGGGCCGCGTCGAGCACGTTGGTGCGCTGCTCGACGAGCTCGGCCCAGATCGCCGACGGGGCCGGCAGGATGAAGGGGGCGATCCGGCCCGCCTTGACCACCAGCTCCCACCCGGCGAGGCCGAGGATGCCGACGAGCAGCGGCGGCAGGATCCGCCTCATGACCGCAGCGCCTTGCGCACGGCCGTGACGTGGTCGAAGTAGGCGGTCGACTGGCGCACGGCCTCGTTGCGCTCGCCCAGGGCGATGTCGATGGTGGCGGTGATCCGGCCGGGGCGGGCCGACATCACGACGACCTTGTCGGAGAGGAACACCGCCTCGGAGATGGAGTGCGTGACGAACACGGTCGAGGTGCGCGTGGCCGCGCAGATCTGCAGGAGCTCGCCCTGCAGGCGCTCGCGGGTCATCTCGTCCAGGGCGCCGAACGGCTCATCCATCAGCAGCAGCGGCGGGTGTACCGCCAGAGCCCGCGCGATCGCGACCCGCTGCTGCATGCCGCCGGAGAGCTGGGCCGGGTAGTGGCCGCCGAAGTCGGCGAGCCCGACCAGCGCGAGCATCTCCTCCGCGCGGGTGCGCCGCTGCTGGCGCGGGATCCGGCGCAGCTCCAGCGGCAGCTCGACGTTGCGGCGCACGGTGCGCCACTCGAAGAGCCCGGCCTGCTGGAAGGCGATGCCGTACCCCTGCTCGCGGCGGGCCTGCCCGGCGGGCTTGCCGGCCACGGTGACCGCGCCGGTGGTCGGCTCGATGAGGTCGGCGATGAGCCGCAGCAGCGTCGACTTGCCGCACCCGGACGGGCCGATGAGGGAGACGAACTGCCCGTCGTCGACGTCCAGGTCCACATCGGACAGTGCCGCCACCTCGTCGGGGCGGCCCTGGTTGAACACCTTGGTGACGCCCGCGATCGACACCGCGGTCATATGACGTTCACCTCGACTTGTCGGCGATGGCGCATGAGGGGGAGCTCGAGCAGGCTCACGAACGCGGCGACGCACAGGCCGAGCAGCGCGGCGCCCAGCATCGCGGTGTAGACCTTGGCCGGGTCGGAGGTGGCCTCCCGGGAGTACTCGATGACGAGCCGGCCGATCCCGCCGCGGGTGCCGGTGGAGATCTCGCCGACGACGGCGCCGACGACCGCGGCCGCGCCGGCCAGCCGCAGCGCCGGGAAGAGGAACGGCAGGGCGGCCGGGAGCCGGAGCTTGACCAGCGTGCGCCACCAGCCGGCGGCGTAGGAGCGCATGAGCTCGACGCCGGCGGACGGGGGCGACTGCAGGCCGCGCAGCAGCCCGACGGCGATCGGGAAGAACGCGAGGTAGGCGGCGATGGTGGACACCGTCATCCAGTCCTGCCACGGGTAGGGGCCGAACGACAGCGCCCCGCTCCAGCCGGCCACCAGCGGGGCGAGCGCCACCAGCGGCACGGTCTGGGACAGGATGACGTACGGCAGCAGCCCCCGCTCCACGACCCGGAAGCGCTGCATGAGCACCGCGAGCACGAAGCCGATGAGCACGCCGGCGGCGAAGCCGACCATTGTCACGCCTAACGTGAACCGGCACGCGTCCAGGACCACGCGCCAGATCGGCCGCCCGCCGGTCAGCTCGGGCCGCGACAGGCGCTCCAGCACGGTGTACAGGTGCGGCATGGACAGATCGTCGGCGCGGGGCAGGATGCGCACGCCGAAGACGGCGGTGCCCTCGTCGTTCCCGACCGCCTTGTAGCCCTCCCACAGCAGGACGAAGGCGGCGACCCCGGCGAGGGCACCCAGCACGCGTTTCATGAGACGACCGGGATGACATGCTCGCCGTAGGCGGCGAGCGTGGACTCCTTCGCGTCGTGCTGCAGGTACAGGGCGAACTGGTCCACGCCGAGCTCCTTGAGCTCGGCGAGGCGCTTGAGGTGGTGCCCGATCGGGCCCAGGATGCAGAACCGGTCGACGACCTCGTCGGGAACGAAGTCGGTGTGCGTGTTCCCGGCCCGGCCGTGCTCGGCGTAGTCGTAGCCCTGCCGGCCCTTGATGTAGTCGGTGAGCACGGTCGGCACGGCGCCGCCGGCGCCGTAGCGGGCCACGATGTCGGCGACGTGGTTGCCGACCATGCCGCCGAACCAGCGGGTCTGGTCCCGCTGGTGGGCCAGGTCGTCGCCGACGTAGGCCGGGGCGGCGACGCAGAACTTGATCGCCGCCGGGTCCCGCCCGGCCCGCTCGGCCGCGGCGCGCACCGCCCCGATCATCCAGGCCGCGATGTCGGGGTCGGCCAGCTGCAGGATGTACCCGTCGCCGACCTCCCCGGTCAGCGCGAGCGCCTTCGGCCCGTAGGCGGCGACCCAGACCTCGAGGCGGCTGTCGGGCGCCCACGCGAACTGCAGGTCGCGGTCGCGCAGGTGTACCGCGCGGCCGTTGCCGAGCTCGCGGACGACCTGCACGCACTCGCGCAGCTCGGCGAGCGTCGTGGGGCGGGAGCCGAGCACCCGCACCGCCGAGTCGCCGCGGCCGATGCCGCAGACGGTGCGGTTGCCGTACATCTCGTTGAGGGTGGCGAACAGCGACGCGGTGACCGTCCAGTCCCGGGTGCCCGGGTTGGTCACCATCGGGCCGACCACGACCCGCTCGGTGTCGGCGAGGATCTTGCTGTAGATGACGAACGGCTCCTGCCACAGCACGTGCGAGTCGAACGTCCACACGTGGCTGAAGCCGGCCGCCTCGGCCTTCTTGGCCAGCTCGACCACGCCCAGGGCGGGCGGGTCGCACTGCAGCACCACCCCTATGTCCATGCCGTCACCGCACCTTCGGGAAGCCGAGGTCGACCTCGGACGTGGCCGGGTCCGGCCAGCGGGAGGTGACGACCTTGCTGCGTGTGTAGAACTGGATGCCTTCGGGGCCGTACATGTGCAGGTCGCCGAAGAGCGAGGACTTCCAGCCGCCGAAGCTGTAGTAGGCGACCGGGACCGGCACCGGCACGTTCACGCCGACCATGCCGCAGACCACGTCGTACTGGAACCGCCGCGCGGCGCCGCCGTCCCGGGTGAAGATCGCGGTGCCGTTGCCGTACTCGTTGTCGTTGACGAGCTGGACCGCCTCGTCGTAGGAGTCCGCGCGCACGACCGACAGCACCGGGCCGAAGATCTCGTCGCGGTACAGCGGCGAGTCCGGGGTGACCTTGTCCACCAGCGACGCGCCGAGGAAGAAGCCGGGGCCGGAGCTGACCGGCGCCTCCCGCCCGTCGACGACCACCTCGGCCGAGCCCGGCTCGGCCAGGTAGCCGGCCACGCGGTCGCGGTGCTCGCGGGTGATGAGCGGGCCCATCTCCGCGGCCGGGTCGGTGGCCGGGCCGACCGCGATCCGGCCGATCCGCTCGCCGATCGCGGCCACGAGCGGGTCGGCGACGGCGCCGACCGCGACGACGACGGAGACGGCCATGCACCGCTCCCCCGCCGAGCCGTAGCCGGCCGAGACGGCGGCGTCGGCGGCCGCGTCCACGTCGGCGTCCGGCAGCACCACCATGTGGTTCTTGGCCCCGCCGAGCGCCTGGACCCGCTTGCCGGCGCGGGTGCCGGCCTCGTAGACCGCCCGGGCGATCGGGGTCGAGCCGACGAAGCTCAGCGCCTGCACGTCGGGGTGCGCGATGAGCCGCTCGACGGCCTCCCGGTCGCCCTGCACGACGTTGAAGCAGCCGTCGGGCAAGCCGGCCTGGCGCAGCAGGTCGGCCAGCAGCAGGGAGGCGGACGGGTCCTTCTCGCTGGGCTTGAGGATGAACGTGTTGCCGCACACGAGCGCGTTGCAGAACATCCACATCGGCACCATCGCCGGGAAGTTGAACGGCGTGATGCCGGCGACGACGCCCAGCGGCTGGCGGATGGAGTACACGTCCACGCCGGAGCTGGCCTGCTCGCTGTAGCCGCCCTTGAGCAGGTGCGGGGCGCCGGTGGCGAACTCGATGTTCTCCAGGCCCCGGGCCAGCTCGCCGCCGGCGTCGGCGACGGTCTTGCCGTGCTCGGCGGAGACCAGCGCGGCGATCTCCTTGCGGTTGGCGTCGACGAGCTCGCGGAAGCGGAACATGACCTCGGCGCGGCGGGACAGCGAGGCCGCCCGCCAGGCCGGGAACGCGGCCAGGGCGCTCGCCACGGCGGTGTCGGTCTCGGCGGCGGTCGCGGCGACGACGTACGCCTGCTGCTCGCCGGTGGCCGGGTCCCAGACCGGCAGCCGCCGGCCGCTGGTGCCGGAGACGGCCTGCCCGTCGAGCCAGTGCTTGATCTCTCGCATATCGCAACCCCTACAGGAGATAGTCCGACAGCCCCCGGCGGAGGAACTGCCCGTGACCCTTGCGGCCGTGGTACGTGTCGCCGGAGACGATCACGCTCCCGCGGGAGATGACCGTGTCGACCTTGCCGGCGATCTCCACGCCCTCCCACGCCGAATGGTCCATGTTCATGTGGTGCGTCTCGACGCTGATGCGGGTGCGCGCCGAGGGGTCGTACAGCACGATGTCGGCGTCGGACCCGGGCGCGACGACGCCCTTGCGCGGGTACAGGCCGAACATGCGCGCCGGGGTCGTCGCGATCGTCTCGACCCAGCGGGCCAGCGACAGCTTGCCGTCGACGACCCCCTGGTACAGCAGGTCGACGCGGTGCTCGACGCTGCCGATGCCGTTGGGGATCTTCGAGAAGTCGCCGATGCCGAGCTCCTTCTGGTCCTTGAAACAGAAGGGGCAGTGGTCGGTGGAGACCACGGAGAGGTCGTTGCTGCGCAGGCCCTTCCACAGGTCGGCGCGGTGGCTCTCGTGCTTGCTGCGCAGCGGGGTGGAGCAGACCCACTTCGCGCCCTCGAAGCCGGGGGCGCCGAGCTGGTCCTCCAGGGTGAGGTACAGGTACTGCGGGCAGGTCTCGGCGAACACGTTGCGGCCGAGGTCCCGGGCGGCGGCGACCTGCTCCAGGGCCTTGCTGGCCGAGAGGTGCACGATGTACAGCGGGCAGTCGGCGGCCACGCTGGCCAGCCAGATCGCCCGGCTGGTGGCCTCGGCCTCGAGCGCCTCCGGGCGGGTGAGCCCGTGGTGGATCGGGTCGGTCTCGCCGCGTTCCAGGGACTGCTTGACGAGCACGTCGATGGCCGGGCCGTTCTCGGCGTGCATCATGATCATGGCGCCGTTGTCCCGGGCCTTCTGCATGGCCCGCAGGATCTGCCCGTCGTCGCTGTAGAAGACCCCGGGGTACGCCATGAAGAGCTTGAAGCTGGTGATCCCCTCGTCGGTGACCAGCTGGTCCATCGCCTTGAGCGACTCGTCGTCGACGCCGCCGAGGATCTGGTGGAAGGCGTAGTCGATGTGGCACTCGCCGGCCGCCTTGGCGTGCCACGCGGCGAGCCCGTCCTGGACGACCTCGCCGGTGCGCTGGACCGCGAAGTCGATGATGGTGGTGGTACCGCCGAACGCGGCCGCCCGCGTGCCCGTGTCGAACGTGTCGCTGGCGAAGGTGCCGCCGAACGGCAGCTCCATGTGCGTGTGCGCGTCGACGCCGCCCGGGATGACGTACTTCCCGGTCGCGTCGAGCACCTCGAAGTCGCCCTCGACCGGCCCGTCGCCCGGCATGAAGATCGCGGAGACCTTCTCGCCGATGACGAGCACGTCGGCCGGGATGGCGCCCTGCGGGCCGACCACCGTCCCGCCCTTGATCAGCAAGCTGCTCATCCGTCCTCCTCGCTTCGCTGCGGAGCGATCACGGCTGCACCAGCTCCCCGTAGGCGTCCGGCCGGCGGTCGCGGTAGAACTGCCAGCGGTCGCGGACCGCGGCGAGCAGGTCGAGGTCGAGGTCGCGGACGATGAGCTCGGGGTTGTGCGCGTCGCCGACCTCGCCGACGAACTTGCCCTCGGGGTCGACGAAGTAGCTGGTGCCGTAGAAGTCGTTCTCGCCGAGGTCCTCGATGCCGGTGCGGTTGATCGCGCCGATGAAGTACTCGTTCGCGACGGCGCTGGCCGGCTGCTCCAGCTGCCACAGGTACGCACTCAGGCCGCGGCTGGTCGCCGACGGGTTGAACACGATCTGGGCGCCGTTGAGCCCGAGCGCGCGCCAGCCCTCGGGGAAGTGGCGGTCGTAGCAGATGTACACGCCGACCTTGCCCACGGCGGTGTCGAAGACGGGGTAGCCGAGGTTGCCGGGGCGGAAGTAGAACTTCTCCCAGAAGCCCTTCACCTGGGGGATGTGGTTCTTGCGGTACTTGCCCAGGTATTTGCCGTCGGCGTCGACGACGGCCGCGGTGTTGTACAGCACGCCGGGCTGCTCCTGCTCGTACATCGGCAGGATCATGACCATCCCGAGCTCGGCCGCGAGGGCCTGGAAGCGCTCGGTGGTCGGGCCGGGGATCGACTCGGCGTACTCGTAGTAGGCGGTGTCCTGCACCTGGCAGAAGTACGGGCCGTAGAACAGCTCCTGGAAGCAGATGACCTTGGCGCCCTGGGCGGCGGCCTGCCGTGCGTAGTCCTCGTGCGCCTTGATCATCGATTCCTTGTCGCCCGTCCAGTTGGTCTGGACGAGGGCGGCGCGGATGATCGTCATGGCTGCCCCTCTCTGGTCGGTCCACAGTGGCCGGTGGCGGGGATGTCGTCCGGCGGCAGATGACCTTGTATCGGGTCGGATGCCGTAGGACACTAACGACACAAATCTAGGCGGACAATGGTCCGAGCGTTACAGAATGTTTCGGAGATGTAATTTGCTAGCGCTGATCACCGGAGCGGTGGACGACCGGTCGGCCCGGGGCATCGCGGCGGCCGTCAGCCGCCTCGTCACGGCGGGGACGCTGCCCGCCGGCACCCGCCTGCCCACCGTGCGCGACGTCGCCCGCGAGCTCGGGATCAGCCCGACCACGGTCAGCGAGGCGTGGCGCAGCCTGGCCCGCGCGGGCGCCATCCAGACCCGGGGCCGCTCCGGCACGTTCGTGTCCGGTCCTTCGGCGCCGCGCCAGCGCCTGCGGTACGCCCAGCTCGGCACCCGCGTGGGTGAGCTGCGCGGCGGCCTGCTGCGCGACTACTCGACCGGCGTGCCGGACTACGACCTGCTGCCGAGCCTCACCGAGGCCCTCAAGCGCATCGGCGACGCCCGGCTGACCACCTCGTACCTCGACGGCGCCGTGCTGCCGGGCCTGGAGGAGGCGCTGCGCGGGCGCTGGCCGTACCCGCCCGAGCAGATCACCGTCGTCGACGGCGCCATGGACGCGCTCGACCGCATCGCCGGCGTCGTGGTCCGCTTCGGCGACCACGTGCTCGTCGAGGACCCGGCCTTCCCGCCGACCCTCGACCTGCTGGAGACGGTCGGCGCCACCGTCGTCGGGGTCGGCCTCGACGAGCACGGCCTGCGCCCCGACGCGCTCACCGCCGCCCTGGCCGGCTGCGAACCGGTCGCGCTGTTCCTGCAGCCGCGCGCGCACAACCCGACCGGCGCCAGCATGACCCAGGCGCGCGCCGACAAGCTCGCCCGCATCCTGGCCCGCCACCCCGGCGTCACCGTGATCGAGGACGACCACGCCGGGGCGATCGCGACCGCGCCGCCGGTGAGCCTGGGCCGCCGCCTGCCGGACCGCACCGTGCACGTCGTCAGCTTCTCCAAGAGCCACGGCCCCGACCTGCGCCTGGCCGCGATCGGCGGCCCCGCGTCGGTCGTCACCGCCGTCACCGACCGGCGGCTGCTCGGCCCCGGCTGGTCGTCGCGACTCCTGCAGGCCGTCCTGGTCGAGCTGCTCACCGACCCGGCGACGGTACGTCAGGTGGCCCACGCCCGCGACGAGTACGCCCGCCGCCGCACCGCCCTGCTCGACGCCCTCGACGAGCGCGGGGTCGCGGCCACCGGCGCGGACGGGATCAACATCTGGATGGCCGTGGCCAATCAGCAGGTTGCGCTGCTCACGCTGGCGGCCCATGGGGTGGCGGTCGCGCCCGGCGCGCCGTTCGAGGTGCGTCACCTGGACTCCGACCATGTGCGGATCACCGCGGGGCTGGTTCGGGACGGCTTCACGGAGCTGGCGGACATCCTCGCGGAGGCGGCCGGCGGCGAGCTGCGCGGGAGCGGCCCGCGCGCCGCGACGCACCCGCGCGGCTGGCGCTGATCGCGGCCTTGACCGCATCCGAACCGCGCGCCTAACATCGACAACTGTTAAATAGTAAGACTCTTTAACAGTCGACCTTCGCTGTCGGATGCCCGTGCACGCAGACCGCTTGTCACCCGGGAGGCGTCATGCTGCTCAAAACTCGAACCGGTTCCTGGCTACAACTGCTCGTCGCGGCGACCACGGCCGTCGCGCTGGCCGGCAACGGCGCGGAACCTGCCCTGGCCCGCCCGCCGGCGGGCATGCAGCGGGCCGCCGTCCAAGTCTCCGCCGCGCCCGGCACGCCGACCGCGATCCCCGGCTTCGCCATGCGGTCGTCGGGCCGCACCGCCGACACCGGCGGCACGATCTCGCGGCCCGGGTACGCGACCTCAGGCTGGTACGCGGTCTCGGCCCGCTCCACCGTCCTCGCCGGCCTGCTGCAGAACGGCGTGTACCCCGACCCGTTCTACTCCACGAATATGCGGTCGATCCCCACCGCGGACTTCACCGTGCCGTGGTGGTACCGCGCGGACTTCACGCTCGGCTCCGAGACCGGGCTGCACACGTTCGTCGACGTCACCGGCGTGCTGTCCAAGGCCGACGTCTGGGTCAACGGCACCCAGGTCGCCACGAGCGCCACGATCGCCGGCGCCTACACCGACCACGAGCTGGACCTGACCGCGATCGTCCACAGCGGCGTCAACAGCGTCGCCATCAAGGTCTACCCGAACGACCCCGACCGGGACCTCACGATGGGGTGGATCGACTGGGTGCAGACACCGCCGGACAAGAACATGGGCATCGTCCGCGACGTGACGCTGCGCCGATCCGGCGCGGTGGCGCTGCGCAACGCCCACGTGGTCACGCGGCTCAGCACGCCGGCGCTGGACCGCGCGACGCTTACCGCGAAGGCCGACGTGCGCAACGACTCCGCCGCCGCGATCACCGCGACGGTCTCCGGCAGCGTCGCCGGCACCGCCGTGTCGCAATCCGTGAGCCTGGCCGCGCACGAGACGAAGACGGTCACCTTCGGCCAGGTGACGCTGGCCGATCCGCAGGTCTGGTGGCCGGCCGGCATGGGCGGGCAGCCGCTGTACGACCTGAACCTGACCGCGTCGGCCGGCGGCACGGCCAGCGACGCCGGGCACCAGCGGTTCGGCGTTCGTGACGTGCAGGCACCGCTGGATGCGAGCGGGCACCGGCGGTACACCATCAACGGACGCCCGTTGCAGATCCGCGGCGGCGGCTGGTCGCCGGACCTGTTCCTGCGGTGGAATCCCGGTTATGTAGAGGACAAGCTGCGCTACGCGCTCGACCTCGGGCTCAACACGATCCGCCTGGAGGGGCACATCGAGGCGGACGAGTTCTTCGACCTGACCGACCGGTACGGCATCCTCACGCTGCCCGGCTGGGAGTGCTGCGACAAATGGGAGGGCCAGGTCAACGGCGACGAGCCCGGCGACGTCTGGACGTCGGCCGACTACCCGATCGCGAAGGCGTCGATGGCCGCCGAGGCCGCCCGGCTGCGCGGCCACCCGAGCGTCATCTCGTTCCTCATCGGCAGCGACTTCGCGCCCGACGCGACAATCGAGAAGAACTACCTGGACGCGCTGACCGCCGCCGACTGGCCGACCCCGGTCATCGCCGCGGCGTCGGACAGCTCGGCTCCCCGGACCGGCCCGTCGGGGATGAAGATGACCGGGCCGTATGAGTGGATCCCGCCGAACTACTGGTACGACAAGGCGCACTCCGACAGCGGCGGCGCCTGGGGCTTCAACTCCGAGACCAGCGCCGGCCCGGACGTGCCGACCATGGACACGCTCAACCGGATGATGTCCGCCGGGGAGCTGAGCGCGCTGTGGCAGAACCCGAACGCGACGCAGTACCACCGCTCGCCGTCGGACACCTTCAACACGCTGAAGATCTTCGACAACGCCATCACCGGCCGCTACGGGGCGCCGACCGGCCTGGACGACTACGTACGCAAGGCGCAGCTGGCCCAGTACGAGAACGTCCGGGCGCAGTTCGAGTCCTACCGGCGCAACTTCACCGACTCCTCGAACCCGGCCGGCGGCGTCATCTACTGGATGCTCAACAGCGGCTGGACCTCGCTGCACTGGCAGCTGTTCGACTACTACCTGGACCAGAACGGCGCGTACTACGGCGCCAAGAAGGCCAACGAGCCGCTGCACGTGCAGTGGTCCTACGACAATCGCTCGGTCGTCGTGGTCAACCAGCGGCACGGCCCGGCAAGCGGCCTGACGGTCAAGGTGAACCTGTACAACCCCGACGGCACCGAGGTCTACGCCCGGACGGCGGCGACCCCGACGGTGGCGGGCGACGGCGGGCGGGCCACCGCGCTGACCGTGCCGTCGTCGATCAGCGGCATCGCCGGCACCTACCTCGCCAAACTCGTGCTGCTCGACTCGTCGGGCGCCGAGGTCAGCCGCAACGTCTACTGGCTGTCGACCGCGCCCGACACGGTCGACTGGGCGAACAACGACTGGTACTACGCGCCGACGACCAGCTACGCCAACCTCAAGGGCCTGTCGGGCATGGCCCAGGCGCCGGTGTCGGCGACGGCGGCGTCGAGCGCGGCGGGCGGCACCACGACGACGACCGTCACGCTGCGCAACACCTCGACCGGCAAGACGCCGGCGTTCTACGTGGACGCGCACGTGATCGGCGCGGCCGGCAAGCCGGTGCTGCCGATCCAGTGGGACGACAACGAGATCAGCCTGTGGCCGGGCGAGTCGAAGACGCTGACCGCGACGTACCGCACGAGCGACCTGGCCGGCGCGGCCCCGTCGGTGCGGGTGTCGGGCTGGAACGTGGCGACCCGGACGGTGCCGGCGACCGGGGCCGTGCGGTACGAGGCGGAGAACGCGACGATCGCCCAGGGCACGGTCGCGACCAACCACACCGGCTACTCGGGCACCGGCTTCGTCGACTACACCAACATCGCCGGCGGCTACGTCCAGTGGTCGGTGACCGCACCCACGGCGGCGGGCACCGCAGCGCTGACCTTCCGCGTCGCCAACGGCACGACCGCCAACAGGCCGATGGACATCGCCGTCAACGGCACCGTCGTCGCCGCCGGCGTCGCCTTCAACCCCACCGCCGACTGGAACACCTGGCAGGACGTGACCGTGACGGTACCGGTGACCGCCGCTACCTTCACCGTCCGCGCCACCGCCACGACCGCCGGCGGAGGACCGAACGTCGACTACCTCAGCGTCCACTGAGCTCCAGAGGGCGCGGGCCTCAGCTCCGCCACCGTCGTGTGCGCCCATACGTGACGGGCACGACAATCAGGGCCCGCGCCCCGGCCGCCCGTGACGTCTCTGGATGATGCTGGTCTGGGCAGCACGCGGCGGAGGGGGACAAACCGTGCGGTACGTGGCGATCGGCGACAGTTTCACCGAGGGCATGGGCGACGAGCGGACGGACGGTACGCCGCGTGGCTGGGCCGACCTGGTCGCGGCCGGGCTGGCGGCGGCGACGGGCGAGGAGGTGCAGTACGCGAATCTGGCCATCCGCGGCCGTCTCCTGGGCCCGATCCTGGACGAGCAGCTGGGTGTGGCCCTGTCCCTGGCCCCGCCGCCGACGCTGCTGTCCCTCAACGGCGGCGGCAACGACATGATGCGCCGCGGCACCGACATCGAGCATCTGCTGCGGCTGACCGAGTCCGCCCTGCAGCGCACGACGGCGGCCGGTGTACGGATGCTCCTGCTCAGCGGCGCGGACCCGTCGGAGCATCTGCCCATGGGCAAGGTCATCCACCGCAAGGGCACGATCCTGTCGGCGGCGGTCCAGGAGCTCACAGCGCGCTACGACAACGTCGTGTTCGTGAACGTGTTCGGCGACGAGGAGGTCCGCCGCGCGCCGTACTGGTCCGGGGACCGCCTGCACCTGAACTCGGCCGGGCACCGGCGGGTGGCGGGGCTGGTGCTGACCGCGCTGGGCCACCCGACGGCGGCGCATCAGGTCGAGGCGGGGCTGGGCTCGGCGCGGGGGCTGCTGGCGGAGGCGCGGTACTACCGGGAGCACGTGCTGCCCTGGGTGAGCCGGCGCCTGCGGGGCCGCTCCTCGGGCGACGGGCGAGCGGCCAAGTACCCGACCTGGACGCCGGTGGGTTCAGCGACCGGCTGACACCGACGGCGAGGGCCGCGGCGGCGACGGCGGCGCGGGCGCCTGATTGGCGATGAGCGCGGCGGCGGCCGCCCCGGCCAGGGCGGTACCGAGCGCGGTGACCACCGTGAGCACGACCGTCCCGGCGGGGGCCGCGAGCGTGGTGGCCCGGCGCAGATCGCGGAGCCGGTTCCATCCGACGTCGGCGAGCACGGCGAGGCGCCGCTCCCACAGCAACCCCAGCACCACGAAGAACACGAGCACCTGGCCGGCGCGCAGCAACAGCGCGATCACCAGCTGGCGCCCGCTGGCCGTGACGTGCGGGTCGGCGAGGACCGGCAGCAGCTCGGCCACCAGCACGACGGCCGCGAGGTTGAGCGCCTTGGGGAGCGGCCCGTTGCCCCGAAGCAGCGGATAGCAGTACCCGAACAGGGCCGCGAACACGGGCCACCGCAGCAGGTGCCGCGCCGTGTCGGCCAGTCCGAGCAGCGTGAGGTCGGCCGCCGAGCGGTCGTCCTGCTGCAGCAGCGCGACCACCTCGTAGATGATGAGCAACGCCGCCGCGGGAGCGGCGTACCCGACCGCGGCGAACGCGTTCAGCGTCGGCGCGCGCCCGGCATCGGTGGTGAACGCGTCGCCGACCGCCACCCCGTCGATGGGTTGCCCGCCGCGCGCGACGGCCTCGTCGAGCCGCTGCTGCGCCCCGTCGTAGGCCTCGATCGCCTCGGGCTCACCGGCCAGCCGGGCCCGGCCGCCACGGTATACGTCCGCCGCCGCGATGCGCAGCATGCGCCGCCGCAACTCGGCCCGTACCAGGCGCCCGTGCGTCCCGGGGGAGACGAGCCGGGCCCGCGGATCGCCCTTCGGCAGCAGCACCACCAGCCCGCCCCACAACGCCCCGATGGCCGCGACGTGGGCCCAGCTGAACGGCGCGGGATCGATGGCGACGCCCAGCGCCAGCGCCACGGCCGCGGGGGCCATCCCCCGCTCGCGCAGCGCCCCCGGCTCGCGGCCGGCCCGCGCGAGCAGCCCGGCCAGCGTCCCGATGAGCACCAGACCGGCAAGCGTCCGCGACTGCGTCCCCAGGCTCTGCCAGGTGAACCCGGCGTCCGGTCCCCCGCGGAAGGTCGACACCGGCTCCAGGGCCAGCCGCACCGGCCGCACCAGCAGCAGGGCACCGACCGGCAGCACCGCCGCGAGCCACCACAGGGAGCGGCGCAGCACCAGCGGCACGCCGAACAGCAGCGCCCAGACCAGCCCGATCGCCATCGCCGCGACCTCGCCCTCGGCCGGCCGGCCGACGAAGAGGTAGCGCGACAGCCCGAGCGCGACGGCGACCCCGGCGAACGCGGCGGCCGCGCCGGCCAGGGCCGCCCGCCGGAGGAGGAGCGCGGTGGCGAACCCGGCCGCCGGCGGTCCGAAGACGAGCGCCCATCCGGCCAGCGCGGGCAGGGTGTGCCCGTACAGTCCGGCCGGAATCAACGCCACGCCGGCCGCCGCCGCCGCGGCGACCGTGAGGTCACGGGCGCGCGGCCGGACGATGCCGGCGGCCCACGGCACGGCCAGCAGGAGCAGCGGCATCGCCACGCAGAACAGGGCGAAGCCGACCCGGCCGACCACCTCGACGTCGGCCCAGATCATCACCGAGCCGACGACGATGCACGCGAGCACGAAGATCGTCGCGACGTTCGCCAGCCGTCGCGTCGGGCCGCGGCGGATCGCCGCGACCGCGAGCCAGGGCAGGAGCAGGGCCAGCGACCAGGCGAACCACCCCTGCCGCAGCGACTCGACGACCACGTACAACCAGCCCGACGTGCCGCCGGAGTCCGCGCCGGCCTCCACCGCGGTCGCGGACGTGTCCGAATCGAGCCGGATCTCGATCGCCTCGGCGCCCGTGACCGTCACGTGCGTGGCGTCCTGGTCCTGGACCTCGCCGCCGCGCACGGCGAGGATCGTGCAGCCCCGCACCTCGAGACGGACCGTGCGGTGCACGGTGGCCGGCGCGCCGAGCGATGAGGGCACATCGTCGAAGCCCACCGCGAAGGGTGGGCCGGCACGGACCACGTAGCGCCACGACACGTGCGTCTCGCTGCCCGGACCCGAGGTCTGCACGATCACTCGGCTGTCCACCCACGGGCCGCCCACAACTCGGGCGGCCAGCTGCTGGCCGCCGACGTCACCGATGCGGATCAGCGGGATCAGCGGATCGCCCGGCCGTAGGGTCACGTCGTAGGCCGCGCTGACCTCGGCCGCACCGTCGTCGGCGCGCTGCACCACGAGGTCGACGCGCACCTCGCGCGGCGGGTGGGGAGCCGACAGCCAGGCCGGCTCGTCGAACTGCAGGACACCGCCCGGCTCCGAAGGGGCGTAGCGGCCCGATACTACGCCGCCCGGCTCCGCGGCCCGGTCCGGCGACCACGAGCGCGGTCAGGGCCACCAGCAGACACGCGAGGCCACCGAGACGGCGCAGGAGCATCGATGCATCATGCCAGATCTCAGAGTACGAGCGCGGCCGTCTGCTCGGCGATCGCGTGCTCCTCGTCCGTCGGTACCACGCACACCGCGACCCGCGCACCGTCGGGGCTGATGATGCGCTCGTTCGCCTCGTTGCGCGCCGCGTCCACGGTGATGCCCCACGACTCCAGGCCGCTCAGCGACGCCGCCCGCACGGCCGGGGCGTGCTCGCCCACCCCCGCCGTGAACACGATCGCGTCGAGGCGGCCCAGCACGGCGTGGAAGGCGCCGACGTACTTGCGGATGCGGTGGCAGTACACGTCGAAGGCAAGCGCCGCCGCCTCGTCGCCGGAGGCCCGGTGCTCCAGCACGGTGCGCATGTCGTTCACGCCGGCCAGGCCGAGCAGGCCCGCGTGGCGCTGCAGGGTGTCGTCGACGGCGGCGAAGTCCATCCCGGCCACGCGGTGCAGGTAGGCGGGGACGGCCGGGTCCAGGTCACCCGAGCGGGTGCCCATGACCAGGCCCTCCAGCGGGGTCAGGCCCATCGACGTGTCGACGCTGCGCCCGCCCCGCACGGCGGTGGCGCTGGCGCCGTTGCCCAGGTGCAGCACGACCAGGTTGAGATCCTCCAGGGGGCGGCCCAGCAGGTCGGCGGCGCGCGCGGACACATAGGCGCACGAGGTGCCGTGAAAGCCGAAACGCCGGATGTCGTACCGTGCGGCAAGTTCGCGATCGATCGCGTACGTGGCCGCGGCGGGCGGGATCGTCGCGTGGAACGCGGTGTCGAACACGGCCACGTGCGGCACCGCCGGGAGCTTCGCGCGGGCCGCCTCGATGCCGGTGATGCCGCCGGGGTTGTGCAGCGGGGCCAGCGGTACCAGCTCGCGCACGGTGTCGAGCACCGCGTCGTCGACGACCACGGGCGCGTGGAAGCGCGACCCGCCGTGCACGATCCGGTGCCCGACGGCCTCGATCGCGGCGGCGTCGAGGCCGTCGAGCACCTGTTCGAGCGCGGCCGCGTGGTCGGGTACGCCGCCCGGCTCGCCGATCTTCTCGATCAGGCCCCGCTCCCCCGCCGCCGGGTCGGCGAGATCCACGACACGAAACTTCACCGACGAGGAGCCGCTGTTGAGCACGAGGATCATGCCAGGCAGACTATCGCCGTGGCCCGCATCGTGTACCTCGTCGAGCACGGACCCGACTCCGGCAAGTCGGCCGTGGCTCTCGGACTGGCCGAACTGCTGTCGCGCAAGGTGCCGCGGATCGGTGTTTTCCGGCCCGTCGCTCCCGCGTCGGAGGACGTTCTGCTGGAGTTGCTGCGCTCGCGGTACACGATCGGGGACGACCGCCTCTACGGCGTGACGTATCCGGAGGCGGCGGCGATGCTCGCGGCCGGACGCGCCGAGGAGCTCGTCGGGCAGGTCGTCGAGCACTTCCGCCTGGTCTCGCAGCAGCACGAGGCGGTCGTGGTCATCGGCACCGACATCGACGACGACCTCGCGTTCAACGCCCGCCTGGCCAACGAGTTCGGCGCGGTCGTGGTGTCGGTCGTCAACGGCAGCGGAGCCGACGAGTCCACATTGGACTCGATGGCCCGCCAGGCCTACCACGCGCTGGCCGACCTCGACGCGACGGTCGCCGCCGTGGTGCTGAACAAGACCGTTTCGGCGGTACCCGCGCCAAAGCTCCCGGTGCCCTGCTTCGTCATCCCGGACGTGCCGACCGTCGGCGCGCCGACCGTGGCCGAGGTCGCCGCCCAGCTCGGCGCGAGCGTGGTGACCGCCGGCGGCGACCGGGACGCGGCGCTCGGGCGCGACGTGCTCGACTATGTCGTGGGGGCGGCGCAGGTGCCGGCGGTACTGGGCCATCTCACCCCCGACTGCCTGCTCATCACGCCCGGGGACCGGGCCGACCTGCTCGTGGCCGCGGGCGCCGCGCACGCGTCGGGCCTGGTGCCGCTGGCCGGGATCGTGCTCACCCTCGGCATCGCGCCCGACCCCGTCGCGCTGAGCCTCTTCGAGCGGCTCAACCCCGGGCTCGCGGTGCTGTCGGTACCGTCGGGAAGCTACGACACCATCGCGTCGTCCACGCGCATGGAGCACCGGCTCAGCGCGGCCAACCCGCGCAAGGTCGAGGCCGCCCTGGGCGCGTTCGAGTCCAATGTGGACACGGCCGCGCTCGCGGACGTGCTGGAGCTGACCGCCTCGGCGCGGGTGACGCCGCTGATGTTCGAGTACGACCTCATCGACCGCGCCCGGGCGGACCGGCGGCGCCTCGTGCTGCCCGAAGGTACCGAGGAGAGAATCCTGCGCGCCGCGGACATCCTGCTGCGCCGGGGCGTCGCCGACCTGACCCTGCTCGGCGATCCCGCGGCGATCCGGGCCAAGGCGCGGGACCTGAGCCTCGACCTCGGCGCCGCGGAGATCGTCGACCCGGTCACCAGCCCGCTGCGGGAGGAGTTCGCGGCGACCTACCGCGACCTGCGGGCGCACAAGGGCGTCACGTTCGACCTCGCGCGCGACGTCGTGGCCGACGTGTCGTACTTCGGGACGCTCATGGTGCAGCTCGGGCACGCCGACGGCATGGTGTCGGGCGCGACCCACACCACCGCGGCCACGATCCGCCCGGCCTTCGAGATCATCAAGACGGTGCCGGGGCTGAGCGTCGCCTCCAGCGTGTTCTTCATGCTGCTGCCCGACCGCGTCCTGGTGTACGGCGACTGCGCGGTGAACCCCGACCCCGACGCCGAGCAGCTGGCCGACATCGCGCTCTCCTCGGCCGGCACCGCCGCGCGCTTCGGGGTGACCCCGCGCGTGGCGATGTTGTCGTACTCCACCGGCACCTCCGGCTCCGGCGCCGACGTCACAAAGGTCGCCGAGGCCACGGCCATCGTCCGCGCCCGGCGCCCGGACCTGCCGGTCGAGGGCCCGATCCAGTACGACGCGGCGATCGACCCCGCGGTGGCCGCGACCAAGCTGCCCGGGAGCCCGGTGGCCGGCCAGGCGACGGTGTTCGTGTTCCCGGACCTGAACACGGGCAACAACACGTACAAGGCGGTCCAGCGCTCGGCGGGCGCGGTGGCGGTGGGCCCGGTGATGCAGGGCCTGCGCAAGCCGGTCAACGACCTGTCCCGGGGCGCGACGGTGAAGGACATCGTGAACACCGTCGCCATCACCGCGATCCAGGCGCAGGCCACTTCTTAGTTTTTTGTCATACCGGTGGGGCACGATGGGGGGATGATTGCGAGACTCTCGTCAGTCGTGCTCGACGCTTCGGACCCCCATGCCCTCGCGCGGTTCTATTCGGAGCTGCTCGACCTGCCGATCACGAAGGTCGACGGCGACTGGATCGACATCGGCGACGGCGGCAGCCGGATCAGCTTCCAGCACGCGCCGAACCACATCCCGCCGCAGTGGCCGGACCCGAACTACCCGCAGCAGCTCCACCTGGACATCTGGGTCGACGACATCGACGCCGCGGAGTCCAAGGTCCTGCGCATGGGCGCGCAGCTGCTCTCGACGAAGGAGGCGGGCTTCCGGGTGTACAGCGACCCGGCCGGCCACCCCTTCTGCCTGGAGCACAGCTGAGCCGCCCTACGGATCGGCGGTGGCCTTGGCCGGGCAGCCGTTCTTCTGCTGCCACGCCTCCAGCTCGGTGACCGGGGACTTCTCCTTGCCGGCCTTCCACGCGTCCAGGTAGGACCAGGGCCAGATCACCCCGCGGCGGGTCCACCAGTCGCCGGTCTTCGCGCACGCCGGGGAGAGCCCGAAGTGGATGTGACAGGCGCTGGCGTCGCCGGTCCGCCCGACCTTGGCCACCGGCTGCCCGGCCTGGACCACCGTGCCCGCCGCGATGCCGTCGTCGATGACGGAGAAGTGCGACATGTAGTACCGCGCGCCGTCGTTACCCAGAATCGACACCGACAGTCCGCCGCGCGAGGAGCCCTCGTTGACCTTGGCCGTCCAGGTGTCGACCTTGGTGACCTCCAGCACGGTGCCGTCGACCGGGGAGAGCGCGTTGAGGCCGCAGCTGGCGATGATGTCGCTGGCCGGGTAGTCGTGGTGGTCGTGCGAGTAGGAGCCCTTGCCCTGCAGGGGGAAGGCGTGCTTCGTGGTGCCCTTGGGGACGGCGCCGGCACCCTCGGAGGCCAGCCCGGCGTTACCGGGCGCACCGGAGGCGGCCGCGCTGGACACCTGACGGCCGGGCGACTCCGCGGCGGCGGGGGCCTGACCCGCGGGGGCCGGATCGCCACCACAGGCGGCCGCACCGAGGGCGACGACCAGCAGGGCGGCTCCGGAGAGACTCAGGCGAAGGGCAGACATCGCCCGCCACCCTACGCGCCGCCGGCAAGCGCGCCCAAGCCGCCGCCCGGCCACGGATCGGGACCCGTTCGACGGCAGCCCTCGACCACCGGTGCGGACCTCTCACCATTCCGGCGCCGCCGCCCGGCGAGCACTCCCTCTCCCTTCAGCCTCTCACCAATCCCGGCCCGTCGGCCCGGCCGGCGCGCCCTCTCTGCTCAGCCCTTCACCAATTCCGGCCACCTCGGCCCGGCCGGCGCGCCCTCTCTGCTCAGCCCTTCACCAATTCCGGCTACCTCGGCCCGGCCGG